>JAMQPI010000049.1 GCA_023717565.1 Pyrinomonadaceae bacterium | reverse complement strand
CAACATTCGCAGCATTCATCCTTGAATTACTTGTTCATCGTTGACTGGCTGCGAATGTTGAGCGGGGGTAAACCGCCCTTCCCAACCTGCGAATTTCTGCCGCTTGAGTGATATCTACTTCGACTTGTACTGGAACGTGACCTTGGTCTCTTCTTCCATTACCAGTGGGCGCACGAATCGATAGGACTTGCCGGCGCGGGGTATGTCCACTCGCACTGGAAGAATACCCGCCACCCGGCGCTGCAGATTTAAGACGTTCTGCGACGGCGTCTGCGTCTGCAAAGACTCACCCCTGCTCGGTAGTTCCACGATCATCCGATTCGTGATGCCAGGCCTCATAGTAGAAAGCTCGTTGGCGGCGGTTACTGTAACTGTCTGAGTTGCGGCTCCCACCTCCAGTGTTGTAGCCAGCCGCGCGGGTTGATATCCGCTGACCTGAAGTTCATGTCGAGCGGCTTTGAAACCAGGCGACTCAATGCTGACACTGACCGCCCCCGGCTGCACGCCTGAAACCACCCAACGCCCTTCTCCATCAGAGCTGGTAGTTAGTCTTGCGCCAGTTTGTATATTGATTACGTTGACGGCCGCGTTAGGAACTACTGCACCATTAGGATCCACCACCACCCCGCCGATCTGTCCTGCTCCCAGGCCTCCGAATTCTGCTGAGGTTTGAGCCACGGAGTCGGAATCTTTCTCCGTGCCGTCCATGTCAAAAGTCAGAAAATTCTGGGCCGCCGCAGGAAAGAGCTCAGCCGCCAGCGCGTTCCCGCCGAATTGCCGAACTTCAATTCGGTCTGGCAAAGAGATCTCCCAGGTCAGTAGGTTGACAGGAATATCCAGCTTCGGCAGTCCCATCTCATAAGCGCCACTCTTTCCGAAACGTGTTCCTGAATTCAAGTACACAAACGACACCGTGTAAGCGCCTCTGGGATTGAAGCCGGTGCGCAATAATGGAACACGACTGCCATCTGTTCCGAGCATCGGCTTGACCCTTTGGCCTTCGACCTCTGCCGACAAGAGCGTTGCGCCGCTCGGCAATTGCACTCTGACGAACGGCTGTGAGTGGTTGCGGACTCGAAGGGTAACCTCCGTGAGAGATTTTCCTTCGACGTTAGTCAAGGTAGTGATGGTGGCACGCTCGGCCACTGCTGAGAGAACCGGACTATCGGGAAACTGGGTCCACTCGAGCTGGAGCTTTGGCGTGTCCCCAGGCCGCCGGTTGTAACGAAAAGCTGCTTGTAACGGAAAGCGAGCCAGGGATCGAGCGATGGCCGACGCTTCTCGGACATCCATGCGTCGCAGGCCTCCGCTCTCAGACGGTGTCAGTTCCATGGCGCCAACACCTTCAACCAGCACCTCGCCGATTTCGCGCTGGGCACCTTCGAAGGCAAACAAGGGAGCCTCGACTTTGGTGTCCCGGTTCGTGCGCTCGAGGGCAACCAGAAACTGATGGTTGCGAGGGGAGGACTCGCGGACTCTGAGAATCAATACACCTGCCTGGTCATCGTAGGAATCAAGCGTGCTGCCAGTCACTTCAGTCAACTCATAGCCCGGCGGCAGGGGCATGCGAAACTCAATGGCTTCACCCTGAATAACCGCGAGGTCGCAAAGAGCGGTGATGCGCATTTGCGAATCGCCGACTGAGACTACTGTCTTGATGTCAGACAGAAAGCGTACTTCGCGTTGCGCGACAGGAGCCGCAATTTCTCTAGTGGTCCACCACACTCGTGCCGGTTTGCCGGGTTCGAGCGTCGCCTCGATGGTGGTGCGGCCGTTCACTGCTGTTCTACTGGTAATCAGACCCGGCTCGACCCGCACATCTGCGTGGTTGCCCGCCAGCTCGAGGGTAAGCAGTGAGCTGCTAGCAGATGGAACAGGTACGAAGAAAGAAGCGCGTCCCGCATCTATTGTCAGAGAGGAGGCAACGTTCAGTGTGACGGAGAAACGACCCGGGCCGTTTATGATCGCCGAGTGGGTCGATCCTTCCTGCATGATGGGTAAAGGACTACCAGCCTGTCGGGCTTCAAGAATTGTGAGACCGGAGGTAAGCGGGACCTTTGTCGGTCCTTTCTCCAGTACAGCGCCTTCGATATCCACTGTGCCGACGAGCCTCTGGTCTTCAATTCTGAGCCTGAAAGCAGCACGCGACAAAACGAATGGAAGCGGTGGTGCGTCCGGCGCCTTTAGCTTGCGCAGGGCGAGTTCGCTGAGCCGGTTATACTCCGTTAGCGGCAGCGTCACGGTACCTGATGAGCCCGGTGCTGGGAGTGCTGCATCAAAGGGCAAATTCCGCTGTTGGGCCTGGGCCACCGACGTTAAGATTAGTATCAGTATTATCGTTCTCTTCATTTCACACCTCGCTTCTTGTCCCGTTGAAAATCAAGTTCCAAAACCGGCGTCTGGTTTTCACTAGTCAGTTCTGCTACCAGGAAGATAGAGGGACCGAAGTGTGGAAAAGCAACGCGTAAAGGAAGATTGCGAGCCGGCTTTGACGGCCGTTTGGTATCGCGCAGTGACGAGACCAGCTTGTTTGCGCCCGCTGAATCTTGTGGCGCTATGCCTTCGGAGACTGGTGCTGTGGGACGGGCGCCCCCTCGCAGCGCACTCGATTCCGGTGCCCGGTATGTCTCGACGCGAAAGCTCCCGGAGGTGCCGGACAGCAAGGTCAATCGAAAGAGTGGAGAGTGGTGCAATAACAACTGGGACTTCGAAATAGGCAAGTCCACCGTCACCAATGAGAGCCGAAGATGACCTTTATCGATCCACGGCTGCGCGCGATCGAGGTATGAAATTTCGACCACGAAGGCATCGGCATCCTCTCCCGTTCTCGTTTTTTCGAGCGGCAGCAGCAGTGAGCCGTCGGCAGCGCGCCCCGGTCTAATAGGACGACCGGCTACCGAAGCGCTCCAAAGCACGGCGGTTGAGGGTAGGTTGAGTTTCAGGAAATTTCGCTGATTGTTGCGCACTGCGAATCGCGACTGCACCAACATCTTTCCATCGGCGGTGATTAGCGCGCTGTACTCGGCTTCTTCAACATTCGCCGTGAGCACGGCCTGAGGTGTATAGCGCGCCACGTCGAGCGAAAGCGCCCGTGGCGATTTCCCCTCCGCTGGTGGCAGACGAAATGCGACCAACGATGGTGATTGCCGGCTCGATATCAGTTGGCCTAAGTCTGAGGCTTCGGCTTCTTCCAGCCCACTTGGCCGACGGTCCTTTATCTCACCTGCGCCCAGCACCTCGACAGCTATGCCTCCGGTTTCGCGCTCGACCGTGGGAAGTCTAATCAGGGGGACGTCGAGCGTGCCGGCCCGTGCCAGTCGCAGTTCTCCGCTCACGGTAAACCGCGCCGTCTTCTGCACCGGCTCAATGAAGGTGACCTTCAGATCGCGAGCCGTTACATCCCAGTCAGCAACAGTGGCTCCAGAGACTTGATTGACGTTGAACTGCTCCGGCAACAGCACGTGAACTTCAGCGGCCTGACCCTGCAACACTTCGAGTTGGATCTCGGCGCTGACTTGAGTCATATCTTCGCCCAGTCCCACCAGCTCGGTAACTGCTCCTCGCAGTCGGAGTGGCTGGATGGCGCGTTGATCGTCCTCACGGCGCCTCCAGGCAAAGGTCAGAGGTTCGTTACCGCGTCCGTTAGCGGTCCAACTGCTTCCAGTTGTCGTGTCGGAGTGTTCCAGGAGGAGCCCGCCAGTGATGCGGACGTCGATATCCTGGCGGGTCAACTCTACTTTCGCGCGCGAGACTGCCGAATTGCTGACGGGAAGCTGAAGGATTTCCGTTCCCGCCACCGTCGTAACCCGAGCCACGATCTTCAGAGTTAATACTGATCGCCCGGCGCGGGAAAAGAGCAGATCGCCTGCTCCCGGTCCCTTTTCAGTTGGCCGGGCGACGAGCGTCACTTCGCGGCCGTCGAGGTGCGCCTCACGGACCATCAGACCATCGGGCATCGCCAGTCGAACCCAACCGTCTTTTATTACGTCGACCGTGAGCCGAGCTTCTCCGGATGCGAGATCGCCATCGACCTTGAGGTCATAGTCGATCCGGCTCAGGGTTGCTTCGACAGGTGGCGCCGCGGGCTCCGCATCGGCCGGAAAAGCTGCACGTCGCAGGGCGGTGTATTCGTTCACTGGAAGCACTACCCAGCCCGTAGCAGTTGGGGCTGCGGTCTGCGCCAAGGCAGCAGTTGCAGCAAAGGTCAAAGACAGTATCAGTCCGAGTGCTTTGATTGTGATCGCTTCTAACTTTGGGATTCCAGGAACACTTGAAGTGGTCAATGGTTTCGACAGAATCCTGGGCAAATGCAATCGCGGCACGCGGGAAGCAATTATGCCGATGCGGCTCATGGTGTTTCTCCTTTGGAAGATGGAGTGCGCGGGCAAGGCACACTTCAAGGTAACGCGGCTAGTATCGAATGCGCTGCCGCGCGAAGTTACTTCGCACTTTTGGTTCGAATCGAGACCGAAGTTGGTCTCGGTTAAAGCTGCCAGGACCATGCGGGGGAGACCGCGCGAGGGTTTGTTGCCGGGGCTATGATGCAGAGAGTTCGGGTAAAGTAGCCTAACGGAGTTCAGAGGAAATGACAGTTCGCACCTGAGCAACTTAGGCGCGCGATCTTGATGGCCACAGCCACGAACAACTCGCGCAACTATTTCGACGCAGGGTGATACTAAGCAGCGACAACCATATTTGACTGGAACCAATCCTCTGCCGGTGCGTCTAAGAAATTGAATCGGCGACGACGCCGCGATAGGACCACACACTTTGGAAACGCTGAGGTTTCACCCCGTTAGGGGGTGTGATGTTTATAGACCGGAACGCGACCCAGTAGGTTTTGGTTTTCACCCCGTTACGGGGTGTGATGTTTGTTCGGAACAACACAGAGTGAAAACCTCGGATGGACCGGGACTATTCGTTCCCTTAGTCACGCACGTCAAATTCCTCTAGCCCAGGAGTCTCAACCTCAAGGAGCGTTGAACGGTATGCCCCCTCCTAGAAAGCTGCTTTCCTCCCTACTGATCTTTTCCTTGTTCGTCACTTCGCTGACCCGGCCAACAACAGCATTCGCGAAGACAATTGACAGCTCGCCCACTACGAGTCAGAGAGAAGACCCTTCAAACGAGGAGTCCGGCTTACGCTTTCGTTTGAGTCCCGGAGTCGATCAACCCGAGCCAAGGCCCACAACGAATCCGGTTTCCGCCAGCGAGCTATCTCAGAACGAAACTGAAAGCATTCTAAAACGCCTGCCCCCTATGCAGGTCGATGCCACTGACGCGCAGGAATTCGCATTGCGTGAGAGATCTCTGCCACCGCCGCGTACCGGCCAGACCATCAACGTCTCGTTTCCGCAGCCAACAACTGACTCAGCTCCCGAAACGACAGCGCCCGGTCCGCTTGAGGTCCTCCGTTACGCGCCCGAAGGCGACGTCCCGCTCGCGCCGCAACTGAGCGTCACCTTCTCGCAGCCGATGATCACCATGAGTTCGCAGGAAGAAGCCGCGAACGTGCCGGTGAAATTGGCGCCACAGCCGCCGGGCAAGTGGCGTTGGGTGGGAACGAAGACCTTACTGTTTGAGCCGGCCGGAAGATTTCCTATGGCGACGCAATACACGGTCAACGTTCCCGCCGGAACGAGATCGGCAAATGGTGGCCAACTCGCGGCAGGCAAGACTTGGAGTTTCGCTACACCCCCGCCGACGTTGAAGATGAATCTGCCCATGAACGAAACCACAGAGTCGCGGGATACGCTTATTTTCATGGCCTTCGATCAGAGGATCGATCCGGCAGCGGTGTTGCGAACGATCAAAGTGCGGGGCGGTAACAAAGAAATCAAGACTCGGCTCGCGACTAGTGACGAGATTGCGGCTGACGAGATCCTAAGAGCACTGATAAATTCAAAAGAAGGAGAGCGCTCTCTGGTATTTCGGGCTGTTAATCCGGTAACGGGTGGGACTGAGAATGCGTTGCCACCGGCGACATTGATCACGGTTTCGGTTAGTCCCGGTATTCCGTCTGCCGAGGGTCCTCGCCTCACAACCAAGGCGCAACAGTTCTCGTTTCGCACTTACGGAGCTCTGCGTGTGGTCAAACATGATTGTGAGAGCCAGCGCTGCGATCCGTTTGATTCTTTCAACATCGAATTCAGTAATCCGCTGAAGGCAGCGACCGTGGACGAATCGAAAGTCAAAGTCGAACCTGCAATCGATGGACTGAAGACCTCCGTATACGCCGGGATCCTGGTTATCAAAGGATTGATGCGGGGCCGCACCAACTACCAGGTAACGCTCGATGGTTCAATCGAAGATCAATTCGGTCAAAGACTGGGTCTCGACAACACCGTCAGTTTCTACGTGGGCCCTGCTTCGCCATCCCTATTCGCGCCCGGCGATGGGTTCGTCGTTCTAAATCCCGAGGGCCCGCCGCGCTTTTCCGTCTACACAGTCAACCAATATCAACTCAAGGTCAGGCTGTATTCGGTTGAGCCAACGGATTGGCCGGCATGGCTTGACTGGATTCATCACGATGAATCGAAGGGTCCCAAAACCCCGCCAGGTCGGCTCACATACAACAAGACTGTAGCGGTCCGGAACCTTGCGGATGAAATAGTAGAAACGCAAATAGATCTGGCTTCTGCGCTCAGGAATGGAGTCGGCCAGATGATCGTCATCGTGGAACCCCACGCAAAACCGCGAAGACATCGGTGGCACCGCGGTCTAGTGCGATCGTGGGTGCAGCGTACCAACATCGGACTTGATGCATTTGTTGACCGCACGGATCTGGTTGGGTGGGCGACCTCGTTGAAAGACGGTTCACCGCTCAAGGACGTTGCAATGACTGTGGAACCTTACGGTTTCAAAGCATCAAGTGGCGGTGACGGCTTGGCGAGAATCTCGCTCGAACCGGAGATCAGTCCGAAAGAGAATGTTCTAGTCGCTCGTGTAGGCAACGACGTCGCGATCCTGCCCGAACACGACGGCCGCTCGGATCGGGGAAGTTGGTTCAAGCGCGAGTCAGAAAATTTGTTGCGCTGGTACGTGTTTGATGACCGCAAGCTTTACCGCCCGGGGGAAGAAGTAAGTATCAAAGGATGGATTCGTCACTTTTATGGCGGAAAACACGGTGATCTCGGCGCGCCCGGAAGTGCAGTCACTGGTTCTGACGTTCAGTACACACTTAAAGACTCACGAGGCAATGAAGTTACGAAGGCTGGAACCAGACTCAACGCGCTTGGTGGTTTTGACCTGCGGCTCAAACTACCCCCTGCGATGAATCTCGGATCGGCCACTTTGCAACTAGCCACGAATAGCAATTTGAGCGGCGCTCGTTTCTCGCACAGGTTCGACGTGCAGGAGTTTCGGCGCCCAGAGTTTGAAGTGATAGCGAAAACTGGAAGCGACGGACCATACGTCGTCGGTAGTGCAGCGGAGGTCTACGTAAACGCGAACTACTACGCAGGTGGCGGTCTCCCGAACGCAGCTGTTAGCTGGCGGGTGACCTCTACTCCAAGTCACTTTACACCGCCTAATCGCAGCGACTTCACTTTTGGTAAATGGGTGCCGTGGTGGATCGAACGCTCCGATTTGAGCAAAAGTCACACTCAAACCTTCAATGCGACAACCGATGCCGGGGGCAAACATCGCCTGCAGATCGATTTTGATTCGGTGAATCCGCCGCGAGCGTCAAATGTGACGGCCCAGGCGAGCGTGGTGGACGTAAACCGTCAGAGTTGGACTTCAACCGCGACAATGCTGGTTCATCCAGCCGATTTGTACGTGGGCCTAAAAAGCGAGACGACATTTGTCCAACAAGGCGAGCCGCTGGTGGTGCGATCAATAGTTACGGATCTCGATGGAAATTTGATTGTAGGTCGTGAGATCAAAATGGTTGCCGTATTGCTGGATTGGCGACAGGAGAAAGGCGAATGGAAGCAGGTTGAGACTGATTCGCAGGAATGTGTGATTCGGTCTTTGGCCAGTGGGGTTAAGTGTGCCTTCCAACCGAAGCAAGGCGGGCAGTATCGCGTGACCTCGACAATCCGGGACGATCGCGGACGACGCAATGAAAGTGAACTGACGCTCTGGGTAGCCGGAGGCACACAACCGCCGAAAAGCGCAGTAGAGAAGGAAGATGTCGAGCTAATTCCGAACCAGAAAGAATACCAACCGGGTGAAACAGCTGAAGTGTTGGTGCAAGCTCCGTTTTATCCGGCTGAAGGTCTGTTGACCATTCGACGCTCCGGAATCTTGAAGAGCCAGTGGTTCCACATGGATGGACCTACGATTACATTGCGAGTGCTTATTGAACCGGCTTGGATCCCGAACGTTTACCTGCAGGTCGATCTAGTGGGCGCAGCGGATGGTAATTCGGCGATCTCAGGCGCAACAGCTAGCGGCGCAAGTTCGCCGCCGAAGAGACCTGGCTTTGCGAGCGGTGACCTGAACCTGTCGATCCCACCATATGATCGCAAACTGGCAGTAGCCGCAACGCCGCGCGACAAAGCGATCGAGCCGAGTGGCGAGACGAGTGTTGGCGTGGAAGTGAAGGACGCTCGCGGCACGCCAGTTAGTGGGAGTGAGGTTGCTGTGGTAGTGGTTGATGAATCGGTGTTGGCGTTGACGGATTACAAGCTTGACGACCCTATATCAGTCTTCTATCCACAACGAAGCGCGGAAGTATCCGATTATCACTCGCGTGCAAATGTGTTGCTAAACAATCGGGACAAAACGTCGGATGAGAGAGAGCAATTCATCACGATGTACTGGCGCGCACGTGAGGCAGGTGAGGGCGGGGGGATGGGCCCAGGAAGAGGTGGCTTGCTTGGCGTCAGAGGCCTTTACCGTTCCGTTTCAGAAATGCCGCCCCTTAGGCGTGGCATGATTACGATTGTCACCCGCCCCAGTCCCAGTGGCACACCTCCACCCGAGGGAGAGACGCCCATACGGTTACGCGAAAACTTCAACGCGCTCGCAGCCTTCGCTCCTTCGGTGCGGACGGACGCAAATGGCCGCGCGCAAGTACAAGTGAAGCTGCCTGACAATCTCACACGCTATCGCGTCATGGCTGTCGCAGTTGCCGGTGACAAACAGTTTGGTTCGGGTGAGTCGTCAATTACGGCGCGGATGCCTCTGATGGTGCGGCCGTCAGCGCCACGCTTTCTG
Source organism: Pyrinomonadaceae bacterium (assembly GCA_023717565.1). Lineage (GTDB taxonomy): Bacteria > Acidobacteriota > Blastocatellia > Pyrinomonadales > Pyrinomonadaceae > PSRF01. The sequence goes on along the minus strand of JAMQPI010000049.1, from coordinate 1,295 downwards.
AATTTCGGCGATCAGTTTGAGCTGCCAATTGTGGTGCAGAACCAGACTGACGATCCGATGACTGTTGACCTGGCCGTGCGGGCGAACAGCGCGCTCTTGTCAGTACCTGCGTCAGTCACGACGGGCCGGCGCTTGACCGTACCTGCAAATGATCGGGTCGAGTTACGAATACCGGCAACGGCGACGACGGCCGGGACCGCGCGGTTTCAAGTTGGGGTTGTTTCCGGGGCGCGCAGGGCTGACGCGGCCGAGATCTCTCTGCCTGTCTGGACTCCGGCGACAACCGAGGCCTTTGCGACCTACGGTGAAATCGATCAAGGCGCGATTACTCAGCCATTCAAACCGCCCGCAGAGGTTTTCAAACAATTCGGCGGACTGGAGCTCGAGACTTCTTCAACCCAGCTGCAACAACTCACTGACGCATTCTTGTATCTGCAAAATTACCCCTACGAGTGCTCAGAGCAGCTCGCGTCGCGCATTCTTTCAGTGGCCGCGCTGCGCGACGTATTGACTGCGTTCAAAGCCAAAGAACTACCCCCGCCGCAAGAAATCGAGGCGGCAGTGATGCGAGACATCAAACGACTCCAGGGACTGCAAGCCGACAATGGTGGTTTTGGCTTCTGGAAACGCGGCGACGAGTCGTGGCCCTACTTAAGTATTCATGTTGCCCATGCGCTCGCCCGTGCTAAGCAGAAGAAATTCGATGTGCCGGCGGACATGCTGGAGAAGTCTCGGAACTACTTGCGTAACATCGAGGTGCATATCCCGTCTCGCTATGGAGTGGATGCGCGACGAGCTTTGATCTCTTATGCGCTTTACGCGCGCGCGCAGATGGGAGACCGTGACACGGCCCGCGCGCGTCGATTTGCCGGATTGCATTTGAAGAACCTGTCGCTCGAATCCCTCGGTTGGCTGCTTTCAGTCTTGTCCGGTGATCCGGCTTCGCAAACTCAAGTGGCCGCGATTCGCCGTCTGCTCGGAAACCGCGTCACCGAGACCGCCGCAACTGCGCATTTTGTTTCTTCGTACCAGGACGACGACTACCTGCTACTAAATTCTAATCGTCGCGCTGACGGCGTTATTCTCGAAGCGTTGATCGGCGATCAGCCAACCAACGATCTCATCCCGAAGATCGTGCGCGGACTGCTGGACCATCGTACCCAGGGCCGTTGGGCAAATACGCAGGAGAACATCTTTATCCTGTTGGCGTTGGACAAGTACTTCAACACGTATGAAAAGGTCACGCCTGATTTCGTGGCGCGGGTGTGGTTGGGTGACGCCTATGCGGGCGAGCA
>JAMQPI010000021.1 GCA_023717565.1 Pyrinomonadaceae bacterium | reverse complement strand
AAACAATGACACCAACAAGTCACAACAAAACCCTTGGCATTCTGCATCTGGCGTACGCTGGACTGATGACGCTGCTGATGGCTGTCATGTCCATTTTCATGCTCGCGATGGTGAACCTGGAGCCTGTGAATGAGAACGGGGATGCATTCCCGGACGTCGCCTTTTTTTCGTTCATGGTGTTCGTCTTAGTTTTAGTTGCTTTATTGTACGCCGTCCCTTCGTTTCTTGCGGGTTACGCACTGCTGAAACGCAAGCGTTGGGCTAGGACAATGGGACTCACCGCGGCGATTGTGGCCGGGATGAGTTTTCCTGTGGGCTCGGCCCTCTGTGTTTTCACTCTGTACTTTCTGTTTGGTGAGAGCGGAAGGTTGCTTTATCCCGAAGCGGCTCGGGCGCTTCCTTCTGGCGATGCCTCGTTGGCTAGCAAGACTAGTGGCGAATTAGAGCGCGAGTATGTACCTCCATCAACGCCGCCTGACTGGCGATAGTTGGTCGATTCGGAGTTTAAGCAAGTGAACGAAGTCATCGGGGTTGTTGGCGCCGGGACAATGGGCAGCGGTATCGCGCAGGTTGTCGCGCGTGCCGGCTATCACGTCGTCATGCGTGATGTGAAGGACGAGTTCCTTGAACGTGGGCTCGCGGCAATCGACAAAAGTTTACAACGAGATGTTGATAAGGAACGCCTGGCTGCCGATGAGAAGGGTGCGATCCGTGACCGCATTCAGGCGACGACTTCCCTTGAGCTACTGAAAGACGTGTCGATCGTGATCGAAGCAGTAATCGAGAACCTGGAAGTCAAAAGCCAGATTTTCAAATCCCTCGATGAGATCACGCCTCGCGAAACGATCCTGGCTTCGAACACGTCCTCGATCTCGATTACCAAGCTGGGCGCAGCCACCACCAGGGCCGACAAAGTCATTGGCATGCACTTCATGAATCCTGTGCCGGTAATGAAGTTGGTGGAAGTCATCCGCGGCATCGCGACGTCCGACGAAACGTACGAGAAAGTGCGCGCGCTAACCGAGAAACTGGGCAAGACTGCACTCGACTGTCAGGACTCCCCGGGGTTCGTTTCCAACCGCGTTCTGATGCCTATGATTAATGAGGCAATCTTTACTCTGTACGAGGGAGTAGCGACGCGAGAGAGTATTGACGGTATTATGAAGCTGGGCATGAATCATCCGATGGGGCCGTTGACGCTGGCGGATTTCATTGGCCTGGACGTTTGCCTGGCTATAATGAACGTAATGCATGAAGGGTTCGGTGATCCAAAGTATCGCCCGTGTCCTTTGCTAAAGCGGTACGTTGATGCGGGCTGGCTGGGAAGAAAAACCGGCCGCGGTTTTTACGAGTACTGAGTGCTGACTCCGGTGCCGAGTTCGGAAGCGATAGACAATTGCTAAACGTCGGTTGAATCGAGAAAAGGTATGAAGAAGGTCTTATCGCTGGTCACTACGGTGATGCTTTTATGTGCAACTGCTTTGAGCATTCAAACGCAGAGTGCCGGAACACTCAAAGGCAGAGTTATTGATATTGCCGGCATGCCTATTCCTAAGGTGCGTATCACCGTAAAAAGCTCGACAGAAACGTTCAATGTAATTTCTAATGAAGACGGTTGTTATGAAATTGACTTACCTGCTGGAAGCTACGAAATTGGATCGGACAAGCTTCCTGGATTTGCAACCACCAGACGCGAAGGGGTCCGAGTTGAGCCGGGCAAAATCGTGGAAGTGAATATTGTGCCAGCCGTGTCGTTTGATGGAGCGCTCTGTGTTCTGACTATTACTGATGCTCCGTTCGAAAGACCTAAGAAACGAAAGAAGCGTCACTAATCCAGCGTCATCTAACAGAGGTCTAGACCCGACAATAAAAAACCTGAAATGACGCAAGTCTCTCATTATTGCCAGAAATGCCTGGCCGCAAATCCGCTGGGTCAGGATTTTTGCGCGCGTTGTGGAACGCGCCTCATGATTGTCGTCGAGCCGCCGTCATCTCGTTACGAGTTTGCTGAATCAAGCGCCTCCAGTGAGGAGCACTTGTTGGAGCGTATTTCAGCTCTCGAGAACAGACTCGGGCGATTGACGGAACGTCTGGAGCGGGGACTGGACCTCCTCCTCCGGCAAGCGCAGAACTCCTACTTCGATCGGGCTTTGGTTAAAGCGCTGATCGGACTACTCTCGGAAGACGGGATTGTCGAGGGCTCGAGGTTGGAGAAGCTCTGGAACGCGCGCTGTCAGAAGGAGGCCGAGGAGCAGGAAGAGAGCGCGCGTCGCGAAGAATTGCGCGTAAAGATCCTTTCCTTTTATCAAGGTTCCGAACGAGCCAACTTCGAACAGCTTGTTAACGAAGGTTTCCTTCTGATCGAAGATCAGCAGGTAGGGCGCGGTATTAGATCGTTGCGACGCGCAGTACGGTTGGCGAGTGGCAATGCTCCCCTGCTTTCTTTTGTGGGCGAGCATTTTTTCCGCACCGGCAAAACGCGGCTGGCTCAGGGTTATCTGGCCCGGGCCTATGAGTTTGCACCGGGAGACATGCGAGTTTCGCTGCTGCTCGGCTTGACCTGTGCCGATGAAGGCGACACCGAACGTGCGAAGGAGCTACTGAACAAGGCGACGCAGCGAGGAGCCCCTTCCTTCGCGGCCCATTATGGGCTCGGTCGCCTCTTCATTGCTGAAGAGAACTGGCGTAATGCGCTACGAGAGTTCAAACGCGCCCTGGCAAGCAAGCCTTCTCCCGAAGCACATTACGCACTCGGTTGTCTCTATTACCAGCTGGCCCGCGATTCACTGGCAGCCCGTCACTTGCGCAAAGCGACCGAGCTTGACTCCGCTTATGGCGAAGCCTTTTACGTCCTGGGGTTGATCTACAGGCGGGCGGGTCAGGAGAAGTTAGCACTGAAGTCATTCGAAAAGGCCGAGTCTGTAGATCTTGCGCGCCGTCCAAAACGGGCGGGTAGGAAACGTGCCGGCGGAGGCCATCTCGCCGTTTTGCCCCTGTTTCAAGGGGTCGAACAGGATGTCGGTGGGTTGGTCACCGGTGGCAACGAGCGACTCGCCAGGGCCCTGCTGAAGGACGCCTTAGACACCCTGGTTACCGCAGATCTCGATAGCGGTTAGCTGTAGCTGCGTTGACACCTCAGGTCTCGTGGCTATAATAAAACGTTTGTGCACTAGCTGCCGGAAAACGATTCTTGTCACAGAGTAGTGTGTCATGCGGGTTGAACTTGCAAAGCTGGAACACAAGGCAGGCAATTTTGCTCATGAGTACTCGGCCGGAGAATTGGTTCTTGAAGAGGACAGGATAGCTCTTGCCAGGGCTCCAAGAATTTCAGGCCACATTACTCGGGCGGAGCACAAGGTAGTTGTGGAAGGTGAGTTTGCCGCCGTCGCCGAGGTAGAATGCGACCGCTGTTTGCAACCGGTCGAGTTGCCGATTGGCAGTGACTTCCGGCTGGAATACATAACCGCCGAAACCTACCTCTCGCTTGAGACTGTGGAACTCGCGGAAGAAGACCTGGGGCTCTCGATCTTTGACGGCGAGTTTATCGATGTCGACGAGATAGTACGTGAGCAGTTGCTGCTGGGTATTCCAACCCAACTGATTTGCCGGGAGAATTGCAAAGGGTTTTGTCCGGTTTGCGGGGCGGACAGAAATGCAGCTGATTGTAATTGTGACGCGACGGAGATTGACCCGCGCTGGAGCGGACTGAGAGATTTGCAATTTTAGATTTTTGATTTTAGATTTTCACGTTTTTCTGCAGGTGGTCTCTGGGATTACGACCGGGTGACAACTGTTCGTTAAATCTAAAATCACAAATCAAAAATCTAAAATCACTTTACTGGAGTAATCATGCCAAATCCTAAACGACGACACTCAAAAGCTCGCCGCGGAAAACGCCGAGCCCACGACGCCCTGCGCGTGCCGCAGACAACCACCTGTCCAAATTGTCAGGAACCTCGCCTGCAACATCGGGTCTGTCCCAAATGTGGGTACTACAAGAACCGCGAAGTGGTGCAGGTAGAACAAACCTAGCCAGCTAGACAGTATTCCCTTTGCGAAATCAGTCGAAGAATGAGACCCGCTTGACGGGAAAGGTCGTTCTCGACGCGATGGGCAGTGACAACGCTCCTCACGCTGAGATTGATGGGGCGCTAGCAGCAGCACGCGACCTGGGCGTGGTAGTAATCCTCGTTGGACAGCCGGACAAGATTCAGCCTGAGCTTCGTCGGTGCGGCTGGCGCGGAGATGGAGATCGGGGGATTGAGTTGGTGGAAGCCGCGGAGGTGATCGGGATGGACGATCCCGTCGCCACCTCAGTTCGGCGTAAGAAGAAGAGCTCTTTGAGGATCGGTACGAAACTGGTTACCGAAGGTCGGGCAGATGGCTTTGTGTCCGCGGGAAATACGGGCGCAGCCATGGCCACGGCAAAAATGGTTATCGGCATGTTGCCCGGCGTTGATCGGCCGGCGCTCGCAGCGCTCATTCCTACCAAATCAGACAA
>JAMQPI010000018.1 GCA_023717565.1 Pyrinomonadaceae bacterium | reverse complement strand
CCATTTCGGACTCAACGCGATCGGAATCACCGGCTGCATATTGAGCGTGTACTTCCAACCTGAGCCAGTGCCCATGCGAAAATCAAAATTGCTCTGCATCGGAAGACTGATCATCGACGCTAACGGATTAGAAAGTTTCTTCGCCAGCTCAGCCGCGTCATTTGCAGCCGGAGCCGGGGTTTGCGGATCGGTCGTATCCCGCTCCGACGCTTCGCGAACCCTCGCGGCGGAACTCGGAGCGACGACAGCAACCTTATCCGCTGACGTCTTTGCTGATCGATCACCGGAGGAAATAGCCTGCGCCGTCTTCTTCTTCACGGTCGCCGCAGTCGGTTCTGTTTCACTCTGTCCGTTGGTAGCGTCAGCGGCAGCGGGTTTTGTCGTGGTCGCAGACGCAACCGTCTGCGCGTGCGCGGCTGTTGCGAACACCAGCGCGCAAATGAGCGCGGTGGCGATGATGCCGCGTTTGCCTTTCGTATGCATTCCTTTGTTCATTTTCGTTGCTCTCTGATTTGTCGAAAGCCGATCGGCGCACTTTGACGCTCGACACTGTGCGACTCCCCGGATTACGGTTTCAAATTCAACTCCTTGAGTTTCTTCGCCGCAGTGCCGAACTGGCCTAGCTGATAAACGGCCGCGCCCGCGGGCGAGAAGGTGAACTTCTCAAACGGTTCGGCCAGCATCTTGTCGAGGTATTCTTTGGGGGCGACGCCAGTGGTGACGTGCGGATTAAAATTCCCGCCGGAACCCTTCGGCACGAACGCCGCAACATATCCGATCAACGCCGGGTCGATGATCGGATCATCGGGCGTAGTGACGAACGCAGACGAGTCTCCGGTTTTCACCGTGAACGGCGCCACGGCGGCAATCAGATCCGCTTGCAGCTTAAGCAATTCCGGCGTCGGCTTCGCGACAATTCCCGCCAGGCCAATGGGCCCGCTCGGGATGTAGTAGTACTTGAAGGCTTCCAGCTTTATGCCCGTCACGTCAGCGCGAGCGAGAACCTGGCTGGCGGCGGCATAGACCTTGTCGAGATCCGCCGTGCGGACGAAACGCTGGATCATCGTGATGTGCGGAGTGTGCGTCGCATCCAGTGCGAAACCTTTCGGGAAAACTCCGAGCAGGCGAGCGTTGTTATCCGCGGACTTTTGCAGCATTGCGGCGTCCGGCTCCAACAGGATGTCAATGGCCGTTACCTCGGACCGCGCGGCCGGGAAGACTTGTTTCCAGTCGTCCTTCATGCTGACGACGGTCCAACCGTCCTTCTTCGCATGGTCTTCCAGCGCAGGCGTGAAGAAACCGTATTTGACGTCCGGCAGTCCGCGCGCGGGGCCGTAGGGGAATTCACGCGCCGCGTCGTCGTGCAGCACCAGTAGCTCGAACCGTGCGCCGCTTCCGCCCTGCGTGTATTCCAGCATCTGCTGGTCGCCAACGGAGTTGCCGAACGCGGCGATGGGCCGGCGGCCGATGTGCTGGTTGATGCCGACCGGCTTGTCGCCTTTGTCGTCATTGAAGTTCAACTGCGGCAGGCGCACGAGCACGGCCTTGCCGTCGCGCAGTTCAAACTTCGTCTTCATGCTGCTGCCGACGACCTGTTCCGGCGGGATGCCGTAAGCCGCTTCGGTCCATACGCGCATGAACTCGATGCCGCCGCCGGAGACGATGAAGTTTTTGAAGCCGTTTGCGCGCAGATACGCGAGCACTTCGAGCATCGGCTGATAGGTCATGTCGACGAAGCGCTTGCCGGTCGTTGGATGTTTCGCGGTGGCGATCCAGTCCTTGACCAGTTGCGCAAACTCGTCGGTGGTCATGCCGGTGTGCGTCGCCATGAAGAGTTCCATGAGCCCTTTGTCGCCGCCTTCGAGCGCCGCTTTCACATCGCCCCTTAGAATCGAGGCGAAAGGTTCCTGGGTCTTCCACTCGGGATGCTGCGGTGCGAGCGCCTTCACGCGGTCGGCCACGAAGTAAAACTGGACTGGCACGGGCTGTTCGCTCCAGAGCGTGCCGTCGTTGTCATACACGGCAATGCGTTCGGGGGCGGGCACGAAATCCGGTGAACCGGGTTTCGTCACCTTTGTGACGAAATCGATAATGGATTTTTTGGCCGCACCTTCATTCCACGAGGGCAGCGGGTCGGTGGTTTGAGCAGAAGAGGTTGTGAATGCCACCAGGCAAAACAGTGCTGCAGCGATCAGGTGTTGTAGGTTTTTAGTTTTCATGGTTGTGTTCCTTCTCTGGTTGATTGGTTCCTACACTTCACTTTGGCGACGTGTACGGGTCGGGCGTGCCCATCTGAATGAGCGGATGATCCTTCGTGGTCGCATTGAAAGCACCCACCATTTTCAACATCGGGGTTACTACCCAACTGTCGGCCGTCGGATTCTCCTCACGCGGGTCGGTGTAGAGATTGATGATGAAAGGAATCCCAAGTTTCACGGGCGGGTCATACATCGTCTCCTGCCGGAAGAAGTGCAGCTTCCAGTTGCGCCACTTCACAGCGGTCAGGCGATCCGCGCACCAGATGGGGAAACCCTCGCGGGCCGACTTCTCGGTCTTGCCGAGAAGAAAATCGGAGTGATCGATGCTGTCCATGGGCCGGTCGCTGGGCACTTGGGCTCCGGCAATCTTCGCCAGCGTCGCGAACATGTCCACACCATGCACGATCTCGTTGCTCTCGCGCCCGGCGGGCACCTTGCCCGGCCAACGGATCATGAACGGCACCCGAATGCCGCCCTCCAGCGCGGTGAAATACTGGCCGCGCCACGGACCAGACCAACCGTCCCACGGCTTGATGAATTCGGCACCGTTGTCGCTGGTGAAGATTACGATGGTGTTATCGGCGATGCCCAGTTTGTCCACGGCATCGAGCATCTGCCCGACGTTGGAGTCCATCTCGGCCAGCATGTCAGCCCAGTCGCCATTGCCGGTCTTGCCCTTGAAAGACGTGTTCGGTTCGGTGGGCAGATGCGGCTGCGTGAGGGACGCATACATGAAGAACGGCTTGCCCGCCTTTGCCTGCCGCTCCATAAACCCGACCGAGCGTTTGGTGATTTCGGCATCGATGAGCCGGCGCTGCACGATGTCATAGTCCTTCAAAGCAACACTCTTCTCGCCTCTCTTGCCTTGCATGATTTTTTCCGGCGGCGCAATATCCGGCGACCATCCCGGCGAGCCCGGCCAACGCGACTCATCCGTCGTGCGCGGGATGCCGTACCACTCGTCAAAGCCCTGATCGTTCGGCAGCCGGCCATCGTGGCTGCCGAGGTGCCACTTGCCGTGCAACGCCGTCGCGTAACCCGCCTCCGACAGCGACTCAGCGATGGTGACTTCCCATTGCGTCAACCCTTCAGGCACGCCGCCGAACGGCACCGCGTATGTGCCCGAGCGGATCGAGAAGCGGCCGGTCATAAGACTGGAGCGGCTGGGTGTGCACTGCGTCTCCATGTTCATGTTCAGGAGCTGCGTGCCGCTCCGGGCCAGACTGTCAATGCGCGGCGTCGGTGCGCCGCGTGTAGCGCCGCCGCCGTAAGCGCCGATCTCTCCATACCCCAGGTTATCCACAAGGATGAAGAGGATGTTGGGTTTCTTAGCTTGAGGTGCGCTGTTCGCCGCACCGATCCGATCCGGAAGGGCCATCACACAGAGAACAAACACGCTCGTCGCACACACTGTCGAGTACAAGACGCGCTTGAATCGGCTTCGTCTTGCCGACGTTGGTTTGCACTTCAATTTCATGATGTCCTCGCTGCTTATGCTCGTAGGTTGATGCTTAGGGAGTCCCGGATTTGAACAGGAGCAAACGCACCGAGCGGAGGGGATTTCGGTTTGGTGACACGGGCGTCCCGCCCGTGAAATCACGCGCAGGATGCGTGTGCCACAATCCATCTGTTCCCTCGGTTTGCTGCTGTTGAATCAAAGTCTTCATTTGCTTGTGGACTGCGCCCGCCGTCGTGAGACAACGGGCGCAGTGTTGCAGGACCGTTTGCGCGGTCACTGCATCAGTCCTACTTCGATGGCTCCTTCAGCTTCTCCAAAACCTCATCGAGATTGAAGCTGGCCGCTTTCTGACGCTGCGGATACTCCTTGAAGGTCATTAGGAACTGACCCACATACTCCTGTGCGGGCACGAGCAGGAAGACGTGATTGAGCAACCAGTCGTAGTAAGTGTTCGACGTGATGTCCGCCCGCTCGTATGGATCGGTCCGGAGGTTAAAGATCTTCGGGACCCGCAAGTTGGTAAACGGGTTCGCCCAGATAAGCATTGTTCCCTGAGCTCGCTGCTCCATGAACACGATCTTCCAGTTGTCATAACGCAGCGCGGTCAATTGCTGGTCGTCGTTGATGTAAATGAACGAGTGCCGCGGGCTGGTCGCGACTTGCCCGGTTAAGTAGGGGACAAGGTTGTCACCATCAAGGTGGACCTTGTAGGTCATGTCGCCGACCTTGTAGCCTTTGGCCAGCTTCTCCTTCACTTGTGTGTCACCGGCGATCGCCAGCAGTGTCGGTAGCCAGTCGAGGTGCGCTATGAGCTCGTTGGACACGCTGCCCGGTTTGATATGGCCCGGCCACCGAACCATCGCCGGCACGCGGTAGGCGCCTTCCCAGTTTGTATTCTTCTCACTCCGGAACGGCGTCATACCAGCATCCGGCCAGGAGTTCATATGCGGGCCGTTGTCGGTCGAGTACATGACAAAGGTGTCGTCCGCGATCCCCGCGTCATCAAGCGCTTTAAGCACGGTACCAACATTCTTATCGTGGTCGATCATGGCGTCGTGGTATGTGCTCTGAAATTTTCCAGCCTGGCCAACGCTCGCTGGCTTGGTGTGCGTGCGAAAGTGCATGTGGGTAAAGTTCACCCAAAGGAAGATTGGCTTGCCGGCAGCGTTCTGCCGCTTGATGAAATCCACCGACCGGTCAGCAGTATCGTCGTCGATTGTTTCCATCCGCTTCTTGGTCAGGGCGCCAGTGTCCGTGCAAACTTGCTTGCCAACCTTGCCGAAACGTGGGTCCACCGTCGGGTCGTCCTTGTCCGAGGCTTTGCAGTCCATCACGCCGCGCGGGCCGTACTTGGCGAGAAACGCCGGGTCTTTTGGATAATCCGGCAATTCCGGCTCTTCCGATGCGTTCAGGTGATAAAGCGGACCGTAGAACTCGTCGAAGCCGTGTACAGTGGGCAGGAACTCGTTGCGGTCGCCCAGATGGTTCTTGCCAAACTGGCCGGTGGCATAGCCTTGTGCTTTCAGGAGGTCGGCAGTTGTCGGATCTTCCTTCTGCAGACCGAGCGTCGAGGCAGGCAAGCCGACCTTGGTCATGCCGGTGCGAAGGCCCGACTGGCCGGTGATGAACGATGCGCGGCCGGCTGTACAGCTCTGCTCGGCATAGTAGTCGGTGAACAGCATGCCTTCCTTCGCGACGCGGTCAATGTTTGGCGTCTGGTAGCCCATCACGCCGCGCGAATATGCGCTGACATTGGATTGACCGATGTCATCACCCCAGATGATCACGATGTTTTGTTTCTTGGCCTGCGGCGCTGCATTCTCAGCCGGACTTTCTGCACGGCTAGATACCGGCAGAGTCGTTAGACAGAGTGACAACACGCTCATCGCACACACGGTCGCGTACACGACGCGCTTGAATCGGCTTCTGCTAACGGATGCCGGTTTGTACTTCAATTTCATGATCTTCGCTCCTTATTGTTTTAAGTTAAATATTGACGGAGTTGGCTGACTCGCAGCCTTTGGTCATCCGCATGCTAATCAAGGGACCAGCGGGATGCCGGCCGCCAGTTCGTACCGAATCGCCACCCGAATCTGGTTTTCGTTCCAAGATTCACTTGTTTGAATCTAAATGCCTCGTGCATCAGGCCACTTGCTCTCTCAACGCAAACCTAAGCAGTGCGGCGTTCGAGCCGAGGTTAAAATCGTCCATCATCCGATATTTGTGATAGGCAACAGTGCGCGGCTTGATCTGGAGAGCGAAGGCGACCTCTTTCATCGAGCGTCCCGCCGCCAACAAATGCAGCACCTCACGTTGACGCAAAGAGAGTCGCAAGGGGTTTTTCTGACGGGCCTGACCGCGCACGAAAGTACCCACCACAGTATTGCTGGCACTCACAAACGGCGACAGGTATGAAGGATGTAACCACGCACCGCGAACCGCGGTTACCAACTCTGAAGCCGTGCAGCTCTTGAGAAGATACGCCGGCGGCGCCTAACCTAAAAGCCTGATCAACGACGTCGCCGTCCTGGTTCATCGTCAGATAGATCAACCTGATCCCCGGCAACTTCGCCTTGAGGCTCCGACCCGCTTCCAGCCCGTTCAGCCAAGGCATTGAAACGTCGAGCACGGCCAGGTCCGGCTTGACGTCAAGGGCAGTCCTTAACAACTCGCGGCCATCGGCAACCATGCCCACCACCTCAAACTCCAGTTCCAGAAGTCTGGTTAAACCTTCCATCAGCAGCGTAGAAGAATCCGCCAGCAATAGGCGCCCTCTTTTCATTCAGTCCTCCTCATCGATTCGTACGGCCTACCGAAACAAACGATCTATTAATCAACGGCTACCAATCTCGCGCTCGCCTTACTAAAAACTTTTGCCTATCGCAAAGACGACAGTGACACCCTGCGTGCGGTTGCGGGCGCCGAATTCCGGCAGCACTCGAGCCAGAAAGTTGAACTTCTTGGTTGGCAGGATCACGCCAAACTCCGGGCCGATTGCGAATACGCGATCCTTGTTGTTGACGGTGGCCGGGTTAACTGCCGTGCCTGAATCGTTGGTCAGTTGGAATTCAGCGTAGCCAATCGCGCCAAACTGAATGAGCTGCTTGCCCTGGTTCTTTACGAAGATCTTGCCGACGCCGCCCTCGATCGTCATGTTGTTTCCGACTTTCACGTCGGTGTGACGCTTCTTCTGGTGGAATTCCCAGTTGGTGTTGACCGAGACCTGCGTCAGCTTGGTCTTGTCGAGATAGGCGGTGGTGGCGAATGTGATCTCATGGCCCCAGTAGTCAGTCGTGGTCGTGTCAGTCCCCCCGGAGGAATCGAATTTTCCGGTGGGCGCGACAAACCCATACGCCAATTTGACGTCGGCCTTCTTCAGCTTCCAGCCGAGATTGATGGGTTCAAAATAACTGTCGCCGATCCCTGCCGGATTGGTCCCTAAATTCAAGTTAGGAAGATCGATTGCGTTGTTCACAACCGGAATCGCCACCATCATGCCGTAGTTCGCGCCGAGGAACTTCGCTTTGGTGGTGTAAGCCAGGATGTTGAAATCCGCGATGAGATCGAGATCGAAATTGATCGCGGCTTTGTTTCCGTTGTTGTCCTTAAAGGTGCTAGTCGGGTACCAGAAGAAGAGGTTTGCATAGGTGATCCCCTCCGGCGCCTGAATGCCCGAATTGAGCCCCGTAAATCCCGGCAGGTACTGGCCACGCTGCTGGCCCATCGCCGGCAATGAAATGACCAGGAACAACATGACGCAGCGGATAATGACTTTATGATTCATCTACGGTTTTCCTTCTGTTTGAAGTGTTGTCTTATTCGAGACATCACGGGCTACTTTGCTGACCGCGCACAGCGAAATCCCAGGTGGTTCGTCCCAGTGTCAGGCTCGCCTTTGCCACGCCCACCCGGCATGTAACGAGCGCAATACTCGTCCGTGCAAAGAAACGACCCGCCCTTTTGCACACGCTTGGCTACGCCCGGCTCTGTTGGATCAAGACTGTTAGCCGGCCCTTGTGGATTGCGAGTAACTTGCCTGGTCGCCGCCAGAGTCTGGTAGTAATCCGGCCGGTACCAGTCGGACGTCCACTCCCAAACGTTGCCGGCCATGTCAAAAAGTCCAAAGCC
>JAMQPI010000007.1 GCA_023717565.1 Pyrinomonadaceae bacterium | reverse complement strand
GCAAACGATCGTGCGGTTTTCAGTCTATTCTTTGACATACTTTTGAATCCTACCGCCGCCGGAGCGCTTTCTTGAGTCCAGCTTTTACCGGAGCCGGCAAGCTCCTTCGCAAAGCGTGGCGACCCTTATCAAACCGCGCCCAGATACTGTTCACTCTTTGGAAGCGACGAACCTCATCTTGAAACGAAGGGCCCAGGGCATGGATAGTTTCATCAAACGTCTGCCTGGCAAACTCGTACAGTTCGAGATCCAGCGAATTGTGTTTTCGAATTACCTCCAGAGCGGAAGCCGGCACTTCGTTACTGCCAGGACGGCTCTTCGTCACATTGCGGCGCGAGTAGACCACATGCTTCCATCCAAGCCGTTTCTTGAATAGCAGCAATGATTCATCAAATCTCTCGTTCAACCCAAAAGTTATTTGTCCTTGCAGGTTTTGTTTGGCAACCGCTAGAGACTGGTCAGCAGCATTCGTCGGCAGCCCACTAATCAAGCTGGTCTGATGATTGGTAGTTATTTCAAAACCGCTATCGGCAAAATCCCTCAAGGTCATTGATCGCACGAGGGTGTTCAGCACGTGGTCGTCGTTTCCGTGGATCCAGTAATACATCGAAATGATTCGATTCACAGGATCACGCAGGAGGGTCAGGTAGTCGGCAGGGACTGATAGATGCTCGTGTAAACCAAACGGGAAGTGCCCTTGCAACACTCTGATTCGCAATCGTGCCTGGTCGGGAAGCCTTAAGAACGCATCCAGGTCTCGCGGAAGGAAATCGAGCTTGCAAATCGCCGGGCGCGGGTAATGGCGATCCATGATCGGCCGCAACGTGCTACCGGCAGTTTTTGGTATGTGGATAAAGATCAAGCCTCGATCGTTTTGCATTTTCAGGTCAGACAGAAACGAAAGATGTGCTGGAACGAAAACAAGATCCCAATTAGGACGACAACACTACCAGAATTTCGGGTCCGTTAGTTTGTGATTTCACGGGTGGGATCGTTCTTAAAACAAAATCCTTATTGACATTTCCCGTCGCTGGTTTAATATGTCCCTACTTGGGACAAATTAAGAGACCAACTCGGACTTCTCTAGTACGCAGGCCGTAATTGTCATTGAAATAACGACCAGGCAATAAGGTTTCCGTAGCAAAAGCCTCGACCAGTTGGTTTTATCGGGGGATTTGCCACAAAAGCAGACAATACATTCTATGCGAAAAATCGACCCAAAACGCTTTCAAATCGCCAAGCGGCGTACTTCGCGGGAGATCAATCGGCAAATCGCCCTCACGTTGATTCGGACGCATCAGCCCGTCTCGCGCGCCGACCTTGCCAGGTTGATGGGAACCCGACGAGGGGCGGCTTCAGTGCTGGTTAATGAGCTTATGGAAGAAGCCCTGATATTCGAAGGCGCGATCGGGGAAGGCGGAGGCCGCGGTCGCAAACCCACCTTCTTATACATTGATTCACGCGAGCGTTACGTCATTGCCGTCGATATACGCGCGACCCGCACCTACCTGATGGCTACCGACCTGATGGGTAAGCCACTCGTCGGCATTACCAACTTCCCTACCAATCGAGATGTTGATGCTTTGATTGCTGAATTGAGCAAGAGGATCAAGTCGATTGTTGCCGACCATCAGTCCAATGCTACTTGCCAGGGCGTTGGGGTCGTCGTGCCGGGTATGACCGACCATGGTTCCGGTCGAGTTTTGCATGCTCCAACTCTGGGTTGGCGAGACGTTGATCTAAAGGATGCGCTGGCGGCGGCGACCTCGTTGCCGGTGCAAATCGAAAACTCTGGCCGCGCCTGTGCGCTGGCGCAGGTGTGGGCGACTCGTGGCGGCGGCCATGAAGGAAACCTGGTGTTTGTAAGCGTGTCTGATGGAGTCGGCGTGGGCGTGGTAATCAATGGCGAGATTGTGCGTGGCCGATACAACATCGCCGGTGAGTTTGGGCACGTACCCATCAGTGTTGACGGACCACGGTGTTCGTGCGGCGCTACTGGTTGTTGGGAAGCCTATGTTTCAAACCTCGCTACGCTGTCTCGTTACTTTGGCCGCAATCAAAACGACTCGAAACCGATCCCCGCCGAGAATGCAACTTTTACAGTTGAGGATTTGATTTCGCGGGCTAGAAATGGCGACGCCAAAGCACTAGCCGCTTTGCAGTCAACCGCCCGTTATCTCGGTCTGGGACTCGCCTCAATTGTGAATGCGGTGGATCCGGGTCGGATTTACATCGGCGGCGAGATCATTGCGGCCTGGGACCTGATCGAATCGGCCGTCAGAGCAGCCCTGGCCGAGCGAGCTTTAACCGCTCCCGCTGGTCGCACCGAAATCAGGACAGTTTCAGTCGACGAACATCCGCGATTGAGAGGAGCTGCTGCGCTGCTGGCGGCTCCCGCGTTCGCCGCCCCGATGGTGGCTTAAACAGAATCAGCATAATTCCGGAGGCAGTGTGGCATTCAATTCCCTGCTCTGCACTCTCAGATCCTTGGAGGCAATCGCCATGTCTAGTGCAAAAAAATCCTGGTCCCCCTGCTTGTCTCTCTCCACATTGGTTGGCGTAGCTCTGTTGTTGGCGTGTAGCGCCTTCACCGTCCCCGCTCAAACCGTGGTGGGACGTATTTCCGGCACCGTGACGGATTCATCGGGAGCCGTTGTGGCAAACGTTTCGGTTACCGCGACTAACACCGGAACGAACTTGACGCGCACCGCCACGACCGACGGCAGCGGTTTCTACACAATGTCAAACCTTCCAATCGGCACTTATGTAGTCACGGCGGAGCAGGTGAATTTCAAAAAGGCCATACAGGAAGGCATCAGTCTGACGGGTGACGCGCGACTAACTATCGACCTGGCTCTGGAAGCGGGACAGGTCAGTGAGACAGTGCAGATTACGACCTCCGGGGGCGAGACGGTCAACACAACCTCGGGCGAAATCGCTCGAGTGATTGACACCCAGCAAGTCCAAAATCTGGCGTTGAACGGGCGCAACTACATACAACTTCTCTCCCTGGTCCCCGGGGTCGCGCTGCTTACCGATGATCAGTTGGAACTGACGACCAGCCTCGCGACAGGCAATCAATCAATCAACGGCAACCGCGGACAAACAAACAATGTGACCGTTGACGGTGGCATCAATTTGCAGTCCGGCAGCAATGCCAGCCAGATTAACAACGTCGGTATTGACTACATCCAGGAAGTCAAAATACAGACCTCAAACTTCTCTGCCGAGTACGGGCGAAATTCTGGAGCACAGGTCAGTCTCGTCACACGTAGTGGCGGCAACCAGTTTCACGGCAGCGCCTTCGAGTTCTTGCGCAACGACAAACTAGATGCTCGTCCCTTTTTCGCACCGATCCGGCCTACTCTGCGATTCAACGACTTCGGCTATAGCTTCGGGGGGCCGATCATCAAGGACAAGTTGTTCTTCTTCGGCGGGCAGGAATGGAAATATATTCGCCGGCTCTCGAGCGCGCAACGACGCACCTCTCCGACTCTAGCCGAGCTTAACGGCGATTTTTCGTTCCGTTTGCGGGGCGCCGACGGCATCGTGGGAACCAATGACGACGGACTGCTGCGTGATCCGAACAGTACGTTGCCATGCACTACCGCAAACAGGGCCGGATGTTTTGGCGGCACAAATGTGGCGCTGAGAAATATTATTCCGACGAACCGGATTACTACGGACGGAGCTGCGATTGCCAGCGTCTACCGCACCGCGATAGGTCTGGCTACGGGCTTTATAAACAGTCCTGTTGCGAACAACATCACCTTCCAGCAACCAAACCCGCTGGACTATCGCGAGGATCTCTTCCGGCTTGACTATCGTTTCAACGAAAGACACAGCCTGTATGGCCGTTACATCCACGACAAGAACGTTCTAATCGATCCGTTCGGGACGTTCATTACCTCGCAGTTGCCGACGAGCCCCAGCAACCGCATGCGTCCGGGAACCTCGATCCAGCTTTCCTACACCTGGCTCGTCACTCCGACTCTCATTAATGAAGCGAAAATAACTGGCGCATGGGTGGCCCAGCGCATTCCGCCGGCTGGCGATCTGTGGAAGCGCGAGACGTACGGTTTTCAGTTTCAGCAGCTCTTTACGGGTGGCGGCAGGTTCGAGAACTCAATACCCGACACGACTATTACTGGCTTCGCTTCTTTCTTCGGAGCGGCTCGCTCGTTATTGTCGCCTACGACTGACATAACCGGGGGCGATACGATCACCTACACCCGTGCTAACCACACTTTCAAGACGGGTGCCAGCATTACTCGCAACCGCATTGACCAAAACGCCCGCACGACCTACGCCGGAAATGTCGATTTCAGTACGGGGAGCAACACCCGTACATCAAACAACGCTTTCGCCGACGCCTTGCTCGGAAACTTTCGCACCTATAGTGAGCAGGCACTCGACCCTCTCGGCTTCTTCCGTTTCACACAATTCGAAGCGTTCGGCGCAGACAGTTGGAAAGTTAGCCGAAATCTTAGCCTGGAAATCGGAGTGCGTTACCAGTATGGTTTGCCGATTTACACGCAGGCCAACAACCTGGCCAACTTTGATCCCTCGTTGTATGACCCGGCTCAAGCAGTGACTATTTTGGCCAATGGCAACATTGATCCAACTCGCGGCGGCAACCGTTTGAACGGCCTGATTCGCGCGGGCGACGGTGTGCCCCCGGAAGAACTAGGACGAGTGCCAGGCGGTGATAGTGCAACCGTTCGGGCCGTGCCGACGGGAGCACCACGCGGACTTTATGACCCGCACCATTACTTCATGCCGCGAGTCGGTTTGGCGTACTCGCCATTCGACGATAATAAGACCGCAATTCGCGCCGGATTCGGAATGTATTACGACCGAGTTGAAGGCAATCTCATCTTTCCTTCGCTCAGTAATCCTCCCTACGCGACCAGCGCGTCGTTTAATAACGCAAACCTGAGCAATATTACCGGCGGGTCGACCACGGCCGCGCCCTTTGCCCAGATCAATGCAGTCAATCCTGATCTCGACAACCCCTACACGATGAGCTACAGCTTGAGTGTGCAACGCGAATTGCCTTACGGGATCTTTGCGGAGGCCGCTTATGTAGGGAATTTGGGACGACACTTGATTCGCCAGCCAGATATCAACCAGCCAACGTTCGATGCGTTGAGAGCCAACATTCCTCCCGGGCCAAACGTGAATGTCAACGCGCTGCGGCCATACAAGGGATATACGGCAATCCGGATGCGCTTGAGCGACGCGACTTCGAACTATCATGGCCTGCAGCTCTATGCCGCCAAGCGCAGGGGCAATTTGCTCATGACAACCTCGTACACCTGGTCCAAAGTCTTGACCGATGCGAGTGGCCTCAACGACAACCCTGAAGATCCCTTCAACCGCAGATTCAACTACGGCCCAGCCACCTTCGATCGGCGCCACATCTTCGCGGTGACTTACACTTACGCCATAAAGATGTTTAGCCGGACAACCGGTTTCACTAAAGCGCTCCTGGACGGGTATGAAATCAGCGGCATCACGCGATTGCAGACAGGCCCCTATCTGACCGTAACAGCCACAGGCAATTCAGCCCTCGGAAATCGGCGCGCCGACTGCCTGGTACCAGGCGATGGGCTCTTCCCCAACGGTGAACGCGGCCCCAACGGTTGGGCTGACCCTGCTGCATTTGCGGCCGCGCCAGACAGCCGCCGCGGTACTTGTGGGCCAGGCACATTACTGGGCCCAGGTGCGCACTCGTGGGATTTCTCCCTGCGCCGGCGCATTGGCCTGACTGAGAAGGTGAGATTGCAACTTCAGATGGATATTTTCAACGCGTTCAATCGCACGAACTTCCGCGACCTCGACAGCAATCGATCGAACGCGGCCTTCGGCACGATCTCAACTGCGAGCCCGCCACGAAACATTCAGTTTGGTTTAAAGTTCACCTTCTGAGCGGTGGCACAGATGATTCACGGTTGAAGCAGCTTCAACTATCGCAGGACATCAACCAAATCGTAACGCTCGCCGAAGCTTCATTCTGGAAAGGGCGAGCGTTACTATTACCGACTGTAACGCAATGCTCATGAACCGCAGATCAATATTCTACTCAGTGGCGCTGATTGCCAGCCTCGTGGCGAGCGCCACCAGTGCGGGCGCCAGTTCACAATCTAAGCTGACCTCGTCAGCCATGGTCGTGAGGTCGGCTGACTTGCGCGCCGAGATCAACGACTTTCTGGGGAAAGAACTAGCGGCGCATCTCAGTGACATCAAAACGCTCGAGCCTCCTCCCGAACGCGTCACCGGCGCGTTAACAACGGGAGAGTTTTCATGGGGAACGTTTATGCGGGCGCTGGCCGTCTACGCTGAAACGACCGGGCAAACCGAGTTGGCGGGACGTGATCTAGCCAAGTGGGTAGGTAAGATTGGGATCGTAGAAGCCAGGAACGGTAGCAAAGCCTTCTCGCAACTTTACGCGGCCCTCGCTCTCCGCCACTTCGGTCGCGACTTAAAGACAAACCCACTCTGGCAGAGCTTATCCCCCGAAGAGCAGACAGCCTGGCGATCACTCTTGAACCCCGAGCGGTTTTACGATCCACGCACCAACAAGGTCATCAATCTTCCCGAGAACTATCTCGGGGTCGCGGCGCGCATCGCCAGCATCGGCTATCAACTCGGTATTTCGACGGACCGAAACTTTCTGGACAAGCTCCTGGACAAAGCTGCGATTCAATTTACCATTGGCGCTATTTATGCCGACGACGCGCCGCCTACTGGACGCTACGATCGCTACTCGAACGAGTATGCGCGCTACGTCTGGGAAGCGGCCGAAATTGCCGGACGAAAGGACCTGCTTGATAAGCTGCGTCCATCGCTGGTCAGTCAGATGCGACTGTGGTGGGACTTAGTTTCGGAAGACGGCTACGGGTATAACTGGGGACGGAGTCAGGGCATCG
>JAMQPI010000716.1 GCA_023717565.1 Pyrinomonadaceae bacterium | reverse complement strand
AAAAAGTGCATCTGCTGTGGCTGGGAGTCGGAACAAATGAACCTGAGAGGATGCGGGTGGGCTTGCAAAGACTTCACGCTTCACTCGACGATGCCAAGATTCAGCATGTCTTCTACGAATCACCGGGTACGGATCATGAATGGCAGACGTGGCGTCGCGATCTGAAAGATTTCGTGCCCAGGCTCTTTCTAACAAAGTCACCTAACCGCTGATGGTCCAGTCAATGCTAAAAAGCGAGCGCAGTAAAGAAATCCTGCAGCAGCTCCTACGTGATGGCGAAGTGACCGTTTCGGAGCTCGCAAAGCATTTTAAGACAGGTCCCACAACAGTCCGTAGAGCACTAACTGACCTCGAAAGAGCAGGTCTGCTACGCAGAACTCATGGCGGCGCCATACAAGTCGAACCAATGTTCTACGAACCGTTCCGCTATCTTCCGTCTTTTGTCGGACATGAGCAATTCCACGCTGCTGAAAAGCGTCGTATTGGACTTGCTGCTGCTGAAATAGTCAAAGATGGAGAGACCATAGCTCTGGGCGCCGGAAGCACAACGACACAGGTTGGTCGCAGTCTTCGTCATCGAAAAGGAATAACCGTTGTCACTAATGCGCTCAACATTGCCATGGAGCTTAGTCATCGAACGAATCTGAAAATCATCGTTACTGGCGGATCCATGAGCGGCGATTCGTTTGCTTTGACTGGATCCCCGGGAATTGCCGCGGTTGGAGATAGGTTCTATGACAAGGCTTTTATTGGCGCCGCTGGAATACATCCAGACCACGGACTAACGACAAACTGTCCAGATGAGAGCCCAGTGCATCAAGCCATGATTCGACAGTCTCGCCAAAGAATCGTGGTCGCTGATCACTCCAAAATTGGGAACGTTGGTAAAGCATTGATAGCGCGGATCACTGATCTTGATCTGATCATCACGGACGAAAGCGCATCGCAAAAGCTCTCAGAATTCTCGGCGGAAGTGTTGAGGGTGTAGAGAACTGCAGGCGGTTTCAGGGAATCGACATCCCGCCTGTGTGCGATTAATAGAGAAGAGATGAAGAGACTCAACTCGCCAGTTCTGATTTCAATTGTTGCGTGCGTGGCTGTCGTCAGCGGCTTGTGCGCCCAAAACGCGGAGCAACCTGCTTATTTGAACCACGCCTTGCCGCCAGAGCAGCGGGCGGCAGACCTGGTTCGTCGCATGACTGTGGAAGAGAAGGTATCGCAACTCGTCAACCAGTCGCGCGCGGTACCGCGGCTGAATGTGCCAGATTACGACTGGTGGAGCGAGGCGCTGCACGGAGTTGCTCGGAACGGAACTACCGAGTTTCCACAGCCGATCGGTCTGGCCGCCACCTTTGACACCGATGCGATCCACCGGATGGCAATTGTGATTGGCACGGAAGGGCGCGCGAGTCATGTTCGCGGCATGCGCGATGGCCATAGCGACATCTTTGAAGGGCTGAACTTCTGGGCGCCGAACATCAATATCTTTCGCGACCCTCGTTGGGGACGGGGACAGGAAACTTACGGCGAAGACCCCTTTCTGACGGCGCGCCTGGGGGTTGCTTTCGTTACGGGACTGCAGGGCGACGATCCGAAATACTATCGTGTCATTTCAACACCGAAGCACTACGCCGTACACAGCGGCCCGGAGCCAACTCGCCACACGGCGGATGTGAAAGTCAGCAAGCACGACCAAGTGGATACCTACCTGCCGGCGTTCCGGGCGACGGTGATGGAGGGGAAGGCGGGCTCGGTGATGTGCGCCTATAACAGCATCAACGGGCAGCCGGCCTGCGCCAACGAATTTCTACTCCAGGATCAACTGCGCGGCAAGTGGGGTTTTAAAGGCTACGTGGTTTCGGATTGCGATGCGGTAGTAAACATCTTCCGTGATCATCACTTTACCAGGACCCAGCCTGAGGCATCAGCGCTGGCCGTGCAACGCGGGATGGATAACGAGTGCATCGACTTTGCCAAAGTAGAAGACGACCACGACTATCGGCCGTACAGGGAAGCGTATCAGCAGGGGATTCTAAAGGAGAGCGAGATTGACACTGCGCTGGTGCGGTTGTTCACGGCGCGAATGAAGTTGGGTATGTTCGATCCGCCTGAGGTGGTTCCTTATTCGAAGATTGATGAAAAGGATTTGGATACTGCTGAGCATCGGGCGCTGGCCCGCGTGCTCGCCAATGAATCGATGGTGCTGCTCAAAAACGACGGCACTCTGCCCCTCAAAAAAGGACCACTCAAAATCGCCGTGGTCGGGCCATTGGCCGATCAAACCAAATATCTGCTCGGCAATTACAGCGGGGTGCCGACGCACACGGTTTCTGTGTTGGAAGGGCTCCAGGCGGAGTTTCCGGATGCGCAAATCAATTTTGTCCCTGGAACTCAATTCCTGCGCAAGGATGGCGACGTAGTTCCCGCGTCGGTCTTTACCACGAGCGAAGGCCAGTCTGGGCTCAAGCAGGAGTTTGCTACCGGAGCGATCTTCGGTGGCAAGCCAACAATCCTCAAAACCCGCGATGTATCCGCGGTTGACTTGAAAGCGGAAGGTGTTCCCTCGGAGGCTAAAGACAAGTATCCGCGGCGGGTTGAGTGGAACGGCTTTCTCACGCCTGACGAGAGCGGCGACTATACCTTTGGCGTGCGGTTTCAAGCTGGGTTCGCGAGGGTCACGGTGGATGGAAAACCTGTAGCCCAGGGATGGGCCGGCGCCGACGACAGGGTAGATGCAAAGGTTGGGCGCGTTCACCTTGAGCAGGGCAAGAAGGTCTCGCTTAAAGTGGCCTACTCGCAAGCGAGCGCGGGCCCGATACGAGCACAGATGATATGGCGGAAGTACGACCCGCGGCCGAGCCCTGATGCGATCGCAGCGGCAAAAGCTGCAGATGTCATCATCGCCGTGTTGGGTATCACAAGCGAACTCGAAGGCGAAGAAATGCCGGTCAGCGAGGAAGGGTTCAAAGGCGGCGACCGCACCAGTATCGATCTGCCGAAGCCGGAGCAGGAGCTACTCGAAGCGGTGACCGCGACTGGAAAGCCTGTTGTCCTGGTGCTCGCCAACGGCAGCGCGCTCGCGGTGAACTGGGCCGCACAACACGCCAATGCAATTCTCGAGTCCTGGTATGCAGGCGAGGAGGGAGGGGCGGCGATTGCCGAGACTCTGTCCGGCAAAAACAATCCTGCCGGGCGTTTGCCAGTGACGTTCTACACCGGCGTCGATCAACTGCCGCCGTTCGAAGATTATGCAATGAAGGGGCGGACCTATCGCTATTTCGAGGGCAAGCCGCTGTATCAGTTCGGACACGGCCTGAGCTACACGACGTTCGCCTACAATTCTTTGAGATTTTCTAAGAGCCCAATTAAGGCGGGCGATTCGCTGAGCGCGGAAGTGAAAGTTACCAATACCGGAAAACGTGAAGGAGATGAGGTGGTCCAGCTATACCTCTCATTCCCTAACGCGGCGGGTGCGCCGTTGCGTGCATTGCGTGGATTCAGGCGCGTTCATCTGAAGCCTGGCGAATCACAGACGGTGCGATTCGAGCTGAAAGATCGGGACTTGCATATTGTCAGTGAAGCCGGTGATCCGATCATAGCGGAAGGCGCATATTCCATATCGATTGGCGGTGGCCAGCCGAATTCTGGGGCACCGTCGGTTTGGGGAACATTCCGAGTGAAGGGAAGCAAGACGTTGCCGGAGTAGCGCAGCGTACACTAGCCTGGGCAAAGCTGCCCTAAAAACTCGGCGTGACAAACCAATCACGTTGGATGGCAATCTTCATATAGTGGCTCATTGAGCGGATCACTGAACTGATACTGGGCTCTTATTTAGGGGGAATTGATGACAAAGCAGAAGCTTATTTGTTTCATGGCAGTATCCGTGGCGATTACTCTCGCTATTCAGCTGGCGGCTCAAGTGCAAACCGAAGTGCCTCCGGTTGTGGCCGGGGCGAAGCCTGTGACGGTGCAGCGAATTAAGGTTCATGGGACAGCGCTCGAGGGCAACCTGGAGGGTGACGCCGTCGACCGGGACGTGATCGTATTTTTGCCGCCGAGCTACCCCAAAGAAAAGTCGCGCCGCTATCCGGTCGTTTATGCTTTGCATGGTTATTCCATCGGTGCTCAACAATGGAGCGGTGAAATCCACGTGCCGCAAACCATCGAAGGCGCTTTTGCTCAGGGCGCCAATGAGATGATTGTTGTGCTACCCGATTCCAAGACCCTGCACAACGGTTCAATGTATTCGAGTTCGGTGACCACTGGAGATTTCGAGAGATTCATCTCGCATGATCTGGTGTCCTACATCGACGCGCACTACCGAACGATTCCAAACCGGTTGGGCCGTGGTTTGGTCGGGCACTCCATGGGCGGGTACGGAGCCACGCGTATCGGCATGAAGCATGCCGACGTGTTTGGCAGTCTGTACATCATGAGCCCCTGTTGCCTATCACCGCGGCCTCCGGGTCCACCGAACCCAGAACTAGCCAAGACTCTCGAGGCTGTGAAGACGCCAGAAGACTCTGCGAAATTGCCGTTCTTTGCGCGCGCCACGCTCGCCAGCGCCGCAGCGTGGTCGCCCAATCCTAAAAATCCGCCGCTCTATCTTGATTTGCCGATGAAGGATGGAGTAGGGCAACCCGATGTCCTGGCAAAATGGACGGCGAATGCCCCGCTGGCGTTCGTGGATCAATACATTGGAAATCTTCGCCAATACCGCGCGATCTCAATCGACGTCGGCGACCAGGACGGTTTGCGAGTGGATTCAGGAAAGTTGCATGATGTTCTTGATAAGTATGGTATCGCCAACCACTTCGAGCTGTACCAGGGTACTCATACCAGCAAGTTAGCTGATCGTTTTCAGAATCACGTGATGCCATTCTTCAGCCGCAATCTCTGTTTCAAGATCGCAACCTGCCGGTAGCGGCGAGTGATTTCACCGACGATCTAACAAATCGAATGCGAGGTGGCGGCTCAGGCAGCGTGAACGCATGACGCATCACTGAGAGCCCTGTGGTTGATCAGAACAAGACATGAGGAGTCATTAGATATGCGGTTCCGAGCGAGTCAAAAAGTTATCGCCATTGCGCTAAGCCTGTTCATTTTCGGCTCGTCTACCGCTCAACAACAACCCAAGCCACCGTACCTGAACACGGCGCTCCCGTTGGACCAGCGCGTCGCTGATCTCGTCTCGCGCATGACGCTCGAAGAAAAGGTCTCGCAGATGATGAACGCTGCACCTGCGATTCCGCGTCTCGGCATCCCCGAGTACGACTGGTGGAACGAGGCGCTGCACGGCGTCGCTTTCGGCATCGCGACAGTATTCCCGCAAGCCATCGGTCTCGGCGCGACCTTCGACCCGCGACTGATCAGCCGTGTCTCTACTGTTATCTCGGAAGAAGCACGAGCCAAGTATCACGAGGCGCAGAGGCAAGGGAATCGGAGTCGCTTTAACGGTCTCACCTTTTGGTCGCCAAACATCAATATCTTTCGCGACCCACGCTGGGGCCGGGGACAGGAAACCTACGGCGAGGATCCTTACCTTACGAGTCGGCTCGGAGTCGAATTCGTCAAGGGACTTCAGGGCAACGATCCCAAATATTTGAAAGTGGTCTCGACGCCCAAACACTACGCGGTCCACTCCGGGCCCGAGCCTGAGCGGCACCGGTTCGATGCCGCGATCTCTGAACGCGATCTGCGCGAGACCTACCTGCCGGCGTTCCGCGCGACCGTCACAGAAGGGCAGGCGGTATCCGTGATGTGTGCCTACAACCGACTGAATGGCGAGCCGGCTTGCGCGAATACGCATCTGCTCGGTGACGTGCTGCGTGGTGAATGGGGCTTCATTGGCTACGTAGTTTCTGATTGCGGCGCCATCGATGACATCTATCAGCGTCACCATTTTCTGAAAACCGCGCCTGAGGCTTCAGCACTGGCGGTGAAGAGAGGTACTGATCTCGAGTGCGGCGACTCTTACAAATCACTAAT
>JAMQPI010000700.1 GCA_023717565.1 Pyrinomonadaceae bacterium | reverse complement strand
GACCGGTGCGTTGACGGATGGTTCGCTCGATGAAGGCGGTTTGGCCGCATTGGCTAGCAGGTTTCGCAAGCCCTCTGGAAGACCTGCTTGAAAGATAGGCATCGTAACCAACGGTGGGCGTCTCGACTCAGCGGCTGTTTGAGCGTTGGTTCGATGTTCGTTAACCAATACGAGAATAAGAGCCGAACACAAAAGCAGTAGGACAAAGGAAATAGAACGGTGTGCCAAGACAACTCGTGTCATCGAGCTACAAAAGCGCGTGAGAATTGCGGTCGCTGGTTGATTCTGCATAAGACCCTTCAGACTCCTGCTTACATGAGCTTTCCGCTGAAAGCTGCCTTTTTTGACCTGGCAAACAACGAAAAGTTGTCTTTCCGTCGGTACCTCTTAGTTTGCCTGCGACTTTCAAGAGACTGCTTCTACCTGGGCTTAAATACCAAGGTAGTTACTTCAGTGCTCATCTTCAGGAGGGGCCCATTTCGGGACTGAGGCAAGAAAGTTGAAGCTGTTGCTTCAGCAAGAGAATAGGCCGCCAAGTGCGATTGTACAAGAGCTTTCGCGTGGACGAAAAATGTGAAATGGTGGAAAAACGTCAAGAATTCTTCTAGTTTTAATGCAATTTTATTGGGGTTTGGTTCGTTTGGTGATCTACTTTTAGATTTATTAACCATTCAACCGGTGGGAGAGCGTCTGCAGTGGAACTATCCATAATGGCAATTGATTGTTGCGAGCACACCCTGGAGGCTCTGGAAGGCGTCCCCGCTGTTCGGTTGACGCCGGTCGCGTCGAAGGAGAGGCAGCGAGCTCATTCGGCACATCACGATGTTGATCTGATCGTTATCGGTATTGCGCAGTATCCCGTGCGCCGGCTTTTCATCAGCCAATTGCGCCGTGTCTATCCGGACGTTCCGTTGATGATTTTGCGCCGAGCAGAGAATGAACTCGGACTCAAGGCCATGATTCGTGGCGAGTTCATTCTTAGTCAACAACCCAGTAATAAGTCGGATCTGGAGATGGTTCGTTCCTTGAGGAAGGTCCTGCCGCTACCCCTGTGTGAGCACGTTAACCAGACTCACAACTACGACACTGTGCGGGACGTAATGCGAGTGTTAGCTGAAAACTACTCTGATCCGGAGCTTGATATTTCCCGTGTGGCCCGAGAACTCACGATGCCGCGACCAGTCCTCTCAAAGATCCTCAATCAACAAGTTGGCATTAGCTTCCGCCAACTTCTGACGACGACACGCATCGAAGAGGCGAAGCGTCTGCTGGCCTCACGGCAATACAGTGTTAAGGAAGTGGCAGCTCGTGTCGGCTTCTCTGACAGTCACTATTTTTCGCGCGCCTTTAAGAAACTCACAGGATTGAGCGCTAGCGAGTACCACACTCAAGATGCAATCTACGGGTGACCGCCGGTTCTATCCAATGCGGTACCTTGGGGATTTCAACGAGTTGTTGGCGAGTAAACGTTTTTGACGTGATTTGGCTTTTCCACGAATCTTGCGCGAAGAAGCCCTTGAAGGTGAAGACTTTGGGTTTCGGGCTTCCGTCTACGGATGCGACGGAGGCCCGAAGAAAGAGGGGCGGCGGGCGGATACCTTTGAGCTGCGGCAGGCCGCAACAGGTGTTGGCAACCTCACCGTCGTCCCTCTCTCTATAGGCTAAATCACTAATGCTTGTGACCTTCCATGCCCAAGCCAGCGCCATACACTGAAGCTTCGGCACGAAGCTACCAGCGGAACCTACAAACGCAGGCAAAAAGAAATACAAGCTAAAAGAAGCCAAATAGAAAAGTTCAGTTGGGGCGAGCTAATCCTGAAGAGGTTCAGTTGTAACGCTCTCAGCGCAACCAAAATCTGCGAACAGCGTGCGGGGTCATTAGGGCCCAGAATCAAAACTGGCGAAATCCTTTTGCCAACCACGGCAATCAGGAGGAGCAAACTATGACTAATACTGAAGCAGCACTGCATATCATGGCCGTCGACTGTTGCGAGCATACGCTCACAGCGTTACGAGGGGGAGTCCCTGAAGCACACCTGATCCCAGTTCACTCAGCAGATAGAGAAAGACTGAGTGGGACCGATGCAATTAACCTGATCGTGATCGGGATTGCGCAGTATCCAGTGCGCCGGCTTTACTTAAGCGAACTGCGTCGCATCTATCCGCAGACGCCAGTGCTCATCCTCCGTCGAGAAACTATCTACCCGGGTGATGTCGGCGAATACATCAGAGGCGAGTTCATACTGAGCGATCAAAGCAACAACAACGATCAAGAGATCGTTCATGCTTTGCGCCAGATCCTGCCTATTGCTGCTTGCCCCCACTTACACAAAGAGCGCAACTACGATACCTTGCGCGAAGTACTGCGTGTTCTAGCCGAGAAATATACCGATCCTGGCCTCGACTTGGACCAGGTCGCAAGGGAACTGCCCATCTCGCCAAAACGCCTCTCCCGGATTCTCAATCAGGAAGTTGGGGTAAGCTTCCGTCAACTGCTTCGAGATATGCGTATCGAGGAAGCAAAACGAATCCTTACCTCGCGTCAGTTTAGCGTGAAAGAGGTAGCGGCGCGCGTCGGGTTCTCCGACAGCCACTACTTCTCCCGTAGTTTCAGAGAGTCGACGGGACTGAAGGCGGTGGATTACCAAGCGCGCACGGCCTTGTTCGGTTAATACAGGCGCTCTCATCGCCTGCGAAAAGAGTAAGACTTGCTGAGTAGTTGTATACGAAACCCGAAGGGCTCTGGACCTCGAGACTTGATTGAGCTTGTGAAGGCTGAAACAGGGCCACCTCCAAACGGGCTTGGGATTCCGAGCCATAAGCCGTTTCTTTTTCGCGGGTTGATGGAGAGTTTCATAGCAAAAAACGACCGCTCAAGTTCACTACCCAAGGCGAATAGTCGCGAATTGCTTGCAGTTCTTGGCTTAGCGATACTGGGATGCGTTCTACGGATCGTTTTGATCCCCTTTGGGGATTTTATCACTTCAGACGGGGTGTACTACGCGACGCTCGCCCAAAGCCTGTTGGCCGGCGACCTGGATCGAGGCCTAAGCACCTACTGGTCTCCATTCTATCCGCTGCTTATCTCACTCTTCGCCGGTATTTTCCGTCGCGATCCGGTCCAGACAGGGAGAATAATTTCAGCGTTGGCTGGTGGGATGACCGTCGTACCGGCTTACTTCATTACTCGGCGATTCTCAGGCCGCAGAGTGATCGCATTGGTTGCCGCGCTCTTCGTAATCTTTGACCCGCTCCTAATCCACTACTCATTGCGGGTACTGACGGAATCCGTCTACACGTTGCTACTAACCAGCGGAATTCTCATTGGCTGGGTAGCGATCGAAAGGAGTACCGGGCGCTACTTTCTCTTGACTGGACTAGTATTCGGATTGGCGTACTTAACTCGGCCTGAGGCGCTGGGGTATGTCTTCCTTCTGTGTCTGATTATCAGTGTCGTCGGCTTTGCGCGAAAGGCCGGAGGCCGCTGGCTACTATCCCGATGTGCTCTCGTCGTTCTCGGCGCGTTGCTAGCGGCGGCGCCCTACGTCTATTACTTGCGACAAGAAACTGGCCGGTGGACAATCACGGAAAAGTTCGCCACCAATCTACCCTCCAACAACGTTGACATCCGCAAGCTGTTGCCCGATGGTCAACTAACCAGGGCTGATGTTGCCTGGGCAGGTACCCGACCAGAGCTTCCAGGTGCACCAGCCTCGGCTCCTCCGACGTCTGAGCAGCAGGCCCCCGGAGCGCCAACACCGACGTTTCTCGATCGGGTCGGCAGGTTTGCTAAACACACCCTCAAAGGGCTGTATCACGAGTACTTCATAATTAGTGAGCTCCTTCCACCACTCTTTTTGATCCTGAGCGGCGTCGGACTCTTCGCCGTCGCGCGCAATGCCAGCCAAATCCGGCTTGAAATCTATATTGGGTCTTTCATCTTCGCCACCTTTCTTGGTTACGCCGCCACTTACCACAACGAGAGGTATCTGGTTCCGCTCTTACCTCTGGCTCTTGGGTGGGCCGCCACCGGTGCCGTCGCGGTCGCGAGTTGGTTCTATAAAACATTCGGTAGCCGCGCACGGGGCGTTCTTCGCATCAGCCCCAGTCAAACCCTCGCCGTCGTTACTTTGATCGTGGTTGCGAGCCAGTTGGTTAACCTTCTTGTTCGAATTCGAAAGGATCCAGGGCGCGAAAGATTGGCGGCGGAGTGGATCAGGTCGCAGGGGCTGAAGTCGCCATTAATAATGGCAACTGGGCCCTGGCCAGCCTTCTACACGGCTGGCCGTCATCTTTACATCCCTAACGAAGATCTCACCGTGGTCCTCGCGTACGCGAAACGTAAGAACGTCGACTTCATGGTGCTCGAGGAAAGATGGCTAGATTCCACACCCTGTCTGGCACCTCTCTTAGCGGAAAAGATTCCTCAGGAATTGACCCTTGTTTACGAGCACGTCGGTGACCCGAAGCAGCTCGGTCTCCGGATTTTCCGCCTAGGCCATGAAGGCGATCGAAACGTTCTGGATGCGCCTGCAGCCCAAGAGATTGATCCGTGCCGCACCCATCGTGTAATGCGAGCAGCGAGGACTGTTGAGCCCGAAACATCGAACGACTTGAAGTGAGATGCTCAAGAGCCGTCGCCACCAGGCCGCGCAACCAAGCCGGCTACGTATCAAACAAAGACCCAATGCAAAGCCTGAGCAATCTATCCTGTCGGATGCAAACCTTTTGCCTCCTGACCTGGGCTACGTGACAGGAAAAGTAATAGCACTCCAAAAGTCCTCTCGATCCAGAAACCTCGGAAATTCGATTTAAGTTACAAGACCTACAGATCACGACAAAGCGCTGTTAACAGTTTCGCAGATAGGTTTGAAGGGCCGAGCAAAACCGCTGGCCCTTTTTCTTACCCAAAGTATGGAGGTCGTACGATGTCTAGTGCAGTAATCGTGGGAGCGGGCCCCGCAGGATTAACCGCCGCGTACCAGTTGTCAAAGTTCGGCATTGGTTCGACCGTGTTAGAAGCTGACCGCCAGGTTGGCGGGCTGTCTCGCACCGTCAACTATCAAGGCTACCGGTTTGATATTGGCGGTCACCGGTTCTTCACTAAAGTGCCGCTGATTAACGAGCTCTGGAAGGAGATCCTGGGAGAGGATTTTCTGCTACGCCCACGATTGTCGAGGATTCACTATGATGGACACTTCTTTGATTACCCGCTAAAGGCTACGAACGCGCTTGCTGGACTGGGTCCCATCGAAGCTCTTCTCGTCGGCATGAGCTTCGGCAAGGCGAAGCTCTTTCCTCACGCCGAGGAAACAAATCTCGAGCAGTGGGTCGCGAACCGTTTCGGACATCGTCTTTACGAAATCTTTTTCAAGACCTACACCGAGAAGGTTTGGGGAATCCCCTGCAGGGAAATCTCAGCCGACTGGGCCGCCCAGCGCATCAAGAACCTGTCGCTACCCGAAGCGGTGCGAAATGCATTGTTCGGGAATGGCAGTTCAAAAAACGGAGAAATCATTACCACGCTAATTGAGCAGTTCAACTACCCTCGCTTTGGCCCAGGGATGATGTGGGAGCGGTGTGAGGAGTTACTGGCGGCGCAGGGAAATGCAACAGTGCGCGGCATTAAGGTTGAGAAGATACGTCACCGTGGTGGTCGGGTGGAGTGCGTGATTGGGCGCACACATGACGGGGAGTCTGTAGAGTTTGGCGGCGACGAGTTTGTCTCGACAATGCCCCTGCGCAGCCTCATTCGCGCTTTGAGTCCGGCTCCTCCAGACGAAGTGATCGAGGCCGCCAACAAGTTACGCTATCGCGACTACCTGACCGTGGTGTTGATCGCCAAACGCGAAAAAGTGTTTCCCGATAACTGGATTTATATCCATTCGCCGGAAGTCAAAATGGGGCGCATTCAGAACTATAAGAACTGGAGTCCACATATGGTTCCAGACCCGGCTCGAAGTTCGCTCGGTTTAGAATATTTTCTTTGGGATAAGGATGACGAATGGAACTGGTCAAAGGATCGTCTAGTAGAACTGGGGATTCAAGAATGCGCCAGAATAGGTCTCATCGAACCAGACGAAATTGAAGACGGAACCGTCGTCCGGATGAAAAAGGCTTATCCAGTCTATGACCAGCACTATCAAGAGAGCTTGGCCACGATTCGCCATTATCTTGAAAGCATAGGCAACCTTCAGACAGTAGGACGGAATGGTCTTCATCGATACAACAATCAGGATCATTCGATGCTCACGGCAGTTTATGCGGCGCGCAACATCATAGGCGAGAATCACGATGTCTGGTCCGTGAACACGGAAATGGAGTATCACGAGGAAGCTCGTGTGAAAACCGCAATCGCCAAACCTGTGGTGTCGGAAACCGCACCTGCCACTGTGTCGACGGTAGGCGATCGCCTAGTGCCGCGGCTATTGACACCGGAAGAACTGATCGAAGCGGCCTTTGCGAAGTTGGATCCAGTGGCGATGGGAGCGGCGGTCGGAATTGTCGCCGGAGTAGGTCTATTCATTGCGACAATCGCTCTACTCCTGAAAGGCGGACCTGTCGTTGGCCCAACTCTCTCTTTGCTGAACAACGTCTTATTGGGTTTCAGCGTGACCTTGCCCGGAGCCTTGATTGGCCTAGTCGAGGCTTGTATCGGTGGTTTCATGCTGGGTTATTTGTTTGCGTGGTTAAGAAACCTAGGGATCGATGGCTATGCATGGTTATTGCAACGTCGGGCGATGACCGAGTCGCAGCGTAGTCTACTGGATTAGGAGGTGGAAAAATGATGAGTGTAGAGATGAGCAACGATCACCCGCCTATCGATGAAGTGAGCCGAGCCATTGCGAGGATTCAGACCGGAGTGTTGACCATAGTCTTCGCGTTGCTCTGCGGATTCGGGTTATTTCTGATGACCGCGTGGCTACTACTCAGAGACGGACCGAACGTAGGGGCGCACTTGCAACTATTAGGTAATTACTTCCCGGGTTATTCGGTGACTTGGCCGGGCAGCGTAATCGGGTTCCTTTACGGCGCATTAGTTGGCGGCCTCGTTGGCTGGTCCATTGGCACCATTTACAACAAGGTTGTAGGTGTCCGACATGTGAAGCGGTAAAAGATCCAAAGGATAGATCAATGGTGAAACAAAAGAGCCAGGAACATCCAGTTTTGGCTGTTGTCGTGCCCGTCTACAATTCGACGGCCGATCTCAAACACTGTTTAGCTGCGCTGGCTGCCTCGGAGTTTAGAGATTTTCAGGTGCTGGTGGTTGACGATGGTTCAACGGAACCGGTGAAGCCGCTGGTCGATGAACACGGGTTCGCCTATCTCCGAATAGCAGGGCCCGGAGGACCGGCCCGGGCGCGCAATCGCGGTGTTGCCCTTCAAAATGGTCGCTATGTCGTCTTCGTTGATGCAGACGTGTGCGTTCACAAGGACACACTTGCGCGCTTTGCAGCGGCCTTCGCCTCCGACCAGACAATTGATGCCGTGATCGGATCCTATGACGATGCCCCGGCTAAGCCGAATTTCCTCTCGCAATACAAGAATCTGTTTCATCATTACGTTCATCAAAAGTCCGACGGCAGAATTGGAACGTTCTGGAGCGGGTGCGGGGCAATTCGGCGCGAGGTGTTCCTGGGATTCGGCGGATTTGACGAACAGCGTTATCGTCGTCCGGCCATTGAAGACATTGAGCTGGGCACCTGGCTGAACGCAGCCGGACACAAGATCGTTCTCGACAGCCAAATCAAAGGCAAGCACCTTAAGTGCTGGACGCTGCGGAACCTTTTGAAGACCGACATATTTGATCGCGGTGTTCCGTGGACGCGACTAATGTTACGCGCCGGTTCGCTTGCCAACACGCTCAATGTCAAGCCGTCTCAGCGTCTCAGCGTCGCGCTGGCCTATCTGATGCTCTTTTTTGCGACCGCAGCGTTATGGTGGCCATTGTTTGTATTCGTGGCGCTGGCTCTTGCTGCGACTGTCACTTTACTGAATCTGGATTTCTACCGCTTCTTTCTGGCGCGCTCGGGGGTGTGGTTCACTCTGCGCGTCGTACCGCTTCATTGGCTTTACTTCTGGTATTGCGGTTTCAGTGTGATCTGGGGGACGTTGTTGCACTATCTGGAAAAGACTTCTAACGAGCCGGCCATGCCGCTTCCCAAGGACGCCCATGCCAAGTAACCACCCAGCCTCTGAACTTGAACTGTCAATTATAGTGACGGTCGTCGGTGGCAAGGAACTGGTGCGTCGGTCGCTCTCCGCGCTCGGTTCCCAAGTAAACTTTGCGACGGCGGAAGTCATAGTTCCCTATGACAGTTGGTCGGGTGAAGTCGGAGATTTGGCGGAAGAGTATCCCCAAGCTCGTTTCCATTTCATAAATGATACTGGGGTAGCATCATCTGCGAGTATCACCTCACATCAACACCGTCTATATGACCGTCGTCGTGCCGTTGGATTATCGCTCGCTCGCGGGCGTCTCATCGCCATGACAGAGGATCATGCTGTTCCGGCTGCGGACTGGTGCCGGCAGATCTGCCTGGCCCACGAGCAACCCTACACCGTGATTGGTGGCGCCATTGAGAACGGTGTCGATGAACCAATCAACTGGGCACTCTACTATTGTGACTTCGGCCGTTACGGCAAACCATTGCTGTCTGGTGAAGCGAGTTATGTTTCCGATGTAAACATTGCTTACAAGCGCGAGGCATTGGACGCGATTCGTGAAGTGTGGCGCAGCGTCTATCACGAGACAACTGTTCATTGGTCGCTACGTTCACGTGGGCACTCGCTCTTTTTCGATCCGCGCATGGTGGTTTACCAGCATCGTCCAAAGATAAATATGTTTCATGCCCTCCGCGAGAGAGTCGAATGGGGACGCATTTTCGCCGAGACTCGGGTGGCAAAGATCAGCTCGTGGGTGCGTATCGGCTATGGCGCCGGTACATTGGTTTTACCCCTGCTCCTTCTGGCCCGTGTGCTTCGTAATATGTTACGTCAACACCGCACTCCCGGGCAGGTCGCGCAAATTCTACCGCTCGCAGCGTGTTTGGTTGTGGGAACTGCGTTGGGAGAGTTCCTTGGTTATTTGGGCGGACCGCACCCAGCCGAAGTCTCTCTGAAGGAGACAGTGTCTGAGACCTGAGAAGACAAGAGTGAAGGTGGCAAACACAAACAAATTGGCAATTCTGACTTACCACTCGG
This sequence comes from Pyrinomonadaceae bacterium, assembly GCA_023717565.1. Lineage (GTDB taxonomy): Bacteria > Acidobacteriota > Blastocatellia > Pyrinomonadales > Pyrinomonadaceae > PSRF01. The sequence continues at coordinate 25,364 of JAMQPI010000700.1, read as the reverse complement.
TCGATCCCAGTGGGTCGGTCGTTTCCGTTGGCCCTATGGATTTTGCAAGGCAGATGGATTGCTTGTCCGAAAGAGCGATACGAGGGACGTCGCTAGCAGAAGCCATAACTTTCCGTGAGCGGATGGGCGTATGGCCTGAACGAGTGGTCGTTCTGACATTCGATGATGGCTTCGCAAATTTTTACGAAGCTGCCATGCCGGTTCTTGGCCGGCATGGTTTCACGGCAACGGTTTTCACGGTCTGCGGCCATATGGGTGGGCTCAATGATTGGGGGCCACGCCCAGAAGGTCTAGGAGTACTGCCAATTCTTTCATGGCAGCAGGCTGCAGAGCTGGCACGTTCGGGGATCGAAATAGGATCCCACACGCAGACACATCGCGACTTGCGTCGTTGTTCTACCGCCCAAGTGGAGAAGGAGATGATGGTTTCACGCGCCGAGATTGAGAAGCATCTGGGATTGCAGCCGCAGAGTTTTGCCTATCCTTATGGTGGAATTGATCCAGTCTCGCGCCGCCTGGCAGCTACTCATTTTCGCGCTTCTTGCACGACTGAATTAAGACGAGCTAACTCTGATCCCCTCGACGTGCTGCCCCGCGTGGATATGCACTACCTGAGATCACGGCAGCGGTTTGCCAGTTTGCTGGACGGGCAACTCGACCAATATCTAGCCTTTCGCCGGTTGGGCAGACGAGCGCGCCGGGTTTTCTTTTCCGATTCCGGCACCTTATAAGCCCCAATCGCGAGCCACGCATTCTGAAACAAGCTCGAGCTTCGTAAACAGATTCCAATCGCGCGTTGTTACAAGAGGAGTGTCCTATGAATGTCATTAGTCGAATTGCAAAACACGCCCGTTTGAACTGGCAAAGTCTCGATTCTACTCAAGTTCCCAGTCCGCCGTTTGTCATTTTGTTTATCAACTCGATCTGCAACATGAAGTGCGAACACTGCTTCTACTGGCAGAATCTGAACCGGCGAGACGACCTGACCTTCGAAGAGATGGTCGGTATCTCTGAGCAGTTAGGACACATTGAAAACTTGAATCTGTCGGGAGGCGAGCCCTTTCTGCGAAAGGATTTCGGCGCAATCTGTCGCCAGTTCATCAAGCACAATGGCGTCAAAGAGATTTACGTTCCGAGCAATGGCTATTTCACCGAACGGACTATTGAGCAGATTCGCGAGACACTCAAAGAAAAGAGTTTGAGGTTATTCGTTATCGAACTATCCCTCGACGGTATGGAGGAGTTCCACGATACGTTTCGCGTTTCGAAGGGATCATTCGTCAAGGCCATGGAGACCTACGATGCTTTGGCTGAGTTGCAGCAGGAAGACCAGCGGCTGCAGATCCATTCGATCTCCACCGCAACGTCAGACAACATGGACGAGATCAAACGCTTGACGACGTTTCTTTACGAGCGTTGCCCGAAAATGTCCCACCACAACCTGGCGCTGATTCGTGGCGATCGAAAGAATCCCTCTTTACAAGGACCCAAGCTAACTGAGTACCAGGGACTGGCGGAGTATGTTCGACGTTTGTGGGCACCACGCGAGGAGGCGAGATATGGCAGTGTCGTCGAGCCCATGCTCCAGTGGGCCAAAGTGAAAACGGCAGCGGAGCAGCGACAGGTCGTACCGTGTAAGGCCGGTGTCTTAAGCGCGGTAATTTACTCCAACGGAGACGTCAGTGTTTGCGAAGCTCATAAGCCACTGGGAAACATCCGTGAGAGATCTTTTAAGGACATCTGGTATTCGGAAGAAGCGGATAAGCTGCGCGCCTCTATCCGATCCAAAGACTGTTATTGCACTAACGAGATTTTTCTATGGCCCAGTATCACATTTCAACCGCGCCAACTTACCAAAGCATTGGTTGGGGCAAAGGTCTGGCGCAAAGCAGAAACGCTCCCCGCCGAAGAGCGTGTTGACTGGAGAAAGCCTGGTGTAAGACAACCCTTACCGATAGTCCAACTGAACCGGGAACCGAACATGCTGAGTCCCCAGCGCAACGTTAAAGGATAGCCTCATTGAAACTATTTAAGAACTTTCTGTCTCTGGCGGGCGCGGAAGTCTTCAGCAAGTTACTCACGTTTGCTGCGTTCGCATATCTGGCTCGTACTCTGGGCGTCAGCGACTTCGGGTACATCGAGTTTGCCGGAGCAGTATTGATGTGTGCCAGTTTGATCGTGGATCAGGGTTTTAGCCCTTATGGAGCTCGGGAAATCGCAAAAACGCCCGAGAAAACAGGGCGGCTGGCGGCGGAGGTCATTACGGTGCGCGCCGTGCTCGCAGCTGCCGGCTATTTGGCCATAGTGTTGTTTGCGCTCCTTATGGATCGCGGTCCTGTGATGATGCGTTTGTTGTTGGTTTACGGCCTGAGTCTTTGGGCCATGCCCCTAATGCTTCAGTGGGTGTTCCAGGGACACGAACGAATGGATCTGGTAGCGGCTGTCCAGGTCATACGGCAGACGATTTTTGCAGCGACTGTCTTTGTGTTTTTACGCAGGTCGGATCAGATCCTCATGGTCGCGTGGGCCGAAGTTGCCGGCGTCACGAGCGCCGCCCTCTTCAGCTTCTGGATGTACCGGCGCCACTTTGGAGCTAGCACTCGAATTCGTCCGGCTGTTTCCGCGCGCTTGTTTCGTGAAGGCGTGCCCATTGGGCTCAGCCAGATGTTCTGGGTCGTGAAAATGTTTGGTGGAACGCTCATTCTAGGCCTGATCGCATCGGCCCAAGAGGTTGGTGTTTTTGCCGGAGCACAGCGAATCCTGGTGGCGCTGCATACATTCGTTTGGCTCTACTACTTCAATTTGTTGCCCTCAATGTCGAGAAGCTGGCAGCTGGGCGACGGCAGTTTCAGCCGTTTGATTGAACGCTCGATGCACGGTGTGGTTTGGGTTGGCGTAACCGCAGGACTGGCGTGGGTGTTGTTTGCTAATGATGTGATGCTGTTTGTGTATGGACCAGAGTTCGGATCGGGGGGAGGTGTTCTCGCTTTGATGGCCGGAGTCTGTGTCATGGCCTTTATTAATGGTCACTATCGCTTTGGCTTGATTGCGGCGGGTTATCAGAGCACAGAGATGTTGATAACAGCTCTCGGTGCCGTCGTCGCATTGGTTCTGATTCCAATCGGATATTTCAGTTGGGGACTGAACGGGGCAGCGTTGGGACTGGTCGTAACTGAAACTGTGATCTGGCTGGGCGCATGGCTGTCTTGTTACCGACTGCTGGGGCTCAAGGGCCATGAAAACTTGCTAGCTCGCCCGCTAATCGCTGTTCTTCTGGCGTCAGGCATTTGGTGGCTGCCATTGGAGTCAGCCAGGGCTCGAGCAGCGCTGTCGTTGCTGTTATTGGTGATGGTGGCGCTGTTTCTTGACCCGACCGTCCGTGAACGGTTGCGCGAGTTGGTGACGCTACGTCGCAATTGGAGCGCGCGACGATTGTCAGAGGGGCTCGCCAAGGCACAAGACGGCATCAAGGCATGAAGCAGGGAATCAAGACCGCGATGATGACGCATCGCGAAGTGTTGGTCATTCCAGGACCTTCCGGTTTTCCCAGGAAGCTTACCTGGCGCTTTTCAACGCGAGGCATTGCGTTTCGTCTGTTCATAACGTGCTGGCTTATCTACGGCTTGCACTTTGCCACCAACACAGTCCGCGAGATTTACCCTGCATTGAGCCTCGGCGACCACCTTAGTTTTAATGTCTCCGAATATGCCGGACTACACCCTGATCTTTTTGAGATTCCGGGTCACGGGGTTTTCATCAACAATAATCCGGGCGCATCGATCATTGGAGCGATTCCCTATACAATCACTCGCCCTCTGATCGATCAACTCGTCGAGCGCACAAAGCACGCCCGCGCTTCGTCACCTCAGGATGAGATAGCTGTTGTTTATGACTCGCCGTATCCGATGGCGCGCGAGTTCTACCGTCGTTCGCGCGAACGTGGCTACGATGTGAAATTCGGGTTGGCGACAGGCGTGATACAGGGTTTTGCCATGGCGCCACTTTCCGCTTTGAGCGCAGTGGTGATGTTCTACATCCTCATTGGCCTGAACCTTCAGACACGCACAGCATTGTTGCTGACACTGCTTTATGCGTTTGCTACTCCAGTATTCTTTAGGACGGGGCAACTGAATCAAAACCTGCTGGTCGCACACTGCGCCTTGTTCGCCTTCGCGTTGTTGTGGCGTCCGTGGGATAAGCCTTCGCGGCCGGGTCGTCCAAATTATTTGTTGGCCGGACTCTTGTGCGGATGGGCCGTTGTAGTGGATTACAGCGGTGTGGTCGTTCCGGTGGTGCTGGGACTTTACGCAATCATGCGCCGCGCCAAACTTCCGACTGAAGCCAGGTCGCGGCGAGACATCTGGTACTTCGTCGCGGGCGTTGCCGCTTGCGCCGCCATACTGATGGCGTACCAGTGGGTCAACTTCGGGCATCCGCTTTATCCAGCGCAGCGATATATGCCGCCTACTGAGTTTTCCGGTTACGGTTACAACGGAATGGATCGGCCTCATGTGGATTTGCTCTGGCAGACAGCTTTCGGGATGCGCTTCGGGTTGTTCACTTCAGCGCCGTTGTTGCTCCTAGCACTCTGGGTTCCGGGCTGGCTCAACAAGCGCACTCGTCTGGTCGGCAACCTTGAGACGTGGTGCATCGTGGTCTTCACGGTTCTCTTTTTTCTTTTTTGCTCGGCTAATCAATTCGGACGACTGCAGTTCAATAGCGGCGTGCGTTACATCGTGCCGGTTGTGCCGTTTCTCTTTTTGCTGGCATCGAGTGTGTTGCTGCGTTTGCCGAAAATTATTGCCGTATTATTTGGCATTGTGGCGACTTACTGGTCCTGGTGCCTGGCGATGTATCGCGATGTAGAGCAGGGACTCGGCGTTCTTGAACCAGTCAGGCGTGTCACGCTTGAAGGTTTCCGTCTGCCGTGGCTCACGACGTTGGGCAAGATGGGCTATGTCGCCGACGGAACCTCAACGATACCTTTGTTGGTCGTGTGCGGAGCGGTCATTTGGACGCTTTGGAGTGTTGGGAAAGAAAAGAATTATGGTCGCTCTAAGATTTGACTCAGCAGTAAAGCCGAGACGCGTCGTGCTGAGCAGGGTCATCCTGACCGTTTGCGGAGTGCTTCTAATAACCGCGGCGGGCTTAATCTCAAACCGTGCAATTGAGCGAGCGCTGGTGAGCGACCCCACACGCTCTTTGTCATGGGGGACGACCCTGTTTCGGTTCCTCTTGGCAGCGCATGGACTTGGTCTCATGTTTTGCGCGATGGTTGCCGGCAAGCGTGGGAAAGACATTGCCGCCAAATCCTCGTCCCATTTTGCAGAATCAGCCTTGAGGACCCAAAGAGAGACGGCATGGCATGCCTGGCTCGCACTAGCTGTGTTGAGCGTGATCGCCCTTGGCTTGAGGATGTGGCAACTCAATACGGATTTGTGGTTTGACGAGCTCCTGACGCTATTGAACTATTTGCGTTTACCTTTGGGCGACATCGTCACCAGCCTGCCAGACCAAAACAACCATTTGCTTTTCTCCGTGCTCTCCTTCGGGTCAGTGTCTCTGTTTGGTGAGAGCGCGTGGGCTGTTCGCTTACCGTCTGTGTTGTTTGGAGTGATGAGCCTTTGGGCGTTGTTTCTCTTGGGGCGGCGTGTGATCGGGACGCGCGAGGCGTTGCTCGCGTGCGCGTTGATGACCCTTTCTTATCATCACATCTGGTTTTCGCAGAACGCACGCGGCTACATGGCGCTCCTCTTCTTCTCGATGCTGGCAACGTGGCTCTGGCTCGAAGCACTGCAGCGCCAGACGTGGGGTTGGTGGATCATTTATGCGCTCGCAGTTACCGGAGGCATGTTAAGTCACCTGACAATGGTTTTTGTCGTGTCAGCGCACTTCGTCTTATATGTGGCGATGCTTTGGATCAGGAACAGACAAAAGTCACGGAACAGAGGAGCAGATAACGTTGTATCGGAATCCTTCAACTGGAGGCCATTTGTCGCCTGGACGCTGTGCGTGAGTTTGACCTTACAGCTCTATGCATTAGCGTTGCCTGAATTTGTCCGTGTGGGCTTGCATGAAGTGTCGCTGGAATCCGAGTGGACGAATCCGTGGTGGGTAGTCACCGAGACAGTCCGTAATTTGCGAATTGGGTTTTCGGGTGGATTAGTGGTGTTAGGTGGCGTCGTGATCGTGGCCCTTGGTTGGTTGAATCTGATGCGCCGGGAATGGCAGTCGGGAGCGTTGATCGTACTGCCCGCGTTTATAGCGGGAGGGGCGTTGTTAGCGTCGGGTCACAATCTCTGGCCGCGCTTCTTCTTCTTTGCAATGGGATTCGCGATCCTTATAGCTGTGCACGGCGCTGTTACGCTGCCTAGTATCGTCAGTCGACAAGTGAGTACAAGTCCCTCACTTCAACGTCTGGCCGCTGGCGCTGGTCTGGCGTTAGCTATACTGATGATTCTCGCTTCGGCGGTTACTGTTCCACGCAACTATGCATACCCAAAGCAGGATTACACGGGTGCTCGCGATTACGTCGAAAATCATCGTGGGCCTAACGACGCGGTGGTCGCCGTGGGGTTGGCTGGTGTCGCCTATGAACGATACTACGCACCCACTTGGTCTGTTGCGCAAACAGAATCTGAGTTGGAGTTCGTGCGCCGCGCCGGTGAAAACACCTGGTTGGTTTACACCTTGCCGGTCGAGGTCAAGGCTTATCGGCCAGGAGTCTGGCGGACTATCCAGAGCGACTTTACTATCGTCAAAGTCTTTCCCGGCACGCTCGGCGGTGGCGAGGTAGTCGTCTGTCGTCAGCGGCCAAAGAATGAGTCGCAAACCGCTATCAGCCTTATCAATAGTTCTGAACTCACTCCGCAACCAGTTAATTAATACTGCAAAGTTAGGCTAGCAAAGAAACAAGTACGTTCGAGGACCATCCAGATCTTCGGAAACGCCTCTCCCTTGAGGCAAACGGTACGAGAGTCTGGTGATTGGAGGAAGTGAAATGATGAAGTCAGTCAGCATCGTGATGCCAGCGTTCAATGAAGAGGCGTCCGTGGGAAGCTCCATTATGGAGTTACGCAAGTTACTTCAGGCACATGAGATTTCCGCCGAGTTTATTGTTGTCGACGATGGTTCGAGCGATCGGACCGCTAACGAAGCGAAGGCGGCAGGAGCTCGCGTGATTCAACACCGAAGCAATCGGGGCTATGGTGCGTCACTGAAGACGGGCATTTTTCAGGCGTGCAACGATGTCATCGCCATCACCGATGCCGATGGCACTTATCCGGCCCATTATCTTCCCCAGATGCTCCAGGACTTGGAGCACGCGGACATGGTTGTAGGTGCGCGCACGGGAAGCAAGGTGAGTATTCCGCTGGTTAGGCGGCCCGCCAAATGGATGCTAAACCGGTTGGCAAATTATGTTTCCGGGCGCGACATACCTGACTTGAATAGCGGTCTGCGGGTCTTTCGGCGGGACGTGGTAATGCAATATTTTTCGATCCTACCGGATCAGTTTAGTTTTACTACGACCATCACCATGGCAATGCTGTGCGACAAGTATGCAGTGACCTACGTCCCCATTGACTATCGAAAGCGATCGGGCCGCTCGAAGATAGTACCGTGGGACGCGGGAAGTTTTGCGATTCTGATCTTGCGAATTGCCATGCTGTTCAAGCCGCTACGGGTCTTTATTCCGTTGGCCCTGGTTTGCCTGGCGTATGGTTTGGCTAAGGGGACCATTGATATGTTTCGAGATCCAAATATCTCAGCGACCGCCATCCTGGCACTCATGGGCGCCATGCAACTAACGCTCGTGGGTATGCTTGGGGAGGCAATCGCGTCGCGTCTGGGACGACTTAATCCGCAGACTGCATTTGGTGTGCGCCCAAAGGAGTTTGAATCTGACGGAGAACCCGAAATTCTTGATGGAAGCATAATTCGGCCAACTGCAATGAAGAAGCCCGTAATCTACTCGGTGGGTAAGAACTGAGATGTTGCTTTTACGAATCTATCTATTGAGTGGCCTGCTGGTACACAAAGCCGTTTGGGAAATCTTAAGACGGCGGCAAGAGTCTCAGGTCTCAGATCCTGGATCGAGTTCAATGAAATCTGGGAAGCCACTGACCTGGCAGCAACTGTCGGTGCGGGCAGTCAAAGTCGTGAAAATCGCGATCCTCCTAGGCATTGTCGTCCAAACCCTGTTGCCCGACATTTTGCCGATCAGTGAGGAGCCCCTGTTGTTACGAATCGCAGGCACTCTTATCTATACAGTCGGTCTCTGGATAGCTATCTGCAGTCGTAAAGAACTCGGAGACAATTGGTCTGATATTGAAGCCGCCAGGATCGGCGCCCAACAGTTCATCGTGAGAAACGGTCCGTACCGCTTCATACGACATCCTATCTACGTGGGCGATTTGATGTTGCTGGTTGGATTGGAATTAGCCTTGAACTCGTGGCTTCTGATTGGCATCTTGCTATTGATTCCGGTTGTACTGATGCAAGCCGTGCGAGAAGAAGAGAAATTAATTCGTTCCCTGCCAGACTACGCAGCTTATTGCTCGAGCACCAAGCGCTTTATTCCATTCGTAATATAAAGAGAGATGGTAACCGACATCAATCCTCGTCGCAGAACATTTGCACTTGGCAGGGCCAGAAGTATGCCGGAACAATCCAAGGCGAAGCGTACACGCGTAGCGATACTGGGAGCTGGTCCGGCAGGGTTAGGGGCGGCGTGGCAACTCGCGCGTCAAGGAAAAGCCGACGTCTCAGTTTTTGAGCAAGGGGAAGACGTAGGAGGAAACGCCGGCAGTTTTGACCTCGCCGGATTGTCAGTTGATTACGGTAGTCATCGTCTACACCCGGCGTGCGCGCCGCAGATTCTCGAGGACTTACGCACGTTGATGGGAAGCGAATTACTCGATCGACCGCGTCATGGGCGGATTCGCCTGCGGGAGCACTGGATACATTTTCCGCTTAAGCCGTTCGATCTTCTATTTCATTTGCCGCCTTCTTTTGCGGCAGGTGTTGCGTTTGACTCTGCGCGCAAATCGATCACGCGACCAGCGGCGCAACGAGAAACGTTTGCCAGCGTCCTGGAGCGCGGCTTGGGCCAAACCATTTGCCGCGACTTCTATTTTCCCTATGCGCGAAAAATTTGGGGCCTCGATCCAGCTGAACTCTCGTCAATTCAGGCGCATCGTCGTGTTTCCGCCGGTTCATTGGGCAAAATGGTTAGTAAGGTTGTTGGTTTGCTGCCGGGCTTCAAAGCACCCGGGGCGGGCCGTTTTTATTACCCGCGCGGCGGCTACGGCGAGATCAGCAGAGCGATTGCCAGGGCGGCAACAGCGGCAGGCGCAGATTTACAGTTGGGCGCGTCAGTGCGCAGCCTGAATTTGGGGACGCCTCATTGCGTTGGAGTCGAGCAGGAGGGCCAGCTCAGACACTATGAAGCAGACTATGTCTGGTCAACGGTTCCAATCTCGCTCTTGGCTCGCATCACACATCCGTCGCCTCCTTTGAAAGTAATCGAAGCGAGCAAGCGTATTAGGTTCCGGGGGATGATATTGGTCTACCTCGTACTTGACCAACCACAGTGGACGCCATTTGATGCGCATTATTTTCCAGAGGAAGAGATCAAGTTGACGCGACTGTCGGAACCTAAGAATTACAGCGGGCGCATGGATCCCGAAAGTAAGACTGTGCTCTGTGGAGAAATTCCTTGCTCAGTTGACGATGAAATCTGGAGCGCTACAGACCTTGAACTGGCTGACGTCGTACGCCGCTCCGTAGAGCAATGTGGCTTGCCGATCAAGTCTACTATCATTCAGGTTGCGTCAAAACGCCTTCCTTACGCCTATCCCATTTATCAGGAAGGATACGATGAGTACTTCAATGTGCTCGATGAGTGGGCCAGTGGCCTTGATCGGGTGCTCAGTATTGGTAGGCAGGGGCTGTTTGCGCACGACAATACGCATCACACCTTAGCAATGGCATATGCCGCGGTCGGCTGCCTCGACGAGTCCGGCCATTTCAATGATGCAAGTTGGCGGGAGTATCGAACCGAGTTTACAAAACACGTTGTGGAAGACTAATCATTCCCCGCAGGACCTCCACCATAAGACTTAGTCAAAGTTCCGCTTACCAGGATCAACGCATTGTCTTCCGGGTTCGCACAGCTAAGAGCGTCCCTTCAGGATGTTGCCTCGCAAAACAAGCAGACGTCTTGTGTTCGTTAAAATCTGCCGCACATTGCTATTCGGCTCAGCAGCTTCCCTGGCTGTCTGGGCCGCGGTTGATCCGAGATTTCGCAATCTCGAAGGCTTCCCGAGTGGCCGAATCTGTCTGCCAATGGCTGGTGGAGTAGCGTTGGCGTTGTTGGCCCTGGCGATCGGCACTACGTGGCAGCGCTTTGTCTGGTGGTTTTCATTAGCTCTGGTGGGCCAGGCTTTGGCGCTGCAATTGATTGAAGCGGGAAACCTGATCAGATACCAGCACTATCGCACATTTCGACATCTCCTTACGGGAACGCATTTCTTGTTGCTGATCTTGCTGGTAAGTCAGAGCTTTTTCGTTTTGTTCGGAGTTGCACGCCGATGGTCAACTATTCGAGGTTGGCTGCAGAAGAGCTTCAGGCTCTGGCAGCTTCTTGCTGTAGTGGCTGTCTTCGTCTTAACCAGTGCCGCTTTATCGCGCGATGTTTCCATTTATGTCGGTGAAGTAATCTTTGCCTCCTTCGTGCAAACTGTGAATGTTTGCAATCTTGTATTGTTAGCCTGGGCTTTTCCAGAGAGCTGGTTGGAGTGGTTCAGGCAGAAGCTGCAGGTGTTTGAGACGGGTGAAACAAGAACTAACCTCTTTCTAATACTCTCTGCCATATGGGTCACGTTGTTGTCAGCCTTCCTGGCATATTTCTTTTATGAACGACATCCACACATCCCGGATGAAGTAATATATGTCGAGCACGCTCGATATCTGGCTGCGCGAATGCTCACGATGCCAGCTCCACCAGTTCCAGCCGCCTTCAATATCTTCCTGATGTCCTTAGAGGGTGGTAGGTGGTATGCAGTGCCTCCGTTTGGTTGGCCTGCGGTGCTATCTGTGGGAGTCTGGCTTGGAGTGCCGTGGTTAGTAAACCCTCTACTCGCAGGCCTGAATGTTTTGTTGGCATATGCGTTAGCAAGCGAACTGTTTGACCGACGCGTCGCACGATGGATCGTTCTACTGTTGTGCGTTTCGCCTTGGCATATTTTCATGGCCATGAATTTCATGACGCACACGGTGACATTCACTTGTGCGTTGGTGGCTACTCTTGGCGTCGCTTGGGCTCGGAAGACAGGAAAAACGAAATGGGCGTTACTGGCCGGCGCTTTTATTGGTCTAGCCAGCCTGATCCGGCCTCTTGACGGGTTAATGCTGGCTGGATTGCTTGGATTGTGGTCCATAGGCGCAGGCGGGCGGAGACTAAAACTCGCACATATCGCTGCTCTGGTCCTGGCAACGGCGATAATTGGCTCGATCTCCCTCGCTTACAACAGACATTTAACTGGCGACCCAACGGCCAACCCCCTCATCGTTTACTCTGACAAGCAATTCGGGCCGGGATCGAATGGACTCGGATTCGGACCGAATAAGGGTCTGGGCACCTGGGCCATCGATCCCTTTCCGGGTCACAGTCCCCTGGATGCTGCGGTCAACTCTAACCTGAATCTTTTCTCGCTAAACATCGAGTTGTTAGGTTGGAGCATTGGGTCATTACTTCTCATCGCGGCCTTTTCCTTTTCCCGAGCGCTCAAGAGGGCAGATTACTTAATGCTGGTAGCCATTTCTGTTGTCTTTACAGCGCATATCTTTTACTGGTACAGCGGAGGACCTGACTTCGGTGCGCGATACTGGTTCTTGATGCTCTTTCCCTGCCTTGCGCTTACTGCCCGAGGAATTCAGTTTTTCGAATCGACCCTCGATGCTAATTCACATAACCAGAACCACAGGCGGGTGGCGATCGCTGTCCTCTCTTTATGTCTCATTAGTCTTGTAAATTACGTGCCGTGGAGGGCGCTCGACAAGTATCATCATTTTCTCAGGATGCGACCCGATGTTCGGTATCTGGCAAAGGAACATGGATTCGGCAAGAGTCTGGTCTTAATCCGGGGCGATGAACATCCGGATTACGCGTCTGCCTTTACCTACAATCCACTCAGCTTGCAGGCCGACGAACCCGTTTACGCCTGGGACCGAGGCCCGGCACTAACGTCCCAACTGCTACAAGTCTACAAAGATCGTCCGATCTGGATCATCAATGGACCATCAATCACCGGCCGAGGGTATGAGATCATAGACGGCCCCCTAACTGCTCAGGGTTTTCTGGCCGCGAAAAGCGAACGCCGTTAGTTGTCTCGTTGTCCTGGATATTCGATATGTCTCTAACAGCCAGAGCAGTCCTGCGCGACGACAAAGCTCATTCTCCGAAAATAGCTGTGCTTGCGGATCAGCACGAAACCCATAAGGGTATGAACTCGAGGGGAAAGGTGAACTCTCTATCTGGGTACTCTCACAAGGAATTGTTGGCGGCGATTGTTGACACTTACGACTCGTTTTTGTCGAGGATGTACTGCAAAGCACGGTTCCTGATCATTAACATTAACATCATCCACATCCTGGCGCTCTGTCTTCGTGGCAAGACCAGGGTACTCGACATCGGCTGCGGTTTCGGACTCTTCGGGTGTTATTTCTCCGCCATGTTTCCAGAGATCTCATACACCGGTTATGACCAGAATCCACGGCGCATCGACATGGCCCAAAAAGCCGCGGCTCGAATGGGGCTGAATAACGCCAGCTTTCATTGCGGGGACGCGCGCGAACTGAAAATCGAAGATCAATTCGACGCGATACTTATGGTTGACTTGATGCACCACATTGATGATGACTCGAAGGCTCGACTGCTAGAGACTTGCTGGAAACATCTCGCGAAAGATGGGCGCTTGATAATCAAAGACGTAACTTCAGATCGGAAGATCGGGATTGCCTTCACCTGGTTGTTGGATGTGGTTATGACGCGCGGATTTGAAATGTGGTACTGGAGTGAGCGTCGCTTTCGCAAAGCGTTGGCAGGTTACTTCAAACGCGTTGACACCTTCCCATTGACTGACTGGCTTCCATATCCGCACATCGTCTACCTTTGCGAGTCTCCAAATGAGGATCTGCAGATCAACGACCACCCACGATATTAATTACCCTGTTAGATGTTGAAAAATCAATTGCCATCTCTTCGACGTTTGCTTCCAAATACGGAATGGCTTCTGGCCTCTGGACTAGTAGTAAGTTTCGCGCTTCTTTCGGGCTACCTATCAAACGAGCCAGAGCGAGTGGACATCGCAAATGCCATCGTCAAAGGATCGAACCAGCCTGTAGACAACAGACGCGAGGATTCTCGATCGGCGATTTTTTCGCTGGTCCGAGCAGACGAGAACCCGCTGCCACCCTATGTCGTCGCTGCAAACGGCAAGGCCGTCCAATTGAATGAGGGTTCCAACGGATACGAATTTGTTCAAGTCAAGACTTCGCTTCCAGTATTTAAGAGCTTTGGTCTATCACCGGACGGAAAGTTGCTTCTGTACACTTCACTAGAGAATGGCATTCCGACTGGAAAGCTTTACGTCGAAGATCTGGCAACCGGTAAGCATCGACGAGTGTCTTCTCGCATCGTTCTTGAAGCCGCCTGGTCGCCCGCAAACGGAGACGCGGTCGCATGTACTTTCTCGAATGGCAATTCGTTTGGGATCGAATTGGCGGAGCTTGGCTCCGGGAACACTAAGACTCTGGTCTCAGAAAACGTCTACGCAGAGATCTTACAATGGGACGACTCAGGAAGCGGAGTTCATTATCTGACATCGATAGGGGATGACGCTCGCTTAGAACTCAAGCCGGCGTTCATTTCGGTCGAGACACCGGAAAAGCGATCCGTTACCATTCCGCGAGTCCCCGCCGGGTTCCCCTTGTTGTCCAAAACCACCACGCCAGGGAAAAGCTTCCTGTTTTCTCAGGATTCTTCGCAGGACAGCGGGGCCTTCCGCACGATGTCGCCCGATGGCAATTATGAAATTACTGGCGATAGTCTTCTAGGAACCAGCGCTCTGTATGTGCGCGCAAAGGGCTCTGAAACTGGTAGAGCGCTTGGCACTGGTACTTTGCTAAAAGTCTTGCCCGGAGGTGTAATGATTCGCCAACTCGCGCCGACCGGTTCGAAGTTGATATATGTTGACTGGACAGGAAGGTCAGTCTCCCTTACAGCCTCAGCAGTCACCTACAACCTTCCCTTAACAGATTCACACGTTATTCAGGGAGGAGATGGTTATTCTCCACCAGGTAGCTGCTCGATCACGTCGCATTCCGGCACAATGAGTTTTGCTTACGATTTTGAAAGCACCGTCGGCGCCCATGCTCTGGCAGCAGCGGATGGATTGGTTGTTCTTGCAGTTTCGAATGTTACTTGCAACACGATTGATACGAACTGCACGGATTATAGTCCTACTGGCTGCCCGGGAACGTTTTTTGGCAATGTCGTAGTCATTCAACATGCCGATGGAACTTATACGAAATATGCCCACATGGAAACTGGTTCAGTGCAGGTTGAGGTTGGTTCAAACGTCTGTCAGGGACTGTATGTTGGCAGGCAAGGCCACACGGGTTCCACTAATGGTGCACTCAACAGTTGCGGAGATCATCTTCATTTCCAACGACAGTCATCGCCCGACATTTTTGGTCAAGCAGTAGCCGTTGACTTTTCGGACGTTCCCTCAAACCCGCTTTCTTGCGGTACAAACTATGTCTCCTCCAGCACGGAAGTGTCTCACTCGATTTCTCCGTCGAGCCAGAGCTTTGGCATTCCCGGCGGTAGCGGATCCGTCAACGTTACTTCGACGGGCTGCACCTGGGAAGCAGTTAGCAATGATAGCTGGATTACTATTACGTCTGCCGCCAGTGGCAGCGGCAGTGGAACTGTTGCTTACTCGGTGTCCGACAATTCTGCCAGTGGTCTCCGTACCGGAACAGTGACTATCGGCGGACACGTCTTCACGGTCTCGCAGACAGGTGGTGGCATCACAAATCAAGCACCGATTGTGAATGCGGGCAACGATCAAACTGCCATTTTGCCGGCCGCCGCCGTCTTGAATGGCGCCGCCTCTGACGACGGCCTTCCTAACCCGCCCGCCGCGCTTATCTCAACATGGTCGCTGGTTAGCGGGCCAGGCACAGTCTCCTTTGGCAATGTCGAATCATTATCAACCACGGCCACTTTCTCAATCGCCGGAATCTATACTTTGCGACTAACTGCCAACGACAATGTTCTGCAGACCAGCGACGACCTTGTAGTCGCAGTCAATCCCAGCATTGCGACCGGTTTGCTTTCGGTCAGCACAAGTAATCCTCCGGCGAATCAAAGTCTAACCACCGAAGGCACATCGGACTGGTCGCACTGGGGATTAACAACGGCGACCAGCTTCAATCATAAGAGTGGCGTTGCTCAACAGATCAGTAACTATAGTCAAATCGGCGCCACCAGCATTCTTAGATACACGAACAACGCAAATGCATACAGTTGGACGGATGGGACGCCGACAGGCTCGGCAAGCACCACTACTGGTGTTTATACATATGGGTTGGGCGACGGTTTTCAAGTGACAGTTCCGGCAGATATCACGACTAGAGTGTTGAAGTTGTACGTTGGTGTCTGGGCAGCCCAGGGTAAGCTGGAAGTGACCCTTAGCGATGGCAGCGCCTCTCCTTACGTTGATACCTCGTTGGTGAACTCCTCAGGCGTCAGTAACCTTGTCTATACCCTCAACTACCACGCGGGAAGTAATGGACAGACCCTGACGATAAGATGGACGGTGCTGACCAATTCGAATCCTCTCGGAAACGTCACTCTGCAGGCGGCGACTCTCGCAACTAGTAGGTTGACGCCGCCCAATGAGGCACCAGCAATCAACGCGGGCATCGATCAGACAATTACGTTTCCGGCAACTGCTGCCTTGAATGGAAGCGGAGCCGATGACGGGTTGCCGACTCCACCGGGAGCCTTGACAACGATATGGTCGCAGGTAAGTGGGCCTGGTATGGTCGCGTTCGCCAACGCCAACTCGCTGTCGACCACTGCCAGCTTCTCGATCCCTGGCGTTTACACTTTGAGACTAACGGGTGATGACGGCTCGCTACTTACTACTGACGATATGATTGTGACCGTCAATCCCAGCGCTGTGCCAGGCTCGCTGACAGTCAGTAGTGACAATCCTCCTGCGAGTCAGAATCTCACAACTGAGGGTGCTAGCGATTGGGCCCACTGGGGATTAACAACCGCGGCCAGTTTCAATCACAAGAGCAGTATTACTCAGCAGATCAGCAACTATACAAACATCGGCGGCGGCGTGGTCCAGCGTTATAGCAATAATCCTAACGCGTACACCTGGACCGCAGGAACACCGACCGCTTCCGCAACCAATACGACAACGGGTCTGTACGTCATAGGTCTAAATAACGGTTTTGAGATCAATGTTCCAGCAGACACAACCACGAGGGTGTTGAAGCTCTACCTCGGGCTCTGGGCGGCTCGAGGCAGACTAAATGCAACCTTGAGCGATGGCAGCGCGGCTGCTTACGTTGACACTTCTATTGTGAACGCGACGGCTACGACGAACCGCGTCTATACGCTGAACTATCAGGCGGGCACAAGCGGCCAAACTCTTATCGTGAGGTGGACAATCACTTCGACGTTCAACAACTGGAGCAATGTCACATTGCAGGCCGCGACCCTTGCAACAAGTGGAGGGCCACCGCCCAATCAAGCGCCAACAGTTAATGCGGGTAGCGATCAAACGATTACATTGCCGGCCACGGCGTCCTTGAATGGCACGGCCTCTGACGATGGTCTGCCGAATCCGCCCGCCGTGCTAACACCGACTTGGTCCAAAGTCAGTGGCCCCGGCACCGTTACATTCACTAATGCCAACGCGCTTTCCACTACCGCGACCTTCTCAGCCGCCGGCGTTTACAGCCTTCGACTGAGCGCTAATGACAGCGCTCTTGTAAGTGACGACGATCTGCTTGTGACGGTCAATTCCAACACGGCGCCCAGCGTAAATGCAGGTGCGGATCAAACGATTACCCTGCCGGCCACAGCTTCCTTGAATGGCACGGCCTCTGATGATGGTCTGCCTAATCCGCCCGGCGTGTTAACACCGACCTGGTCTAAGGTCAGTGGTCCCGGCATCGTCACATTCACTAATGCCAACGCGCTCTCTACCACCGCAAGCTTCTCTATCGCCGGGAATTACACCTTGCGACTGACAGCCAACGACAGCGTTCTCAACACGAGTGATGAGATGGTCGTCACAGTTAACGTGGCACAGACCAATCAGGCCCCGACAGTCAATGCGGGTGTGGATCAGACTATTACCTTAGCGGCGACTGCTACCTTAAGCGGCGCCGCCTCGGATGATGGTCTGCCAAATCCACCGGGTGTGACGACCGTCACCTGGTCCAACGCCAGCGGCCCAGGCACTGTAACCTTCGGCAACGCCAACTCTTTATCCACCACCGCCAGCTTCTCAGTTGCCGGGGTTTACACTCTTCGACTAACCGCAAATGACAGTGTGTCATCAAACAGCGATGACGTGATTGTCACAGTCAATTCTGCCGCTGCGGGGTTGTTATCCGTCACCTTTGCCAGTACGCCTGTCAGCAAGAACCTGTCAACGGAAGGTACAACCGACTGGGCGCATTGGGGATTGACCACGGCGAGCAGCCTCAATCACAAGAACGGAGCAGTTCAACAAATCAGTAACTACACCAGTATCGGTAGCGGTACTGTGCAACGTTACACAAACAACACGAATTCCTTCAGTTGGACCGGTGGCACGCCAACGGCCTCCACGAACAACACCACAACCGGGATCTACATCATCGGGTTGGGAAATGGTTTTCAGGTGACACTTCCTGCGGAGACAACGACCAGGGTGTTGCGCTTATATGTCGGTCTATGGGCGGCCCAAGGGCGGCTGGAAGTAAGTCTCAGCGATGGCAGTGCTCCTGTTTACATCGACACGTCTCTAATCAATTCCACCTCAACGAGTAACCGGTTTTACACCCTGAACTATCGGGCGGGCTCGGCGGGGCAGATTCTCACGGTGAAGTGGACCGTGGCCGGGACGTTTAATAGTTGGAGCAATGTCACTTTACAGGCTGCGACTCTATAGACTGAACTGTTCCTTTACTACCCTATTGCGACGAGAGTCAGTCTTCATCCCGGTAATTGTTTATGAGTGAGACCGCACCGCACACAAGCTTGTCGTTAAAGCGAGCTAGCCTGATCTATTTGTCGTTGGCTTTGACGCTCACCTTTTATCACGCCGCAACCATTGAACGTCGCTTCTGGCCAGAGAGGAACGAATTTCACAGCGGAATCATCCGAGGAGACTTCAAGTCCCCCTACCAATACCGCATTGTCGCTACCTGGTTGGCTGAAGCCGGGGGTTGGATTCTTGAGAAAGCACTACGATTGCCACCGGGCAAACCCTCGGCACTGGCACGAGAGGTTTTCTATATTCTGCAGCGTCTCCTCGCAACCTGGGCATTATTTATTTTTTTTCATTTGTACCTCAAGTCTTGGTTTAGTTCAGAAATTGCCTTTAGCGGGACCCTCATTCTTGCTGGTTTACATCTGTTCACATATATCCATTATTTCTATCAGCCCTGCTCGCCACTGAATCTCCTTTTTCTAACAATAGGGGTCTATCTCATCCGTCGAGGGAAGGTTAACGGTTGGCTCTATCCGCTGACTATATTAGGCAGTTTGGCGCGCGAGACATTCGGCTTAATTGTGCCGCTCCATGTTGCGCAGTTTGGTTTTAATCGGAAATCACTAATCCACAGCGTGGCTTTGTTTCTGATTTGGCTAGCAGTTCAACTTCTCTTACGGCTCGTGTTCGGTTTTAGACCTTCGTTTCCACCACGCCCGCAAATACTAAATTTGTACTTTCTTCTCTGGCCCATTTTCCTGTTCTCGCTCTTTTGGGTGATCCCGATTCTGTACTACAGGCACCTTCCACCGTTTCTGCGACGCGCAATGTTCCTGTTCATGCCTCCTTTGATTCTAGCGAACTTTCTCTTTGGCAAAGTTGAAGAAACCAGGCTTTTCCTCGATCTCTCGATTATTTTGATTCCCGCGACATTATTCGCTGTGCTACGTCCACTCCCAGCTCAGGAGAACAGTGACGGTGTAGAACTCGTCCAGGAGCAGCAATCTTGATTGGCTATAGTGTTTGTCACACCAAGAGAGGGGTAGATCGATGAGAAAAAAGTGTTTGATAACAGGGGGAGCCGGGTTCTTGGGCATCAACTTGATCAGATATTTGCTCAAGGAAGACTGGACCGTGACCTCTCTTGACCTTGCGGAGTTTCCTTTTCGTGATGTTATTGGAGACATCAGAACGCTCAGAGGGGACGTGCGCGACAAGGACTTTGTTGGTCGAGCAATCGATGGGATGGACGTCGTCGTTCATGCAGCCGCAGCTCTCCCGCTCGCGAAGAAGAGTGACATCTTTTCAACAGAGGTTGACGGTACCAGAAATGTACTAGAGACCTCGTGGAAACATCAGATTGATAGAGTCATCCACATCTCTTCAACCGCCGTGTATGGTATCCCTGATCATCATCCGCTACTTGAAAGCGACCGAATGCAGGGTGTGGGTGCTTACGGGCAGGCCAAAATCATGGCTGAGGAGGTCTGCTTGCAGTTTAGACAAAAGGGGATGTGCATCCCCATTCTTAGGCCGAAGACTTTTGTTGGCCCGGAGCGACTAGGGGTCTTCGGACTGCTTTACGAATGGGCTAACGAGGGAAAAAACTTTCCTATGCTGGGCGCTGGGAAGAACAAGTATCAACTGCTGGATGTAGAAGATTTGTGCCAAGCAATTTTTCTCGCTGCCACAGGTGAGAGGCCGAAAGTGAATGATACGTTCAACATCGGAGCGAAAGAATTCAGAACTCTAGCGCAAGATTTTCAGGAGGTGTTGGATCATGCCGGCTATGGCAAGCGAATCCGCAACCTTCCGGCATGGCCCGTGATTTTTGTTTTAAAAATTCTGGAACAACTGCACTTGTCGCCCTTGTACGAGTGGATTTATGAGACGGTTTCCAAAGAATCTTTTGTCTCGATTGAGAAGGCCGAAAAGGCGTTGCATTTTGCTCCTAAGTATTCGAACAAGGATGCCCTGCTAAGAAACTACAGGTGGTACTGCGAAAACCTCTCGCGGTTTAGGAATAAGTCCGGCACATCTCATACAGTGCCGTGGAGTCAAGGGGCGTTGCGCTTGGCAAAAATAGTCTTTTGATTCGCCCAAGGCGATCGCGGGAAGTTTTTGGACAATGCTCAAAGGAACGTTGGCACGAATGCACATTGGCGTTGACGCAACATGCTGGCAGAACACGCGCGGCTATGGCCGACATGCGCGAGCCCTGCTCGGCGCGCTAGTTACGATCGACAAAGAGAATCATTACACGTTCTTCATGGATTCAAGTGAGAACTCGGAGGATTTGGCGCCAGCAGTCGAAAGAAAGACGATTCATGCCACCGCGCCGACAGCTATTGCTGCTTCAGCGAATGGTAATCGCTCTCCGCGAGACATGTGGCGGATGGCCCGCGCCATGTCGGGCGCAGACCTTGACCTCTTGTTTTTTCCGACGATCTACAGTTACGTGCCAGTCGTCAGTCGCGCGAAAAAGATTGTGATGATTCATGACGTGATTGCCGAAAAATATCCAGATCTGACGATGCCCGGACGGCGCGGTCGCCTATTTTGGAAAACGAAGGTTGCGCTCGGACGATGGCAGGCTGATGCGGTTGCTACTGTTTCGGAGTACTCGCGTCGTGGGCTCGTGGAACATTTTGGAATGAAGGCTGACCGTGTCCATGTCGTTGGGGAAGCAAGCGATTCTGTATTTCGCGTGCTGAATTCCCCGCAGTTAACCCCGCGCCTGAAGTCCCTGGGCCTGACCGACGAGCACCGCACCATCGTATATGTCGGCGGCTTTAGTCCACATAAGAATCTGACAATGCTAGTGTCCGTTTTCGCGAAGCTCTCTCGCCAGGCCCCCCTTTCGGATTTGAGATTGGTGCTCGTAGGCGAAGACAAGAAGGAAGTCTTTCACAGTTATGCGGACAATGTCCGGCAGCAATTAGTAGAAATGGGTGTCCAGAATAAGACGATCTTCACGGGCTACCTCCCTGACGACGAACTCGTTGTGTTGCTCAATCGGGCTACCGTCTCGGTGCTGCCTTCGCTAATTGAAGGGTTTGGGTTGCCAGCGGTTGAGGCTGCCGCCTGCGGCTGCCCAGTGATCGCCACCAAGGAGAGTCCGCTACCGGATTTGCTTGGAGCAACTAGCTTGTATTTCGATCCGATGCGGCAGGAACAGTTAGAAGACGCCTTAACTCGTGTGCTTGGCTCTGAGATTCTGCGCTCAAAGATGAGCGAGGGGGGAATTAAGGCCGCGAGCCATCTCACTTGGGATGCTGCCGCGCAACAGATGGCAAGTCTTATCGGGGAAGTGGCTTCGTCATGAGCATCTCTTACGCAACGTCATCCCAAGGCAGCTTGACCTATTCAACACTACCTAAGCCCTCGACGGACAATTGGTAAGTTAATGGATCGTCCGCTCAACTTCTTACATCTGACAACATTTTATCCGCCGTATAGTTTCGGCGGCGACGCGATGTACATCTATCGGCTGTCGCACGCTCTGGGCGACGCGGGACATCAGGTAGATGTCGCACACTGCGTCGACTCCTACCATCTACTGCATCCGGGCGAACCTGGGATCGAATTTGCCGAACATCCCAACGTCAAACGGCACGAGTTGCGGAGCGGCTATTCCTGGCTCTCACCGCTCTTAACCCAGCAGACGGGACGTGCCTTTCTCAAGCAAAGGCAGATTCGCGAACTGCTGAACAGTAAGCCTTATGACGTAATTCACTACCACAACATTTCGCTGCTAGGTCCTCAGGTGCTGACGATGGAGCCAGACTTAGGGGCCGCAGTCAAAATGTACATGACGCACGAGCACTGGCTCGTTTGCCCAACGCATGTCCTCTGGAAGTTCGGCAATCGACCGTGCGAAAAGCCTGATTGTTTCCGTTGCGAGATCAAAGCCAAACGTCCGCCTCAGCTCTGGCGTCATACAAACTATCTGGCCGAAGCCAGTGCACATGTAGATCAGTTCGTTTCGCCCAGCCGTTTCACTGCAAAGATGCATGCCGATCGTGGCTTTCCGGAGCCTGTGGAGCACCTCCCTTATTTCATTGATCGGGTTGATAGCGACTGGCGTAATCCTGGGCCCCAGCCTCACAACAAACCCTATTTTCTTTTCGTCGGAAGGCTGGAGAGGATCAAGGGCTTACAAACGCTAATTGACCTGTGGAGTAAGGTGAATGACTACGATCTACTCGTGGCAGGTGCCGGGGCAGAAGGAGAGATTCTGCGGGCGCAGGCGGCAGGCAACCCAAGAATCAAATTCTTGGGCCCATTATCGCAGCTTCAGCTTGGAGGTTTTTATCAGCATGCTCTCGCGTGTATCGTGCCGTCGGTAACATACGAGACATTTGGGATCATCATCATCGAAGCCTTTGCTCGAAGAACGCCCGTTATTGTTCGCGATCTCGGTGCGCTGCCGGAAGTGGTAAACGACAGCGGGGGCGGATTTATCTATCGCGACGATGATGAATTGCTGACCGCTATCGAAAAGATTGGCACATCACCTGATCTTCGCGACCAACTAGGCAAGAAAGGTTACGAGGCTTTTGTCACCAATTGGTCGCGAGAAGCACATCTCAAACTTTACTTTGATTTCCTTGAAAGAGCCGCAATAAAGAAGTTCGGCACTGTCCCTTGGGTAACTGAAGTTAAGAACCAGCATCTCTTTAATGCGGGAAGTTCAGGATCGGCAGTTTGCGTGGGAGAGAGTTAACGAACCGTGAGGATTAGGCTCGTCCCACAGAAACATACTGAAGCTGACTGGTGTTAAGTGCCAGATTGGACAAGCTAGGCGGGCTACCAGGTTAGTCCACTTATTTTGCGTAGACGGTGATGACGCCCGCCGCGGGAATGTTGGTAGTAACAATACCGCCGGAGCTGATTGCTTGATCGGGCGCGCTTACGTTATACGCCGACACCGAGCAAGAGCCTGAGCCACCTGAACAATCGCCGGTGGTATAAAATATTCCATACAAGCCAGCAGGTAGGTTCCTAACCGAGAAAGAGCCGGCGGATGCTGCTTTAACAACCACGACGTATTTGCCGTCCGTATTGCGAAATGCTATTGGGTCAAAAGTACTGTTAGAACTCTGTGCTTCCAAGCGAACCGCACCATTGCGAACGTATTTAAAATACTGGCGAAGGAACTTAGTTCGGCTGGCTATCGCTACAGTTGGATTTGACGGGTTACTAACATTCAGTAGGTAGTAATACTCCCCATTGTCAGAACTAACCGGAATCGCAGAATCCGCATACGCTAACGTGTACTGCTGCCAGGCGCTGTTGTTCTCAGTCTTTAAATCCGTGTGTAAGGTATTGAAGTTAGCTCCGATCCATTCGAGCATGGAAGTTCTCTTTCCGTATTGCTGCCCTAGCTGAGCGATCATCCCATTCTCAGAAGCGTTCGGTGAAGTATAACGATGGTAGGAAAACTCAGAGATGTATTGCATCGCTCCGGTAACTCCGGCAATCCTTGTGATGTAATCAACTCCGCCAGCCGAGGGAATTAGATTCCGGGCGTTTGTAGCTGAAGGAGCAACAAAACGAGGAGTAAATCCAGCAGCAACGAGCGCATCACCAGCAGCTTTAATCATGTTGCCGAGTTTTGTTCCGTCGGAGAGATTTGCTGCGCTGGTATCAGGTTCTAAAATCACTTCCCATGAGTCGGGAACAATCCCATACCTGCTTTGCATGTGCTGATAAGTGGCTACAACAGCCTGGCCGTACGCAGTAGGATTATTGATGAAAGGCTGCGCGGTTCCAAAGCCAACGTAACAAACATTGATCCACAACTGCTCACCGCGTGTTTGTAACTTCTGGCGCATCGGCATAACTATCAAATCCATGTCTTTGTCGAACTGAGTAAAGCTCATGGTCGTCGTGCTACCTGGATTCTTAACCTCAATTCGCAAACGATTAAGCCCCAAATCGTTTACCGCTTGATCCAGTAGAGTATTTTGATAGTTGGGATATGCCGCTGCGTAATCATGCCCGGCTTGGGCAGTGGCTTCCCATCCGTTCATCGTCTGGTAGGTAATTGAGGACGTCACCGTAACGGTATTTCCTGACGGTGTCGGCGATGGAGTTGGGGTCGGTGTAGGCGTCGGAGTTGGAGTTGGAGTTGGAGTTGGAGTAGGTGATCCACCATTAGCTACCAGGGTTGCAGCTTGCAATGTTACATTTCCAAATGTATTGAAGCTTGTCTGCTCCGTCCATTCGATAGTTAACGTCCGCCCGTTCGTTGCCGCCCTATAGTTAAGGGTATAGATCACATTGCTGGATCCCTGGCTGGTTATACTGGAATCCATGAAAGCTTGCGTAGTGCCGTCGCTCAAAGTCGCGGTTAGCTTTCCTTGCGCCGCATATACTCCGACGTACAATCTCAACACTCTGTCTGTCGTGTCTGCCGGAACTGTCAGTCGAAAGCCATTGTTGACTCCGATGACATAGAGGCCGCTTGTCACATTGCTCATGGCAAGAGTTGGTGTCCCATCGCTCCAACTGCAGGAAGTCGGGCTGCCAGTGTATCTCAGGGCGTTGCTCGATCCGATCTGGACGTAGTTGCTGATTTGAGATTGAGCCACGCTCTTGTGATCAAAGCTGCTTGCCGAACTCGTGCCCCATTGGGCCCAATCAATAAGCCCTTCAGCTGTTAGGTTCACACTCGCGGGCGACGTAGCTACACTGCCGAAGAGTGAGCCCAACGTTGGCGTGGGAGTCGGTTGCGGAGTTGGCGTGGGAGTCGGAGTCGGCGTAGGAGTCGGAGTCGGCGTCGGAGTTGGCGTCGGCGTCGGCGTCGGCGTCGGCGTCGGAGTTGGAGTTGGAGTCGGAGTCGGCGTCGGAGTTGGAGTCGGCGTCGGAGTCGGCGTCGGCGTCGGAGTCGGCGTCGGAGTTGGAGTCGGCGTCGGAGTTGGAGTTGGAGTCGGCGTCGGCGCTCCCCCCGATCTGTAAGCCTCGATCTCCGTGATGCGGCTGTAGCTGGCCAGCGAGTTGTTTACCAATACTCTGATCTTCGTAGTGGTGATGTCAGTGAACGTGAACTTGCGCCAGACCAGACTGTTG
>JAMQPI010000135.1 GCA_023717565.1 Pyrinomonadaceae bacterium | reverse complement strand
CTTTGAGAAGGGGGTGTCGCGAAGCTTTCGCGAGGCGCCTACATTCATAGGCATCTTCACTTTTCTGGTGGCGGTCGGCGCCGCAATCGCGGTGATTCCCAATCTGCCGCTAATCAGAGTGCTGCTGGTCACACAAGTGATTAACGGTCTACTCTTGCCGGTCGTGCTGTTCGCGATCCTGCGTCTAATCAATGATCACGAATTAATGGGGGACTATGTGAACGGGCGTCTCTACAACATGGGAGCGTGGCTAACCGCAATTATCGTGACGGCTCTCTCTCTGCTGTTGGTGCTGGTGACACTCTTCCCAAGCCTTTTTCGCTCTTGACTCTTCGCCTAATGCCCGGAACTACTCTCGCCAACTAGTCCAAAGGGTGATAAAAGAATAGCCGCCATAAAGCTATCGGTGTTCAACTCTCGCTAGCCGAACGTTGCATCCACGTGAATCGCTCTCCTTCCAAGAACAAACTCATTCTGTTCGTTGTGACGGCCGCAATAACGCTGCTGGGCCTCGCTCTGGTTCTTCATTTCGACTCCCGGCTCCGTGAGTTGCTGCGGGCCAACATGGGCGGGCTTGGTTCCAGGGCTGACACAGTAATGAATGTTTTGCTCCTGGTCCTCTGGGCGATTCTGGCATATCTCTTTGTACGAGCCCTCAATAACTTCATCTTCGGACTGGTGTTTCGATTACGGAAAGGGTTTGAAGCACCTACGTTGGCCCGCAATATTTTTTCGATCGTCGCATTTACAGCGCTCTTTCTTCTGATCTTCTCGGGGCTATTCCAGAACGTTGACCTTGGTGCTCTATTCACGACCTCCGCGATCTTTGGCGTCATCCTGGGACTTGCCTTGCAAGACACATTGGGTAACTTTTTTGCTGGAATATCTTTGCAGGCCGATCGACCTTTCCAAGTGGGTGACGTGATCACGGTCGGGGCTCAAAAGCATACCGGGGTCGTCGAGGAAATCACCTGGCGCGCCGTAAAGATCAGGACCTTCCAAAATCACGTAATAGAGATCAACAATACAAATGCGGCCAAGGAGCCTCTCGAGATTTGCCCGCGTAACAATTTGAACGCTCGTCTGATTTTTTTTAACACTCTTTACAGTGACTCTCCGGCCAAAACTATCCACGTAGTGCGCGAGGCGGTGCGCGAAGCCGACAACGTTTCACAAAAGATCCCTCCTATTGTGCGCATCAGAAATCTCGGCGATAACGGGTTGGACTACGAGGTCAAGTATTGGTTGGACGACTACGCCAAGTACAACGACACCGACGCGCTCATTCGCCAGCGGATCTGGTATGCATTCCGCCGCGCTGGGCTCAACTTTGCTTACCCAACCAGGACTCTGCATGTAGAGAGATCGCGCAAGAGCGGGGCTCAAGACGGTGACGGAGGAACCATCGCCGAACGGCTTTCGGCCGTGGATATCTTTGCTCCTCTGTCTGCCGAGGAAACATCCATGCTTGCCAATGCAGCGGTAAGCCACGTCTTTGCTCAGGGTGAAACCGTGATCCGGGCTGGCGATCCCGGTTCGTCTATGTTCGTTGTCCACGGCGGCAAGGTTTGCGTACAGATTAATGACAACGGAAAACTTCGCACAGTTGCAACCCTCAACGAAGGCGACTTCTTTGGGGAGATGGCACTCTTTACCGGCGAGCCCAGGACTGCCAATGTCGTCGCCCTTGAGGAGACTGAGGTGTTGGAGATTGGGCACAAAGCTATGAAGCAGGTCTTTGACACTAATCCAGACCTGGTGGAATCGCTCAGCTACATCATTGTCGAGCGACGCCAGGGACTCGCTGCACGGGCAGACACGATGGATACTGGCAGCGAAGGACCCGCTGGCATTCTGTCTGCCATAAAGCGGTTTTTCGGTATGAAGTAGCACACGCCTCAGCCCCCTCACCGGTTGATTCCACCTGGCACCAACAGTGACCGACACCGGCATACCCCACCCGACTGAATTGAGATTCTGTCCAAAGTCTTCACAGCTTTCTGAGACTCAGGCAGGTCAGCCGCGAAGGGCGGCTTCAGTCTTGTTCTAACCGGGCGATGTCACCTTTACCATGGCATCGCTTGATCTGGCCTCGAACTACGCCCCCACCGTCTTGGATGGCTGAGTTGGACAGGTCGCTAGAGTTGACATGAACAGACTCATACTTTATTATGGCTCCACGCTCAGGCGGCAGAAACCCTATCAAATCCAGACCTTAATCGGGTATGGGCTGCGGGATTCGGGGTCGGAGCTTCACATTAATAAGCATTTAGGAGGATTCGAAATGAGTATCGGTAGATATGATCCATTCCGTGACTTGCGCAGTCTGCAGGAGGAGGTGAACCGCCTCTTCTCAACTAACCTAACCCGAGGGTTCGGGGAGGAAGGAATTGGCCGGGGCGCCTGGAACCCCAGCGTTGACATCTACGAGAACAAAGATCAAATCGTGCTTGAAGCGGAACTGCCCGGAATGAACCGGGACGATTTTGAGCTTACGGTCGAAAACAACGTCATAACTCTTCGCGGCGAGCGTCAGTTTGCAAAGAAGGACGAAAGTGACAACTACCATCGCGTGGAGCGCTCTTATGGTTCATTCACCCGTTCCTTTACCCTGCCGCAAACCGTTTCGACAGAGGGGGCAACCGCGGAATATCGCAACGGTGTGTTGCGGGTGACGTTGCCCAAACGACAGGAAACCAAGGCGCGTCGCATTCAGATTGGCGGAGAAGAGGGTGCGACTGGCAGCAAGGTAATCGACACCAAAGCCGAGCAACCAACCTCTGGTGAGAAGTCGAAAGAGATGGCGGGCGGACGTTAAGCTCCGTCAAGAAACTGTTAGCAGCAAAAGAGCGGGGCTGCTCTACTGAGCTTAAGCCCCGCTCGCGTGTCAGAAGAATTCAAGTTAGCCTAAATTTCCATGCGCTTAGATAAGTTCACATTGCGAGGTCAGGAAGCGATCCAGGCAGCCATTGAGTTGGCCGAACGTGGCCAGAACCAGCAGGTCGAGCCGGAACATTTGCTGGCCGCCATGCTGGATCAACCTGAAGGTATCGTGCGTCCGCTCCTGGGCAAGTTGGCTGTTAACGTGCCGGTTCTGCTCAATGACTTGCAGGCGGCAATTGCTCGCTTTCCTCGCGTCCAGGGAGGACAGCAATATTTCAGCCCCAGGCTGAGTCAGGTGTTCACCGCAGCTCAAAAGCTGGCGGAGAACATGAAGGACGAGTTTGTTTCCACCGAACATCTGCTGCTTTCCATCACCGATGAAAAGGACGGTGAATCGGGGAAAATCCTGCGTCAGCATGGCGTAAAGCGTGATGACTTAGTGAAGGTCGTCGAGCAGACCCGCGGCGGTTCGAGAATTACCGACCAGAACGCGGAAGAGAACTATCAGGCACTTTCCAAGTATGCCCGCGACCTTACTGACCTGGCCCGAAAGGGAAAACTCGATCCAGTCATTGGGCGCGACGACGAGATTCGGCGGACCATACAGGTCCTTTCCCGGCGCACGAAAAACAACCCGGTGCTTATTGGCGAGCCAGGCGTAGGCAAGACTGCGATCGTCGAAGGTTTAGCCCAGCGGATTGTTTCGGGTGATGTTCCCGAGACGCTTCGTAACAAACGCCTGGTAGGTCTCGATCTTGGTTCAATGCTGGCAGGCGCCAAGTACCGCGGCGAGTTTGAGGATCGTCTAAAAGCGGTGCTCAAAGAGATCGAAAACGCGCAGGGTCACATCATCCTGTTCATCGATGAGCTTCATACCTTGGTGGGAGCGGGCGCGGCGGAAGGTGCAATCGACGCTTCCAACATGCTAAAGCCAGCACTGGCACGCGGAGAACTGCGTTGTGTGGGCGCCACCACGCTGAACGAATACAAGAAGTACATCGAGAAAGACGCAGCTTTAGAGCGGCGCTTTCAGCAGATCTATGTCGGCGAGCCCACCGTTGAAGACACGATTGCCATTTTGCGTGGACTGAAAGAACGCTACGAAGTGCACCACGGCGTGCGGATAAAGGACTCGGCAATCGTGGCCGCAGCGACCCTTTCAAACCGGTACATTACCGATCGCTTCCTGCCCGACAAGGCAATCGACCTGATTGACGAGGCCGCTTCGCGGTTGCGCATTGAGATCGATTCGCTCCCGCAGGAGATCGATCAACTTGAACGAGAAACGATTCAGCTGGAAATCGAGCGACAAGCTCTGCAACGCGAAGAGGATGAAAAGTCGAAAGCCCGCCTAAGAGAGATCGAGCAGCGTATTGCTGATCTCAGGGAAACATCTTCCGGCATGAAAGCGAAGTGGCAGTCGGAAAAAGAGGCGATTGAACTCATGCGCACGGCCAAAGCTGAGCTGGAGCAGTTAAGGCTGCAACTCGACCAGGCGCGCAACGCCGGCGACCTCGGTCGCGCTTCTGAAATCCAGTATGGACAAATCCCGGAACTGGAGCAGCGATTGGCGGCGGAGCAGGCAAAGCTCGCGAATTTTCAAAGTGATGGGGTAATGCTCAAAGAGGAAGTTGACGAGGAAGACGTTGCCGAGGTTGTGGCGAAGTGGACGGGAATACCAGTTTCGAAAATGCTCGAAGGAGAGATGCAGAAGTTGGTTACCATGGAAGATCGTCTCCGCGAGCGAGTGATCGGC
>JAMQPI010000118.1 GCA_023717565.1 Pyrinomonadaceae bacterium | reverse complement strand
ATGGAAATGTTGCGATTCCACTCGGCGCTAGTGATCAGGAGCCCATGAACCCACCGCTACCGCATTGTGGTACTGACCTCATGACACGCAGGTGAGTGAGTTGATACTAGAAATGGAAATGTTGCGATTCCACTCGGCGTTAGTGATCTGGAGCCCATGACCCACCGCTACCGCATTGTGGTACTGACCTCATGACACGCAGGTGAGTGAGTTGATACTAGAAATGGAAATGTTGCGATTCCACTCGGCGCTAGTGATCTGGAGCCCATGACCCACCGCTACCGCATTGTGGTACTGACCTCATGACACGCAGCTTGAGTAAATGGTCGCTTTTGCCTACCGAAGCTCAAGTTCCGCCATCACCGGCAGATGATCCGAAGCAAGAGTGCGAACCACCCAGGCTTTCTTTGCGCGCACACCATCGCTTAAACGGTAAAAAATGTAATCGATTCTCTTGGCCGGCTTGTCTGCCGAGTAGCTGAAGCCATCTGCTTTCGCGCGACTCCCAACCCAGCTGTCTACAAACTTCGTCAGCATTAGCTTGTAAGCGCCTCCGTCCGGTTCATCATTGAAGTCACCGACCACAATCAATGGGTTCTTAACTTCCGCCAGGGATCTGAGCAGCTGTTCGGTTTCGAACAACCTCCCGTCGTCACGTTGATAGTCCAGGTGCGTAGTGGCAAAGTCGATCCTACGGCCACCGACGTCAACCTCGACTCGCAGCATGCCTCGTCGTTCAGCCTCACGCCGGTTTTCGTATTTGCGATGATCGATCTTCTGAATCAGAGACTTCGATAGAATCGCTACGCCATACTGTCCTTCCTGGTAGTCAAGATTGTGACCAAACGCATAGTCCATGCGAGTCAACTTGGCCAGCTCGGCGATTTCATCAAGGCCCTCAGTTCTTCGTACACCGCGATCGACCTCTTGCAAGCCAACCAGATCAGCGCGCTCCTGAATAATGACGTCGGCGATTCGCTGCAAGTCCAGTTTCTTGTCCACACCCACGCCGGTATGAATATTAAAAGTCATTACCCGCAGCGTTTTCTTAGGGCCAGGAAGGCTCGCAGACGAATGCCGTGCCGGCGGGATGAATAGCGCCAACAACGCGAGGACGCAAAGAATTGGAGCGTATCGGGAACTCATTCTACTTTCTATCCGAGTTTTTCCGCTGGTCTAACTTCAAAAGGCATTCTAACATGCGAGCGGTTTTGAGTTTTTAGATTTCGAACAGTCTGCCGCTCGCATTTCCGTAAAACATGTCACTACTCCATGGCGCAATCCTGGTCGCGGGTGCGTTTGCTGCTGGCGCGATCAACTCGATCGCCGGCGGCGGCACTCTGATTACTTTTCCGTTGTTGATCTGGCTCGGACTAGATCCCAAAGTTGCAAATGCCACGAGCACAGTGGCGTTGTGGCCCGGCCTGTTTGGTGGTTTGTTTGGCTATCGCAAAGAGCTGGAGAAGAGTTCCGCTCTGCTGTTGCGGCTGGGATTGACTGCAGTAATCGGCGGGGCGATTGGGGCGTGGCTTCTGATCTGGACCCCATCACCGACATTCGCGCGGATGGTTCCCTTTCTGATCCTCTTCGCCACCATTCTGTTCATGGCTCAGGGCTCAATCAACCGTTGGCTGCGCTTACAGCCAATCACCGCCGAGCCCAAAGCATCATGGTGGCTGGGCGCTATCGTCTTCCAATTCTTCTCTTCCGTCTATGGAGGTTACTTTGGGGCAGGCAATGGCATTTTGATGCTGGCGGCCATGGGACTACTCGGTCTCCACGAGATCCATCGCGCTAATGGAATCAAGAATTTTCTCGGCATTTGCATCAACAGCATTGCCGTCTTAAGTTTTGCATTGATGGGTTTGGTAGTTTGGTCTGACGCTCTACTAATGGCGGTCGGGGCATTGTTGGGTGGTTATTTTGGCGCGAGTATGGCTGTTCGCGTGGGACAAGTATGGGTTCGAAGAGGGATTGTGGCGATCGGATTCGTGATCTTTTTTGTCATGGTCTGGCGACTGCGACAGTGACCAGCCGCAATCACGAACGGGAAGGGCCAGATCATTTTTCCATTTGTCAGTTGTCATTGTCGCTATCATCATCACTCAACTGTGTGTCATGAGGTCAGTACCACCATGCGGTAGCGGTGGGTCCTCGACTTGCGTGATTGGTAGCCTGGACCCACCGCTACCGCATGGTGGTACTGACCTCATGACACGCAGCTTGAGTGAGTGGTTATTCAGATAGATGACAAATGAGAAATGGAAAATGGAAAATGATCCGGTTCTGAAGTTAGTGGCGAAGTATGAAACCTGCAGCTACCAAAATCCGGCGCGATTTCTACACTCGGACAAATGTCCTCACGGTTGCTCGAGAGCTGTTGGGTAACCTTCTGGTCGTCCCCGCAACTGACGGAACCCGAGTCTCGGGGATCATCGTTGAGACGGAGGCTTACCGTGGACCACTTGATCGGGCGTCGCACGCCTACGGCGGTAGACGAACGAAGCGTACCGAAACAATGTACGGGCTCGGAGGCACGGTCTACATCTTCTTTGTTTACGGCATGTACTACCAATTCAATGTGGTAACGAATGTTAAGGATGTACCGCATGCAGTATTGGTTCGCGCCCTCCAGCCAATTGACGGCATCGAGTTGATGCGCCATCGCCGTCACGGCCAGCCAGATCGCAACCTGACGAATGGACCGGGGAAGCTGTGCATCGCGATGGGAATCGACCGCAAACTCGATCGTGCAGATCTGTTGGGCACTGACGTCTGGCTCGAAGCAGGTGAAAAGATTCCTCCTCGGAAGATCGTCTCAGGACCGCGCATCGGGATCGACTATGCCGGGGAGTGGGTGGATAAACCGTGGCGATTCTGGATTAAGGACAATCCATTCGTCAGCAGGTGACCGACGACCACCATTTGAAAACCACGTCCACATTCTAGAATCGACGTCCAAATTCGGGACACAACCTGTCGGTTCGTGTCTCTCGTCGACGAGTTACTTAGGCTTTCTTCACGATGGCTCATGATCCGGCAGGTGGCATATTGCTTGCTGCAAGACTAACTCTCTCTTTCTCACAACTGAACTACAAAACTGAATTACACAATCAGGTGCCAGGCCGCAGGTTTCAACTGTTCTCAGTCAAAGGAGTCAAGAAATGCGCCATCTCGTTAGAGTCGGTCTTATCGCCTTTGGATCTGTTTTGCTATGTCTAACTCTTAGCAGCACCACTAAGGCAGTTCCAATTAGTTTCATTGGGACTTACAGCGGGTCTCAGGAATTCCCCCCAAATGCATCGGCCGGTTTTGGAACAGGCCTGGTAACTTTGGACGGAAATCTGCTCACCTTCAGCATCACCTTTGGAGGGCTGTCAGCTAACGTCTCCGATGCGCACATACATTGTTGCGCCGGCCCCGGTGCGAACGCTGGAGTCGCAATCGGATTCGTGAGTACAGGGTTCCCGTTGGGTGTGACCAGCGGTACCTACTTGCACACCTTCGACCTTACTAACGCCGCGATCTACAATGCCGGCTTCCTAGCCGCGAGTGGTGGCACAGCAGCTGGTGCAGCGGCGCGCCTTACCACGGCTTTGCTAAACGGCCAAAGCTATTTGAACATCCACTCGACCATGTTCCCTGGTGGAGAGATACGGGCGCAGGTCAACCCGGTTCCAGAGCCGGCAACAATATTGCTACTCGGGTCAGGCTTAGCGGGTCTAGCTTCAAAAGTTCGCCGGAGACGCAAGACCAGGAATAAGCAGCCCTAACTCAGCATTCACGCTTACGCAAAGACCACCCGCTCGGCAGATTCCTGCCTGGCGGGTGGTTTGATTTTCAACCACCATCCGGATCACCGATCGTGATCGGAGGGTACTCTCAGACTCTTGGTGGTGCCTTCTGTGACGCTGGATGGTTTGACCATCTCGGATGTTGTGCGTGGCGGGAGTTGCGGAATGGACGGCCCTGTGAGTTTCTGTGTCTCGCCGGTACGCAACCCGCGGCTCAGTTCGTTTCTCCTGACAG
Source organism: Pyrinomonadaceae bacterium (assembly GCA_023717565.1). Classification (GTDB taxonomy): domain Bacteria; phylum Acidobacteriota; class Blastocatellia; order Pyrinomonadales; family Pyrinomonadaceae; genus PSRF01. Next base: position 3,394 of record JAMQPI010000118.1, on the reverse strand, counting down.
AAAGAATCGTTGCCACACCCGTACCGAGCAATGGAAAACCGGCACAGAGCATTGAAAAGCAGATAGCCCAGTTTGCCGGTTGAGGCGCGGCAAATAACATGATCAGCGCCAGCAGCAAAAAGCCTGCGCCGATGAAAGCGTATCGCAGACCCTTCTCTCTCTGCTGCTCTTTTTCCGGTTCATGCCGGATCACCGCCTGCGAGAGAAAACTGATGTCTGAGCCACACGCGCGGCAGAATTGCGCGTTATCAATGTTGTGCGCTGCACATGTGGGACAGTACATAGGACTGTTAACCTCAAGCTTCGGTCTATTCTACAGTCAGGAGCAACCCTGGCGCCTTCAAGGTCCGATTAGCTCATCACGAACTCAACACTAATAAATGTCTGACCCGCACCGCGCGACCGATTCCGCTCGTTCCAATGTCTCAGTGGAAGTTGTCCACGAGCATCAGATCGCAGACAAACGGATCGACCATCGGTATTAGCGCATACCGCCCATCGGATGAAACGCTAACGCCATTGTCTGGTGTAAGTCTGACGTCGGCAAGTTTCTCGGAGGTACGCGTCGCAAACCTGAAAAACTCCAAGGCGTTCCCCCTGGATCCGACGAACAACGGTGCGCCAAATTCAATGAAGTAAATGCCTTCCGACGTCACTGCGAACGCATTTCCATTGATGGGACCGATCACTCTGGTTTCTTCCCCGCCCGTTGCTGGAACCTTCCATACACCTTGGTCTTTGTAATAGTAAACTATGCTTCCGTTCCCAGACTCGAACGGGTACTCTCCACCGTGGCGCGTGATCTGGACCGCTTCGCCGCCTTCAGCCGGCATGCGCCAGATTTCCCAACGGCCAGTGGGCCTCGACGAAAAATAGATCCACTCACCGTCATGCGACACGCTTGGTGTAACACTGTCGGCGTGACTCTTCGTTAGGCTGCGCGGCACTAAAGTGGCGATGTCCATCATGTAAATCTGAGTGGCACCCTCCTTGCCAGAGTCGAAAATGATGCGGCGGCCATCAGGGAACCAGCGAGGCCAGGCCGAGTGGGACTCCAACGAGGTTAGTTGCGCGGGACTTGAACCATCTCCGTTACAGATCCAGATCTCGCTGCGGCCCGAGCGATCAGAAACAAAAACAATCTTTGAGTCGTCTGGAGAGTATTGTGGTTGATTTTCTAAGCGCGTCGACGCAACCAGTTTCACCGCCGGTCCAGTCTTTCCCTGGCGCAAAATTTCAGTTCGCCATATGTCCATATCCCAGATCCAATGCACGTACACGAGACGATTACCTTGCCGGGAAATAGTTGGTTGGAGGGCAGCCTCCCCACCTGAACTCAAAGGTTGGGGCTTCTCGGATCCCGATACCGCGACTCGCCACAACGTCCCGCCGGCCCACCGCCCGCCTGCCTCGCAAACGATCTCGCGGCCATCCCCGGTCCAAACGGGACTCTTAGCTAATGGTTGGGAAAGATCGAGGTGCCTTGGCTCGCCCGCCGCCTGGTAGTCTTCCGAGAGTGGAAGCAGATGGATTTGAGGGAGCCCCGGTGAGAGAATGCGAGCAAACGCCAACGTCCGGCCATCAGGCGAGACGGCCGGATTTCCATCACCTAACGTCGTTGCCGGCGGAGAGGTCAGTCGTCGCTTTTCTAACGTGGCAACGGAGAATAGAAAGAGACTGAGAGCTTCTCCCGGCGACGCGAGGTCAGGCGCCACCAGGTATTTGCTATCTGGAGTCCACGACAGGTACGGCGGAGTCCAGTTAAAAGTGTAGGTTGAGGTGTCGGCTGCCGTCTCGGCTATCTTCCGCTCTGGTCCACCTTCCGAGGGTATGAGAAGCACCTCCATCTTGTCACCCCTATTACGAATAAAGGCAATCGAACGACCGTCAGGCGACCAGGCAGGAAATTCGTCGCTCGCGGGATCTGAAGTGAGCCGCCGCGCCGGGCCGCCGCCGATCTGCTTGAGATAGATGTCAAAGTTGTCATTCTCTGGTCCACCAGACGAATACGCTACCTGATTGCCATCAGGTGAGAGCGAAGGCGTGCCCTCGAAGCCCATGTCGGTTGTCAGGGGAATTGCAGTCAGAGCAACTAGTGGTGGTCCAGGTTTTGTCATCAAGCGCGAGAGGTACCAGGCACCCGCGGCGAGGAGCAAGAGACCAAACACTACTCCGACTGTCCAGAGAAGCGGCTTCCGATTCGGAAACTCTCCGCCCAATGTCGCGCGCGCGATCTGCACTTCCTTCGTTTGTTGACCGACACTGGGAACCGCATCGCTAGTTACTGCACGGCGGCCAATTTCGCCACTGCTCTCCGGCTGCGCTGAGTGTTGGAGCCTGGCTGCAAACTCCAATTCCTGTCTGAGACTCTTGAGATCAATGAAGAGATCCTTGACTACCTGATATCGCTCTTCTCTATCTTTGCGTAGCGCCTTGCTGACAATGCGATGTAACTCCGGAGGCAGATCGGGCAAATAGCGACTCAGCGGTAAAGGCTCCCGGTCGAGAATCGAGACAATCAGATCGCCCGATGTTGCTCCCGCGAATGGGACCTTACCGGTGACCATCTCGTAGAGCACAACGCCCAGGCTCCAGATGTCAGTGCGCGCGTCGACTTCCAGTCCGCGGGCCTGCTCCGGCGACATGTATTGAACCGTGCCCATGACCATCCCCGGATTTGTCCTGACCATCGATTTCGTCGGCGCTTCCGCTTCAACTATGGATGTCTCAGGTGGCAGGAGCTTGGCGAGTCCGAAGTCGAGCACCTTGACGAACCCGTCCGACCTGAGCATGACGTTATCAGGCTTGATGTCTCGATGTACGATCCCAGCAGTGTGCGCCGCGGCCAACGCAAAGGCGACTTGAGTGGCGATATCGAGCGCTTCGTCGAGTTTCAACGGGCATTCCGCCAGGCGCTCACGGAGCGTCACGCCGTCAATGAATTCTGTGGCGATGAAGTGAGTAGAATCGAATTGCCCGATCTCGTGGATGGTAACGATGTTTGGGTGATTCAGCGCCGACGCCGCGCGTGCTTCACGATCGAAGCGGCGCACTCTGTCCGCATTCGTGGTGAACTGTGCCGGCAGCAGTTTGAGAGCAATCTGGCGACCCAGGCTCTTGTCCCGGGCCAGGTACACCTCTCCCATACCACCCGAACCCAGTAAGGTTAGAATCTCGTAACGACCTACGGTTTGGCCCAACGCTAACTTGTCTTGACCACCGGCGAGTAGGTTAGCCGCCACATCTGATGCCGGTGTCTCAATGAAATTCTCAGCCCCCTCGTGAGAAGCTAAAAGCGACTCGACCTCGCTGCGTAATGGCTGGTCACCCTCACAAACCTGGGCAAGGAAGTTGGACCGCTGACTCGGTTCGCGCTCCAGAGCAGCGTGAAACA
>JAMQPI010000629.1 GCA_023717565.1 Pyrinomonadaceae bacterium | reverse complement strand
CGCCCCGTCTCCCCGTCGCCCCGTCTCCCCGTCTCCGCCTTTCGCCATCTCACCTAGGCGGAGAACAATGCCACGGAATTTTCTCAGCGCCGAGACTGCACGCGCGCTCAGGTTCTCAGGGTTTTCAATCACCAGCGAGATCGTCTCCCAATGTGAAAGGCTAGATTCTGTCGCCCGCCGATCTATCTCTTCAAGTGTCTGTTTTCCGATACCACGCGGCGGGCTGTTGATCACGCGCGCCAGAGCAATTGAGTCGTGCGGGTTCAAGGCCAGCTTGAGATATGCGATGACGTCGCGAACTTCCATCCGCTCATAGAAAGAGAAACCACCAACTATGTTGTAGACCAGCCCGGCGCGGCGCATGGCTTCTTCAAACACCCGCGACTGCGAGTTGGTTCTATAAAGCACTGCTGCCCTAATGTCGTATTGCTCCCGGCGCTGCTCAACGATTTTTGACGCGACGAAACGGGCCTCAGCCTCAGCGTCGAACGCTTGATAGTAGCGTACGCGCTCACCCGGTGGATTTGATGTCCACAGCTTCTTTCCCTTGCGTTGAATGTTGTTTTTTACGACCGCACCGGCAACGTCGAGAATGGTCTGGGTCGAGCGATAGTTCTGCTCCAGCCTGAAGATCTTCGTATTCGGAAAGTGTTTTTCGAAATTCAGAATATTAGTGATGTCGGCCCCGCGCCATTTATAGATCGACTGATCCTCGTCCCCTACGACGCAGATGTTCTGTTGTTTCTCGGTGAGAAAACCGATCAAAGCGAACTGCAGTGAGTTTGTGTCCTGGTATTCATCGACCAGGATATAGCGAAACTTGTCGTTGTATTTCTCGCGCACTTCCGCGTCTTTGCGCAGCAGCCGCACGGTTTTGATCAGGAGGTCGTCAAAGTCGAGCGCGTTATTGGAGTTCAACCGCTCTTCGTAAAGCTTATAGACGCGGGCTATCGAAGCACGTCGCTCGTCAACATATTCAGCCTGTGCGGCAAACGCGTCGACGTCTTGACCGCGGTTCTTGGCGCCGCTGATGGTCCCTTGCACAGCGCGCGGGGCGAGCTTCTTGTCATCGTAGCCGAGATCCTTGAGACAATTCTTAACGAGACGGAGGGAGTCGTCCTGGTCGTAGATAGTAAAGGTCTTGCTATAACCTTCGCCTAACTTTTCGATGTCCTGACGCAGGATGCGGACGCAGAGACTGTGAAAGGTGGAAACCCAGGGCACACTCGACAATTCCTGTCCGCGCAGGAGTCGTTGCACCCGACCACGCATCTCCTCGGCCGCCTTGTTGGTAAAAGTGACCGCCAGGACGTTCCACGGCCGCACACCTTTCTCGACGATAAGGTAAGCAATGCGATGAGCGATGACCCGCGTCTTGCCTGAGCCGGCCCCGGCGAGGATCAAGAGCGGACCGTCTGTTTGTTCAACCGCGAGGCGCTGTTCGGGATTGAGTGAAGATAGAAAATCAGTCATCAAAATTAACGTTCAATTGAAACACTCATTAAAGCATACGAATGTGATGCTCGCAAAAGTAGTTCATCGAAGAGGGTTTTCGTGTAGTTTCGTGGATCGTGTCTTCTGGCGAACAGATGAATTGGCTATCGACGATCCACCCGTCTTCGTCCATCTCGTGCAGGCAGTTGGAGCCGACAACGTTGAGAGGGATTTGAACGCAAGAAGCGGATAGATTCGGTTTCTGATAACCCTTACTATGCTCCAGTTGGTGTTGGCTTAATGTGATGACAGGGAGGTGCTAGGATGAGCGCAATGTTGGATCAGCAAATGACTATGTGGAAAGACCCTCAGGATGAATTCTGGCAAGCCGTGATTGCGAAAGATCCAGGATTTGACGGGACTTTTGTTTTTGCAGTTAGCTCAACCAAGATTTACTGTCGACCCTCTTGTCCTTCCCGCCGGCCACATCGCGAACGCGTCAGCTATTTTCGCTTGCCGGAGGCCGCCGAGCAGGCCGGTTTTCGTGCGTGCCGGCGCTGTCATCCGAGACAAACAACCTCCACTGATCCTCAGATCGAATTGGTTCAGCGTGCTTGTCGCTACATCGCGGCGCAGGATGAGACGTCGGTTACCCTCGCGGAACTTGGAAAGCACGTCGGTATCAGTCCATTTCATCTACAGCGAGTTTTCAAAAAGGTCATGGGAATCACGCCGCGGCAATATGCTGATGCATGCCGAATTGGGAAATTCAAGACTCGGGTCCGGGAAAGCGGATCAGTGACCGGAGCGATGTACGACGCCGGCTTCAGCTCGAGCAGCAGGCTGTACGCCCGCGCTCCCACCGAACTGGGCATGACGCCCGCGACTTACGGCCGTGGGGGGCGTGGTGCGACTATCAACTACACGATCTCCCCGTGCTCGCTTGGTCTCTTGCTGGTCGCCGCGACCGAGCGGGGTGTGTGCGCCGTCAAGCTTGGGGATTCGGCCGCTGGATTGGCCGCTGATCTAGCAACGGAGTACCCATCTGCCGAGATTCGTCGTGCTGACTCGCTGCTCAGTGAACCAGTGGAGAAGCTGTTGGAATATCTTTCAGGCAAGCATCCCGATCTTCATTTGCCTTTGGACATCCAAGCGACCGCCTTCCAATGGCAGGTGTGGGAAAACCTGCGGGCAATACCTTATGGAGAGACCAGGTCGTACGGCGAGGTCGCCAAAGCGATGGGTCGACCAACCGCGGTGCGTGCGGTCGCCAGAGCTTGTGCTACCAATCCAGTCGCGCTGGTTATTCCCTGTCATCGAGTGATCCGAGAAGACAAGACCCTGGGCGGATATCGCTGGGGGTTGGAACGGAAAGATGCGTTGCTCGAAAAGGAAAAGGACCGGAAGGGCGACCAAACATTGTAGGGGCGTCACGAGGGACACGCCTACAACTCCTGCGCGCCGGCCTTCTCGGCGGTTTACAGATCTTAAAACACTCACTCCACTGTCACTGATTTTGCCAGGTTGCGAGGTTGATCGACATCGCAGCCGCGCCGGACAGCGATGTGATAAGCCAGCAGTTGCAAGGGAATAATCGAGAGGATTGGCGAGAGCAGATCACTCGAAGGCGGGATCTCGATTACATGATCCGATTCGGACGCGGACATTGTGTCACCTTCAGTAAGGACCGAAATCACAATGCCTTCGCGCGCTTTCACTTCGACAATATTGGAATGCGTCTTCTCATAACGCAGTTCCGAGGCACGGTTGCCCTCTTCGCGCGTGTTGATGAAGAGCACCGGCAACCGCTCGTCAATCAGGGCATTGGGGCCGTGCTTCATCTCGCCCGCAGGATAGCCCTCCGCGTGAATATAGGAAATTTCCTTTAACTTCAGGGCACCTTCGAGAGCGACCGGAAAATTGATTCCGCGCCCCAGGTAGAGAAAATCTGTGGAGCGGAAAAATTCCTTCGCCAGCTCTTCCAACCCATCAGATTCGTTCAACAGGTGCTCGAGTTTC
>JAMQPI010000621.1 GCA_023717565.1 Pyrinomonadaceae bacterium | reverse complement strand
GAGAATTCCGATGAAGAAAACTGTTTTAACTTTCGGGTTGATTTCCGGGGCCGTGTCGTCTGTGCTGATGTTGTGCACGGTGCCTTTCATGGACAGGATCGGTTTCGACAAAGGAGCGATCGTTGGTTACAGCGGGATGGTTCTTTCCTTTCTGCTGGTGTTTTTCGGAATTCGCTCTTATCGCGAAAACGTGGGTGACGGCGAGATCACTTTCGGCAGGGCGCTGAGCGTTGGCCTGCTAATCACGCTCATCTCGAGTCTTTGCTACGTAGCAACCTGGGAGATCGTCTATTTCAACCTGATGCCGGACTTTCTTGAAAAGTATACAAGCTACATCGTGGACCATGTAAGAGCCTCGGGCGCCAGTCAACAGGTAATTGATGCAAAGATAGAGGAGATGAAAGCCTTCAAGGCGTGGTATGACAAGCCTCTGTTCAACGCGGCCGTCACCTTCCTGGAGCCGTTGCCCATCGGATTACCTATTAGTCTAATCTCTGCGGCGATACTGAGAAGGCGTAAGCCAAAGAACAGCGAACAACTGGTTGGAGAACCCCTGACGAGTTCTTAGCCCGCTAAGGGAGTTTCAGTCCTTCGGCACAATCGCGAATGCGCGTACCGGGAAGGTGCCGAAGCTTCTCACTTTTACCGGCACGGCAAAAAAACGAAAACCGGAAATCGGGAGTTCACGCAGACCACACAAATGCTCAACGATGGGTATGCCGGCGGCAAGCAGAATTGAATGGGCAGGCCGGCGACCATCAGCGGTACCATCAATGTTGTAAGAGTCAATACCCACGAGCGCGGCTCCGGCTTCGGCCAGAAATGCCGCAGCGTCCTCACTCAGAAAGGGGTGTTTGCCGTTTGCATAGTCTTCAGTTCTCCAACGCATGTCCCAGGCGGTGTGAAAGAGTACGGCTTTGCCTTTCACGTCCAGGTGTTGTAGATGAGCCGCGGTGATCGCCCGATCCTCTGTGCCCAACAGACTCTCCGAACCAGTCTCCATGCTGGGAAAGATCGCACGCTCAAGCTCACGTTCCGCGGCGCCTACATGCCGCACGACTATTCCTTCCAGATATGCGAGCGACTCCAACGGCAACGCCGCAAGATCTTTCCCATCCGGATAGCGGTGAAAGGGACTATCGAGATACGTACCTGTATTGGCGACCATTTCAATCTTACCGATGTGAAACTCCGTTCCCGACGCGTACAACGCTCGAGACGCTTCGCGCGAGAGATGATCTGAGATAACCGGCGCCGGCAGTCCCTTGTAAGTGATCATGCCGTGCTCGATGGTGTGGCTGAGGTCTATGAGTGTGGATGGCATTTCACTCAAGCCTTTCGGTTCAATATGAAATCAGCAATCGCACGCAGAGGCTCAGTGGGTTTGTCGATCCGCTCCAGCACAGCGCATGCCTCCTGGTGAACCAGTTCCGCGCGCTGGTGTGCGTTCTCTATTCCGTAGAGCGATGGATAGGTGGCTTTTTGCGCGCGGGCGTCTTTGCCTGGGGTCTTGCCCAGCGTCTCTGCTGTGGCCGTAACATCCAAAAGATCGTCGGTGATCTGAAACAGAAGACCGAGTTGCGCCGCGTACTTACCAACAGCTTCAAGCTCGAGGTCGGTAGCCTCAGCAATAATGGCGCCGCAACGGGCCGCAGCAATTATCAGCGCCGCAGTCTTCAAACTATGAATCTGCTCCAACTCTCCGCTGGTCACCGCGCGCGATTCTGCCGCGAGGTCACGGGCTTGGCCCGCCACCATTCCTGCGGGAGTACCGGCAGCGCGACCTAACTCACTAACCAGGAGAACTCGTTTGTCAGCCGAGAGCAATGATTCGTCAGCGATGATCTGAAAAGCCAGAGTCTGCAACGCGTCGCCGGCAAGAATTGCGGTTGCTTCATCAAATCGTATGTGACAAGTAGGCCGACCACGCCTCAACTCGTCGTCATCCATCGACGGCAGGTCGTCGTGGATCAGCGAGTAAGTGTGAATCATTTCCAGAGCACAGGCAGTGGTCAGGAGAACCTCGGGGCGAGCCCCGAAGACTTCGCCGGTGGTCAGCAGCAGAATGGGTCGGAAGCGTTTGCCGCCGGCGAAGACACTCCAGCGAATCGCCTGGTGCACCGAGACCGGCTCTACAGATTCGCCGGGCAGAAGGCGATCGAGAGCGCCGTCGATTAACGCTCGGCGTTCGTCAAATCCACCTTCCAAATCAAAGGCAGGCGTCGATGAAAGCTCAGAAGACCTTGTCATTCTCCGTCCGGGCTTTCCTGAGACATAGCATTGGAATCTTCAAAGGGGGTTGTCACCGGGCGTCCCTGATTGTCGCGCAACAGTACCTCGATGCGACGTTCAGCTTGACTGAGGCGTTCCTGGCATTCTCGCGAGAGGCGGATGCCTTGCTCGAATAGCTCGAGACTTTTTTCCAGCGGCAAGTCGCCCCGCTCGAGTTCACGGACGATTTGTTCCAGCGCCTCAAGGGAGGCTTCGAAGGTTCTGGTCTGCTGTTCGTTACTCGTCATGTTATCTAAGCGGCCCAATTGCGGGAAAGTCTTTCATAATGTCGTCCACGATGCGCGGTACGACCGAGTCATCTTTGAGCGCCTCCACTTTCCAGCGCTCGCCGTTGCGCTGAAGGGTAAGCTCGATCTCACGGTCTTGCACGGGCGCGACAGCTCTGGCGGTATCTCCGTCGGTCGTAATCTTAACAACATATGGCAGTCCAAGCGCGAGGACGATGAACGGCTTCGGTTCGGACTGCTCTGAAATCTCCCGCAATCGTTTCACTAAGGAATCACGAACGTTTTGCTTCACACCCGGCAGCAAAACTGGCACCAGCGCTTCCACGCGCCGGCGCTGTTGGGGGACGAGCGTGCCACCATAACGGGCGACAGATTTCTTGGTAACGTCGGACGCCAGTCCATCGACTATCTTGTCAATATCGACTATCTCATTAACCAAAGTCATATCATTGCGCTGTACCGCATCGACGAGCAGCGCAAGTGAGTATGCGGGCGTCGTCTGGTAATGGCGCCACCACAGAAAGCCCCCGGCTGCAGCTAAGACAGCCATCAGGACAATAATGACTCCCAGCGCCGCTAGCACTTTTGGCCAGCGTCTGCCGCGGCGTCCAGTCGGAGCCTGCGCGGCGGGCGGTTGCTCGAGACTGATGACGAAACGCTTGCGGCTTTGGGGCCCGCCTGCTCTCTGCTCAGGAGTCATAGCTTTGTCAGCAACTTGTTAGGTCTCCTCGATGCCCTCAACGCGTGCTTCGAGCCGGCCTTTAGCAAGCCGCACCCGAATGGAATCGCCGACCGAAGCAGACTGCGCGTCGCGCAGCAACTTTCCGGACTGGTCCTGGGCGATGGCATAACCCCGGTGGAGCACAGCCAACGGCGAGAGTGCGTCGAGAGAAGTTGCGGCCAGGCCGAGTCGAGTGCGGGCTTCTTCGAGCTGTGTATCCATCAAGCCAGTGCAACTGCCGTATGCAGTATCAAATCGCATCCTGGCGTTGGCCAGACGCGTTTGCAGGCGTGCGGGTGAGAGCTGAAAAGAAACCACATCGGCACGTCCGCGCGCGTTCTTGACAGCCCGATTCACTAGCAATTGCATCCGGTGAGTCGCGGAATTGGTTTCGATTCGCGCATTCCGCATCCGCGATCGCACCTCGTCAAAGACCTGGGACAAAGCATGCTCTTGCACTCTGGTGCGGGCCTTAACAATCTTGAAACGCATCAGACGCGACAGATTGCGTTCCAGCTCGGTCAGCGTCGAGCAGATCTGACTTTCCTGAGCGGCCACCAGTTCGGCGGCGGCGGAAGGCGTTGCGGCGCGCAAATCGGCGGCAAAATCGGCGATGGTGAAATCAGTCTCGTGGCCAACGGCTGAAATTACCGGAATCACTGACGCCCTGATAGCGCGGGCAACTTCCTCCTGATTGAAGGCCCACAGGTCTTCGGTTGAACCGCCACCGCGTCCAACAATAAGCACATCGATCAAATCGCCGGTACGTCCCGCGCGCTCGGCCCGTTTGTGGTGCTCGTTAATCAATCTGATAGCTCGCGCTATGTCGCTACCAGCGCCATCGCCCTGCACGCGCGCAGGTGAAAAGAGCACATGGACCGTGCGCGTGCGGCGAGAAATGACGTTGAGAATGTCGCGGATAGCTGCACCAGTCGGCGATGTGACAATGCCCACTCGCCGCGGAAAGACCGGCAAAGGTCTTTTCAGCTCTTTCGCAAACAGTCCCTCGGCTTGCAAGCGATCGCGCAACTGCTCAAAGGCGATGCGCAAGGCTCCGGCACCCACGGGATCGAGAGCTTCTACAACTAGTTCGTAATCCCCGCGCGCTTCATAAACACTCAACCGGCCACGCGCCCGGACGTGAAGTCCGTCAGTCGGGCGAAATCGTATGCGCGAGTTAGCGGACCGAAAACATTTTGCGCGCAGCTGTGCGCCTTCGTCTTTAAGAGTGAAATACCAATGACCGGACGAATGCGCCTTGAAGTTTGAGATCTCGCCTTCCACGCAGACTGACGAGAAGCGCGCCTCGAGCGCACTGCGGACGGCGCCGGTTAGCTCCGAAACGGTCATCGGCCCGCGCTCGGTTTCGTCAAACAATGCTGCGAAGAGGGGTTGAGACATAGTTACCAGGCTGTTGCTAACGCAAAGCGAAACACCTCATTCAATTTCTCGACGTTGGGTTTGGGCCCAATCTGTTCCGGCAACTCGTTCTTAAGCCGATTGAACTCACGCTCAATAAAGTCGGACAGCTCCGGGATCTTGGGTCCGCGATCCAACTCTTTCCCAGCTTTCTTTAAGCGAAGCAGTTCGCTAATACTCTTTTTGAGACCTTCGTCACGCACCAAACGGTTCACCAAAGTCTGGAATTCCATAGGCACTGCGGATTTTTCTTCCGCTATCCATCTGATTGCCAGGAGTGGCCTCAAAATGTAGAAATACTTCTTGACCCATACTTCATCACCTTTTGCGTATTCACGATAGTTTCCCTGAGCCATGTGAAGATAGTGATGACTACAGGCGATTGGCGAATAAAAGTCTGGTATCAAGTCTCTAAGCCGCGCAGCAATCTCCGGAATCTCCAAGTATAAAATCGGCGAATTGAGCCACTCTAACAGAGGGGGATTTGATTTGTAGAGCAGCTTCAGTGCCTTTCGCAGGTCCCAACCGCTAATATCCAAAATGCCTGTAATCGGTACCTCGAAAACGTCCGGCTGATTTTCAAGGTCTACGGACAAATACCACTCTGGCGGATTTATATAAATAAACCGAACGTCGTAGTCGCTGTCCTCTGACGGAAATCCCCAAGCGCGACTGCCCGACTCACAAGCGTAGACAATCCTGAAGTTTTGTTCGGTCTGAATCTTAAGAAGCTCAGCTTCTACAATCTCATTCATGAGCGCCCAGGACTTTCATCGATAATGTGAGGGGCGCTGATCATGGCGTAGCAACGTTCACCACGGGACTCAGCCGCACTGATGCGCCGTCGCGATTAGCACGCACACGGACACGCCGGTTACCCGAGGGAGTCGAGTTTGAGGCATAGGTGATCGTGTACGCCGTACGCAATTGCAGTACGACGTCATCGTAAGCGCGTTGCAGATCATCGAGCCGCCGAATTGGATAGTAGACACCGCCCGAAGCCGCGGCCAGTTTTTGCCCTTCTTCTTCAGCGCGCGTGGTCAGAGTCAGATAGCGACTGCGCAACGGATCAATGGTCACTTCGGGTCTGGGCACACTCGACTCGGGAATCAACCCCGATGGAACGTAGAGAGGATAAACCAGCGCGCCGGATTCACTGAGCGCTTCCAGCAAGGCGGGAAACGGCACAAACGACTTGTTGTCGTCACCGTCAGACATCACCACCACTGCGGTCCGCTCGCCCCGCAACTTCTTCAACGGATCGGCGAGCACGTATGCCAGCGCGTCGTAAAAGGCCGTGGGCCCGCCGGCGTCAATTTCATCCAGTTTCCTGGAGAGTAACTGCCGATCGGTGGTGAATTCTGAAATCAGCTGGATGTCGTCGCGAAAACTGATGATCGAGATCCGATCCTGCGGGCTGGCCGTATTGAGAAAATCGCGCGCCGCCTTGCGAATAAAGTCGATTCGCTCTTCCACACTGCCGGACACATCCAGCAGCAGGACCAGATTGAATGGCTCCTGGGTCGGCACCACGTTGGTAACCGTCCGCTCTGTGCCGTTCTCATAAACCGTAAAGTCGGTCGCTTTCATTCCGCCGATTGCCCGGCCATTTCGATCAGTGACGCTGGCGTTCAAACGCATCAACTGCGGGGCGACTACAGTGACAACTTGTCCGGGTGGCCGCCCACGCCGAAGCGTGGGTTCCTTGTCAGGCGGTGGCAGAGTCTTCGCGTAGTCGCCAAACATTTTGGGCGAGACTTTCCGGATGGAGTCGATCAACTGACTGTCGCCACTGCGAACAATACCGCGCACCGCTTCGGTGAGCGGTCGCTGGCTCAGATCGCTCGGTACCATCTCCGGATCTACGTTCAGCAGTACCACGCCGCGCCGGGTCAGGAAGTTAAGCTCGACGCGTTCCTCTTTCCTTGGTTTCTTCTCGCCAAGTTTCCCTGAGATCGAGAAAAAGCCACCGCGCTTCTCTTTGATTTCGGGAAGCTCCACGTCGCTCAAGTAACGCGGCCGGCTCGACTGCCAGAGAAAGTTGAACTTCAAAGCTTCGAGAGGTACGTCCGCGTGAATGGTGCCGGTGTTGGTAGTGACCTCCGCAGACTCAATGTTTCCGATGACATCAACCGATCCCGCTTCGGTTTCAACGGTAGCCTTCGACCTGAGGGGAATTCGCACCACCAGATCGATGCGATCCTTGTCCCCACGGTCCTTCACATCAATCCGTATGTTCGCGCCCTTAGCCTCGATTTGGAGGTCTGTGGAATCAACCGGGGTGCCACGTGAGTTGGCCTCGACGGCAACCTTGTTTTGTTGCGTCTCAGCAGCAATGATTTCCACGCGTCCGTTGAGGTTCTTGACGGACACCGAGACTTTATCGGGGGTATCCAACTCCCGCTGGTAGTTTTGTGCCGCTGCAGGAGAGAAAACCAGAATCATCAGACCCATGACCGCAATTGACCTTGCCAGAGCACTCTTGGGCACCGCCAGGGCGTTTTTGAAGGTCCGGTAAGGCATGCAGGGTGATCTTGCCTAGCAAAGGGCTATGGGTCAAGCGGCGCATTAATTGAGGGTTTATGTCGGCAGGCAGTGCAGGGGCGTCCTCCGTGGGCGCCCAAACGTCGAAAAGCGAAGAATGACGAAAGTTGAGTGTTGCGCGAACCTGGGCGCGCACGGAGGACATCCCGACAATGAGGGCCTGCCCAGGCGGTCGCCGTTCTGACATGTTGCTAATGGAACTGATCAGTTATGATGTGCACCCCCTAACTCAGCATTAAGACTGGCTCTGCAATTCGAACAAGCAAGGTAACGAGGAGGGCAAGTGGCGCAAACAGAACCGGTCCACATCGGCGAAGACAGGCTGGTGATCCACAACCTCGTTAAGCGCGATCCGTCGGCCGGTTTTGCCGAGGACGTGCGCAAGGGGTTGTCTGCTGAACCCAAACGGCTGTTGCCCAAGTATTTCTACGACGAACTTGGGTCACTACTCTTCGACGCTATCTGCCTCTTGCCGGAGTATTACCTCACTCGCGCCGAGAATGAAATTATCGAGCGCTATGCTGATGAGATTGTGAACTCGGTTGCGGGACACAAAACCCTGCTGGAGATGGGAAGTGGCAGTGCTTCAAAAACAAAATTGATCGTCCAGGCGTTGCTGAATAAGCAGAAAGATCTACTTTTCATACCTGTTGACATCTCAGCCTCTGCCCTGGACAGCAGCTCCCGAATCCTTTTGCAATCCTTCCCCCGGCTCCGTATTGAGGCCTACGCCGCGGACTACTTTGATAGCTTGTCAGCTCTTAGCACCAAGAAATTGGGTCGTACACTCGCACTCTTTCTTGGTTCAAACATCAGCAACTTTGGCAGGGATGAAGCACCGGCCTTTCTGCGTGCTTTGCGACGGGTGCTGAGCGAAGGCGATGCGCTGCTGCTGGGAGCAGATCTGAAGAAGGACCGTAGTGTGCTCGAGCCTGCTTATGACGATGCGCTGGGCATCACCGCCGCTTTCAACATGAATCTGCTGGCCCGCGTTAATCGTGAACTCGATGGTAATTTCAATCTGAATGCGTTTAAGCACCACGCTTTTTATAACGAAGAAATCGGCCGCGTTGAAATCTATGTGGAAAGCACGCGGCCCCAGACCATAGCGATTGGTAAGCTGGGAATTGAGATTCAATTTAGCGCCGGCGAACGGATTCACACAGAAAACTCTTACAAGTACGACCTTCAAGATATCGACGCGTTGGCAACACAAACCGGGTTCAAGCGTGAACAGACCTGGCTTGATTCGCAACAACGTTTTAGCAGCAATCTCTTGCTCGCTGTATAGGCATATTCCCAGTCTATAAACAGAATATGACCGGAGTTGATAACAACCCGCTCGTAGAGTTTCGCGACGTAAGTTATTCCGTTCCTGCCCTCTCTTCACCGATCATTTCCGACTTGGACTTAACAGTTGGGCAAGGCGAGATTCTGGTCTTGCTCGGCGAATCAGGCTGCGGCAAGACAACCACTCTCAAGCTCATCAATCGCTTGCTGACGCCCACTTCGGGGCAGGTGTTGGTTGAAGGCAAACCTACAACTGAGTGGGATCCAATACGCTTGCGCCGGCGGACTGGTTATGTGATTCAGGACGCTGGTCTCTTCCCTCATTTCACGGTCGAACGCAACGTCGGTCTGGTGCCTTCGTTGGAAGGCTGGGAAGCGACACGAATAAGAGAGCGCGTCGTTGAACTGCTTGCGCTGGTGGGGCTGGACGCTGATAAGTTTGCACAACGATTTCCGCGCGAATTGTCGGGCGGACAACGCCAGCGGGTAGGTGTGGCGCGAGCCCTCGCGGCAGATCCACCATTGCTGTTGCTGGATGAGCCCTTTGGCGCACTCGATCCCTTGAGGCGCGCCAGCCTGCAAAAGGAATTTGGCGAGCTCACCAGGAGACTCAACAAGAGCGCCATCTTCGTGACCCATGTTTTGCGTGAAGCATTGCGTCTCGGTTCGCGTGTGGCCCTCATGCACGCCGGACGACTGGCCCTCGTAGAAACACCTGAGAATTTTCTCAACTCGACCGAAGAACACGCGCGCGCCTATCTCGCGACTCTGCTACTTCGTGACGACGAGGAAGATCTTAAAGGAGGGCACAGATGAGCTTCTGGACCTTCCTGCAGCAGAACTGGGCCGAGATGCTCACACTCGTGCGCGAACACCTGATTCTGGTG
>JAMQPI010000584.1 GCA_023717565.1 Pyrinomonadaceae bacterium | reverse complement strand
TCATGCCCTTCATCGGCATCGCAAGTTTGCCATCAGCGCCCGCGGTGAGAGCCATAAACGCCGGATCTTCACGAATCGAATCAAACACCGCATCGACGCGTGCCTCCATCATCTCCTTTGCCCGAACTGCCTGATAACGTTCGTAAGTGAAGAAGTGGCGCTTCAGCAACGAGAGCGCTTTGTCGCGTTGTCCAGTTTGTGCATAAACGGCCGCGAGATTATATGAAGCAGGGAGTAGAGCTTCATTTTCACGAGCGATCTTGAGGGCCTCATCTCTATTTCCAAAAGCCACCATAAAGACGGCCGCGAAAACGATGTTATAGGGATCGCTTGGATCGAGAGCCAGGGCCTGTTGCGTGTATTCGTTGCCCTTCTTCGGATCGCCTTCAGAATTCCAATACACGGCCAGGTTCCGGTACGTCAGCGCCAGCGGATAAGCCTCGACCGACCTTTCCATCAACGCCAATCCGGCCTTGAATTCACCATCGTGAATGGTCATTTTCCCAAGACCATGAAGCGCCACCGCACGCGAGAGCGGATCTGCCGGCATATTGAGAATGGCTTCAAATGTGGTTCGTGCTTTGTCCCACTCGCCAGTGTGATGTCGATAAACCTCGCCGAGGTAACGGAGCGGAGCAGGATCTGCAGGGTCCATGCGATGCGCATCGCTGTAATATTTCTCGGCTGTACGATACCTTCCATTCAACTCAGCCGTTAGACCGAGTCGCATGGTGCGCTCTATTCGGGCACTTAGTTTCGGCTCGAAGACCGGGGCGCTGAACTGACTATCGTCGACAGCGGCAACTTGGGCTCCGAGTTTCTTCAACTCCTTAGCGGCATCCTTCGCCTTCTTGGGAAACATGCATTGCTGTTCCGCAACAGACTTAAGTAGCGGGATCGCGCCGGCGCTGTCGCCTGCCTTCGCTTTCTCTTTTGCCTGTTTCAATTGCGTGTCGAGTGCTGTCTCGCGCTGCTTTACTTCGCTGGCGACCAGCTTTTCCACCAGTTCGACCTTAAGGCGACCGTCCTTATTCTCAAGCTTGTTGACCGGCGTGCCGTCTGGTGTGGCCAGCACTGCCACAGGCAGCTTCGATTCGCCGATGAGTTTCGGGGCCTGAGGATTCTTGGTGTCTGCCAACTCCATCGATATGCATTGACCGGCGTAAAGAGAAAGCGTGCGCGAGGCGCGGAGGCTGGATTTTTTCAACTCATCCTGCGAGGCTGGGAACCAGTAAAGTACCAACCCTTTCGGTGGAGGATCCTTGGGTGTTCGAACCTTCCACGGCACGTAGTAGACTTCCGGCGCTGAGCCGCCCGAAGCCATGCCACCGCCACCGCCCCCACCACCGCCTCCGCAAGTGGCCAGGAGAGGCGAAACAGCAAAAAGCATAACCAGGACGATTGCGATGGAGCGGGCAAATTGTGTTTTCATAGGCGAGATTGTAGCAGAGGGTCGGTGTGGATGCACAAGGTTAAAAGCCCTGATAAACGCGGATTCGGGTCAGGAGATTTGTCGGGCCAATGAGTGGCGACCTGGTCTCGCCTTTCGCCGATTGGGGCCCCAGAAGGCACTAGATCTCCGTGGCTCTGTTTGCTTTGATAGGAATACTGATCATACCCTCGGAAGGGGGAAGAACCTTTAACAAGCTTTCTAGCATCTCAGGCAATGGATACTTTTGGAGGATGTGTGAAAATGAAATACTTGATTAAACGAGCGGTGGGCGGTGCCCTGGTCGTGGCGTTCTTATTGATGTCGCTTGACGCTCGCTCACCAATCACCGGGTTGGTGGTGGTAGCGATGGCCCAGGAGACTGACGATCCCGTGAAGATCGAAGTCTATACGAGGTTCGTTAACAACCGAAAAACGAATGAAACCGCCGCCTATCAAGCTGCCACGGAATATCTGAAGAGGTATCCCAAGGACAAGGATCAGTACACTCAGTATCTGCAGAACTGGATCGTCGTTTACGAACGAGATGAGCGCAAACGCACGCTGCCGCAACTCGTCTACAACGCCAAGAATTTTGCCGGGGCTTACAGCGTCGGGAAGCAGATTTTGGCTGATGAACCCAATTATCTTCCGGCTTTGATTCATCTCGGCTACGCCGGCTACCTGGCCGTGACAACAGCAAAGAACGAAACGTTCAACGCCGACGCCCAGGCGTATGCGAATAAGGCCATTCAGGCCATTGAGGCCGGAAAATCCCCGGGAAGCTGGTTGCCATTCAAAGATAAAGACGACACCCTTGCTCAACTGTATTACACGGTGGGATTTCTTAGTTTGAAGAGCGCGCCTGATCGGGCCATCTCACCGTTAATCAAGGCGGCGCAGTTTGAAACTGATCTCAAGAAGTCACCCTCTATTTACTACTATATTGCAACGGCGTACGAGAGCGGTCCCTACAAGACAATGGCAGCCTCTTTTCAAGCGAGCTTTGCCGGGAAGGAGGAAACAGCGCAGAGCAAATTGGCGTTGGAAAAGCTGAACGTCGTCATCGATCTGATTATTGATGTGTACGCTCGCTCGGTTGCGGCCGCAGGCAATGACCCGGCGAATGCGCAGAGCAAGACTCTGTCATCAAATAAGCTGGCAGAGTTCTACAAGTTTAGGCATCAGGGATCTGATGCTGGGATGAGCGACTTAATCACAGGCGTCCTGGCCAAACCCCTACCTCCAAAACCCCAGTAAGTCATTACAAAAAAAGCGGACAGGCCAGCGGCTTGGCCTGTCCGTTCGGTTGTAAACGGAAGGACTTCACGCCTTTCCGGCTACCCCACTAGCACCTCACAAATCCCAGCAACCAAAACACAAGTATGAAAATCAATATGGTGGAGATACACCCGCCACCAAACTTCCATGCTGCGGCTCCCGCCAGGAGTCCGCGTAAAGGTCCCTCCATAGAATTTCTCCTAGACTGGCAAGTGTCGATTCAGGTTTACCGGCGCAGTGTTGATGTGCCGGGTAGTCAGACTGCTACCGGGCTGCGGCCGCTTTCTGCTTAACCTTGGCTTCTTCCATGCGCGTTCCAAGTTCCTCGATCTCTTCTTTGCTGAGCACTCTTCGCGCCTTCTTGAACAACTCGCCTTCCTCTTCTTCGACGTGATGCTCGACGTTCTCTTTCAACACAGTAAACTTCGCTGTCCATTTCTCGTCGTCTTTGGCCTCTGCCGCTAGTTCGTTGAGCAGTTGCTTCACCAGTCGATGCTCTTCGAATGCCTCGAGCGTGATGTCTCGGGATTCTTCGGCCTTCTCTAGCACGGGATAAAAGATCGTCTCCTCGATCTTCGCGTGAATATCCAGTTCGGTTTTGAGTTGAGTGAAAAGTTCTTCCCGCGTTTTGAGTGCACGTTCGGTGGTTCCGTCAATCTTTTCCAGGAGACCCGCCACCTTCTTATGATCACTCTTCAAGAGTTCAAAAGCGTCCATTTAAATCATTACCTCCATGTTTATTTTGAAATGTGCTGCACGGTAACGAGACATCGTGCGTAGGTTCGGTGTTACCTTCGCAAGAGAAGTGCCAGACCTTTCGGCGATTAGATTGTAGGGGTGTCTCCTCCGTGGGCACGCCGAGTTGCGATGATGAAGGATGTCGATTGAGGTGAGTAACAACTGCGACAAAACCGCCGGAGTGTTGGCTTCCTATACATTCGGGGTTGTCTTTGTTTACTTACCGACCAGTAGTTCTCTCCGAACCGTCGGCTAACCTTCTACAGCGCAATAACGATGCCAGCATTTTTCGTTCAAAAGTCGGCCGGTTAGCGAGGGCTTCTATTGGAGGTCCCAGAAACCACTGTCGGTATCGTTAAGCTCCAGCACTGTCGGCTTGGCATTTGCAACGGGCGCTTCAACAAGAAAGCGGAAACCTTTTTGGATAGGAGGAGAACTATGGGAGACGATAGTGGCAGCGGCAGCACTGGAGTAGTAGCCATCCTGGCGATCTTCGTAATCCTCGTCTTAGTTGGACTGGTTGTTTTTGGCGGTCGCATCTTTAGCGGCAACAAGCGTGTCGACGTGAACATTACGGTGCCGAGCCGATAAGCTTTGCGGAACCAAGTTTGCAGTAGAGCCACTCAGGAAACAGCGATTGTATGCACTGGGAATCGGCAGGCGGCGCCTTGAGAAAGTCTAGTAGTCGTCTTAAGACATTGAACAGCTAGGAGTTGCTCGTTCCGCCTGG
>JAMQPI010000572.1 GCA_023717565.1 Pyrinomonadaceae bacterium | reverse complement strand
CGGCTTCCGTGAAGAGGATTGTGTCGAGCTGTGGGTCGTGCCAAGCGGCGCCACACCTCCGCAGCCCCGGCCAACCGTGCAACCCGGAGACGTTCGCCCTCCCCGCGAAAAGCCGGTCCTAAAACCACGCACTTAAGTTTGGGGGAGCGTTAGGCACCGCAGGCGACTCAAGCACCTGCTTACTCAAAGTTGAATACGATCGACCTTACGGGGAGACAAGAGCCATCGCTCTTGTCTCCTTTTTGCTGTGTGCTACCATCTCCGGTTAGCTGAATTCAGATCAAAAATTTACCATTACCATTCGCTAACTTATGAGTGCACCGAACATTGAAACTATCGTCTCGCTTGCCAAACGGCGAGGCTTTGTATTTCCATCGTCTGAGATCTACGGCGGGCTGGGTAGCGCCTGGGACTATGGTCCGTTTGGCGTCGAACTCTGTAACAACGTCAAGCAGGCCTGGTGGCGCTGGATGGTTTATGAGCGCGATGACATGGAAGGTGTTGACTCGTCCATCATCCTCAATCGCCTGGCGTGGAAGTACTCAGGACACGAAGACACGTTTAGCGATCCGCTGGTGGATTGCCGTGATTGCAACAGCCGGTTCCGCGCCGATAAGCTGGATTATCTGCCCACGGAAGAGGAACGCGAGCTGCCAGCCCCCGAAGCTATAGCGAAAGCGATCCGCGAACGACGTATCAAATGTCCAAACTGCGGATCGAAGGATCTGACCGAACCGCGACCATTCAATCTGATGTTTCGTACCCATGTGGGTGCCGCGGCCGAGGACGATCCTTCGTCGCTGGTGTATCTCCGACCGGAGACGGCGCAGGGCATCTTCATCAACTTTGCCAACGTCTTGACGACCAGTCGTCGCAAACTCCCCTTCGGTGTCGCGCAGATTGGCAAGTCGTTTCGCAACGAAGTGACACCCGGCAACTTCATCTTTCGTACGCGCGAGTTCGAGCAAATGGAAATGGAGTATTTTGTTCGGCCCGGCGAAGACGAAAAGATTCACCAGGACTGGATTGATAACTGCTTCAATTGGTTCACAGGTCTGGGAATCTCGGCGAACAACTTACGCCTCTACGAACAACCAAAAGAGGAACTGGCGCATTACGCCAAACGAACGGTTGATATCCAGTATCGCTTTTTCCCTGAACGCGAAGAGCAGGACCGGCAGTGGGACGAGCTGATGGGTATCGCCAACCGAACGGATTTCGATCTGCGTACCCACTCAAAGAAACCCGAGGACGCGGAAGGAAAGCGCCTTAATCCTGACTCGACGGAGGACTTGTCCTATTTCGATGAAGCCACCAAGGAGCGTTTTTATCCTTATGTGATCGAGCCGGCCGCAGGCGTGAATCGCACCGTGCTTTCCGTGCTTATGGATGCGTATTCAGAAAAGACTAACGACAAAGGCGAGACTCGGGTGATTCTGAAACTTCATCCAACGCTGTCGCCCATCAAGGCTGCCATCTTGCCACTGGCAAAAAACAAGCCCGAGATTGTTGGGATGGCCAAAGCGATCAAGCGCTCCCTACAGCCGTTGTTGCGCGCGGTCTATGACGACACGGGCGGCATTGGGAAGCTGTATGCGCGCCAGGATGAGATTGGTACACCGTTTTGTGTAACCGTCGACCACCAATCTCTTGAGGACGAAGCTGTGACGGTGCGGGACCGAGACACGTGGGAGCAGGAAAGGGTTAAAGTCTCGGAGCTTCCGGAACACTTGTCGACCAGACTGAAAGGTTAGTCCAATGAATTTTTGATTTTTGATTCGTGATTTTTGATTGTCACTAGTCAGAACTTAACTTCGAGGACAAGGGTTTCAATCAAAAATCTAAAATCACAAATCAAAAATCTAAATCATGCCGATAGTAAAGAAACGTAACGAGCAAACAGAAACCCGGTTGTTATTGGAATCGGGCGATCCGGTTGAGTTGCCGCCTGCCGAGGTTGATGAGAGCGCTCTACTCGTACAGTTTGATCAGTTTAGGCCTTTCATTCCTGAACTACTCGAAGAGTTGCGTGACGGCTGTACTGCGGAACCAGTCGCCGTCATGAACGACGGATCCACGTTCGCAATTCACGGTGATACCAAAACCTTCTGGGTGAAGCTTTGGCACGCAGCCCGAACGGAAATGACTAAAATCGACCGTGTACAGGTGCTGAGCTGCATTCCTTCCACACGCGGATTTCAGATCACAGTCCCCGACGAAGATTTTTGATTTGTGATTTTAGATTTTTGATTGCTTAGCAATGCTTGGCTCCGCGGCCAGGGCTTTCAATCAAAAATCTAAAATCAAAAATCTAATGGTTCCCGATAAAATACTCAAACTTGCCAGCAGCATCGACGCGGAAGGCGGCCGGGCGTTGCTGGTCGGCGGTTGTGTGCGCGATGTGCTGATGGGCGCCCAACCAAAGGACTGGGATCTCGAGGTCTATGGCCTTGATCCGGCCAAACTTCGCGCAGTGTTGGACGGCTTTGGCAGTGTCAACGTGGTTGGCGAAGCGTTCACGGTCTACAAGCTGGATCATGACATCGACGTATCCGTCCCGCGGCGAGATCGCAAAGCTGGTCGCGGTCACCGGGCGTTCGTCATTGAAGGCGATCCCTCAATGAGCTTTGACACCGCCGCGAGCCGCCGCGACTTCACAATCAACGCGATCATGCA
>JAMQPI010000547.1 GCA_023717565.1 Pyrinomonadaceae bacterium | reverse complement strand
CATCTTGCGCACGTTTGGCTTCCTGCTGCGAACGAAGGGCGTAAGCATCCTGCTCTTCACGTGAGATCTCAAATTTTCGGGCGAGGTTCTCCGCCGTACCGGCCATCGGAGTGTTGCAGTAGGTATCAAGCAAAGCGACCATCAGGCTGTCTTCAAGCTTGCCCTGGCCTAGGGCGAAACCTGATCTGGCTCCTCTTACTACGTGCGGCGCCTGCGACATTGATTCCATACCGCCCACCAGGGCAGTTGCCGCTTCGCCCAATTGAATCATTTGGGCGCCCGAAACGATGGCCTGAATGCCGCTGCCGCAGAGTCGGTTCACCGTCAACGCCGGACGATCGAAAGGCACGCCCGCTTTCAACGCCACGTGCCTGGCTCCGTAGATCGCATCGCCGGAAGTTTGCAGCGCGTTACCAATGACCGCGTGGTCGATCTCATCAGGAGCCACGTTGGTAGCTTCGAGTGCGCCTTTGGCGGCCACCGCACCCAAATCTATTGCCGAAACATCTTTCAGCGCGCCAACATACTCGCCCATCGGCGTTCGCTTACCACCTAAAATGAAAACGTCAGACCACATTTTCTTGCTTCGCACCTCACAGTAAGAATTTCTGCCCGCTTGAGAACCTTTGAGGTTACCAAATAGAAAAAGAATGCGTCAATTTGCCTCCGTGGTACGTCCTGGAGACGGTTTGCAAAGCGAAATGAGCGTGTGGCATAGTGCAATTCTCAAGGTCGCCGTCTCATTGCTTCGCGGTCTACTACCAGCAATTTTCAAAAGGAGGTACTTCTGTGAATTTCTCCGGAGTGGACGTGAACATTTCGCGCACCCGCAAGCTCATCTTTCTTGTAGCCTTTGGACTGGTGGGCCTCGTCGTCGCGCCCCAGTCGCTGCACGGACAAGGGTTCGACCAAATCGAACGTGGGCGAGCTCTCTCAATGCTCAGTATTGTCAAGAGCGACCTAAAGAACAATTATTATGATCCGAATTTTCGCGGGATGGACGTTGAGGCCCGATTCAAGACAGCCGAGGAAAAGGTGAAACAAGCGACCTCGCTCAGCCAGGCGTTCGGCATCATCGCCCAGACGTTGCTTGATCTGAACGACTCGCACACCAAATTCTTTCCCCCAAGCAGGCCGGAATCCATCAATTACGGTTGGCGAATGCAGATGATCGGCGACAAGTGTTACGTCGTGGCCGTCAAGCCGGACAGTGACGCTGAGGCGAAAGGTCTCAAGGAGGGAGATCTCTTGCTTGCTCTAGAGCGGTTCAAGCCGACGCGCAGGGACCTTTGGAAAATGCGCTATTACTACAGCGCACTTAGTCCCCGTCCCGCGTTGCGAGTCCTCGTACAAAGCCCCGGCGGTGAACCGCGCGACCTTGAGCTTAAGGCTAAAATCAAACACGGCCAGGTCGTGCGCAACCTCACTACTGATATCGAGATTAACGACTATATCAGGGAGATCGAGGACGATTTCCGCAACCGTCGCCACCGTTACTACGAGAATGTCGGCGGTGCGTTTGTTTGGAATATGCCTGCGTTCGATCTGAGTGAGAGCGCTATTGACGAAATGATGGACAAGGCGAGTAAGCGGGGGGCCTTGGTGCTGGATTTGCGCGGCAACGGCGGCGGTGCCGAGGTTACCCTGCTGCGTCTGATCGGGCAATTCTTTGACAAAGACCTGAAAGTAGCCGATGTCAAAGAGCGCAAACAGACCAAGCCGCTGATCGCTAAAACGCGCGGCAGGTCAACCTATTCGGGCAAACTCGTCATTCTCATTGACAGCGAATCCGGGTCATCGTCGGAACTGTTCGCGCGCGTGATGCAAATGGAAAAGCGAGGCGTGGTGGTCGGCGATCTCTCTGCGGGAGCGGTGATGCGTGCCCGAGTCTACCCGCACGACCTCGGAGCCAACACGCTAGTCTCGTTCGGAGTGGGCATAACGAACGCTGACGCAATCATGACTGACGGCAGGAGTTTGGAAAACGTCGGTGTCACGCCTGACGAACTACTGCTACCAAGTGGAGAAGACATGGCCGCTAAACGTGATACGGTGCTAGCCCACGCCTTAAAGCTAGTCGGAGTTACCATGACGCCAGAGAAGGCGGGTGCGCTGTTCCCAATCATCTGGGAAAAGTAGGCTTACGCCTTCAACGCTACCCTGGCTATTCTCTGAACCGGTGAGTAGCGCGGTAGCGATGGAGTAGCTCTTCCAGAAACCCCTCATATGTAAACGTTGCGAGATCATAAGCGGGGCGAGTCTTGTACATGATAGGTAGCGAGACACGCCAGGCCATCCACTGACGCGGTATATCTTGCAGATCCCAACGTCGTCGCAGAAATGTTTCCACCACCTGGATCTCGGATTCCGTCAATCCGTTAAGATCGGCGATGAACTCCACGGGCCTGAACGATCGACGTAACGCCGGATCACTAACATCTGCAGCGAACACTTGAGCAAAGGCGGGGGCCTCTGCCTCACGCTCGCGCACCACCACCGTGCCGGCCACCAGGTCTCCGACTCGCTGATCTCTCGCGGTAGTAAAAACCGAAATCAATCCAATTGAGTAGAAAGGCGCGGGCATAATATCGATGCTCCGCAGCAGGTTCCTGACAGCGGCCTCCCAAAAGGTTACCGGGCGGCCGTCTTCACGAATTACGCGCAGTTTAAGCCAACGTTTTCCGGGTGTCTGTCCATTCCAAAGCCACTCAAAGAAAGCGAAGTAGCCCGAGACAATTAGAAACAACACCAGGATTGCAACTGCGTAGACCCACTTCGGTGCGCTGGTAAGCTCATCGCTCAAACTCGAAAAGTTTGCCAGGGTTAAGAAAGCGATCGCCATCAGGACAACCGTCAGCGCTTGCATCGCGTGATCGATAGTACAGGCTAGGAAGCGGTTGCCAATCGAGGCCAGGGCGAAGTGCAACGGCACCCGCTCGGGTGTCTCGATAATTAGAGTATCTTCCGTGACGATCGCTGCCGACATCTTGTTAGAGCGCGCCGAGCTGTTTGAACATCGTCATAAAGTCGAAGTTGTTCCAAGCCTCGACGATCTTGCCGTCATGGACACGCACGATGCAGATGCCTGTAATGTCCATTGGCTGATTGGTTGCCGCGAAGCCTAGACTATCGGACTGGTGCTTTCCGCGTACGCTGCAACGCGCCACGACCTTGTCGCCTTCGGAAACAGTGTCCTCAACGACCACTTGGATGTCGGGAAAGGCCGTCCGGAACCTTTGGAAGAACGGTTTGAAGCCTACCGCGCCGAGCAAAGGCTGGCCGGCTTCGTCAGCCAGTCCGTGGGCGATACCATCTTCCGCAAACATCTCGTCGATTGCTTCCTCCCGCCCCTTGTTCCATACCTCCTCAAACCAGCGACGGATGAGGGCTTTGTTTTCTTCGGACATAGTGTCACCGCCTTTATGAGAAGTTGATTCGAACGAACCGGCGCTTGCCGACTTTGATTAGAGTTGACATGC
>JAMQPI010000517.1 GCA_023717565.1 Pyrinomonadaceae bacterium | reverse complement strand
ATTCACCAGATTCATGGAAACCTGCACCAGGCCGCGCGTGCTCAACTCGAATCCCAGGGCCTTTAAGAAAGGAAGCCCTCCATGCCTGGCCCTCACCGCGCGGGCGATCTGGCGGGCGATGGCCAGATTGGAAGAGCGAAGATTGACATTGAAAGCGATGAGAAATGGTCGAGCGCCCACGGCGATGGCGCCCGCAGTTTCGTGCACTCTTAGGGGACCGACATCGGGTGCCCGAGCGGGTTCTTGTGCTATTTGCTCGCGCAGCAACTCAAGCGCACCGCGGCGCACGTCTTCAAGGTTTACTCGACCGGGTTTCAGGGCGGCCCGCTCATAATAAAAGACTGGGATGGAGAGTTCTCGGGCAATCCGTTCGCCAGCCTGATGGGCCAGCTTCACACAATCGTCAAGAGTCACTCCGCGAACGGGCACGAAAGGCAGCACGTCCGTAGCACCCAGCCGCGGATGTTGTCCCGAGTGGCTTCGCATGTCGATCAGCTCAGCCGCCAGAGCAACGACCCGAACCGCCGCCTCCACGATCATCGCCGGGGCCGCCACAAAGGTAATAACAGATCGGTTGTGATCCGGGTCGATGTGGGTGTCCAGCACGCACGCGGTTTCGACCGTCGCGATAGCGTTCGCCAGCCGCTCTACTACCCCAACCCGGCGACCTTCGCTGAAATTTGGGACACACTCAACCAAAGCATTGCCAATCGCCGATTGCCGATTGCCGATTTGTGAATGTTCGTTTGACAGAGGAATTCAGCCTTTCATTGGCCAATTGCTAATGCTGTTGTCAATTTACGATCTTCAACGATCCTTTGCCACCCTGATCGAGGTAATATGCTTCTCGGCGTTATCCTAATCGGCAATTGGCAATCGGAAATGTCTACTCCTTTCATCAACAATCGTAAGAATGCCTGGCAGCGACTCGAGGATCTGCTGGCCCGGATTGATCGGACTTCTCTGAAACTTTTGCAACGTGAAGAAGTGCGCGAGCTGGGTCGTATCTATCGCCGCACCGCGTCTGACCTGGCCGTAGCACGCGCCGAGTCGCGCGATCCGCGGCTGACTAATTACCTGAACAGTCTGGTGATTCGAGCGCATGGCCGCATTTACCGGGCCGACGCTCAAGGCGGAGAGCGCATCCGCTCCTTCTTCGCGCGTGAGCTGCCGCGTACCTTTCGACGCACATGGCGCTACACCGCACTATCGTTCAGCGTGTTCCTGGTGTTTGGCGTAATAGGGTTTGTAGGTAGTTACCGCGACACGGAGTTTTCAGAACTGGCAGGGGTGCCAGCGGCGTTCCGCGAACTCAATATCGAAACGAAGACGCATTGGTGGGAAAATCTGAATGAAGCAAACCAGGTAGGCGCCAGCGTGATAATGACTAACAACATTCAGGTGACCTTCTATACCTTTGCGTCCGGGGCGATGTTTGGTGTGGGCACGTTGTTCGTGCTGGCTTATAACGGAGCGCTTATTGGATCGGTCCTGGCGCTCACATATCGCGCCGGCTTTGGAAATGATCTCGTTACCTTCATGGTAGGTCACGGGGTAATTGAACTTTCCTGCATCTTCATTGCCGGCGGGGCGGGGCTCCTGATAGGTAGCGCTTTGATTATGCCCGGCGACCTCTCGCGAGCAGATGCGCTCACGACTCGTGGGAAAGAAGCGATTCGCTTGATGATGGGAGTGGCGGTGTGGCTCGTGCTGGCCGGCACCATTGAAGGGTTCATCTCACCAGCCCCCATTGATCCCCGGATTAAGTACAGTATCGCGGCGATTACTGGCATCGCTCTCTATTCATACTTGTTGCTAGCTGGCCGCGACGAAGTGCGGGAAACAGGGGAACAGGTTAACGGGGGAAAAGGGTAATACGCGACTTCAGTCGGCAATTGTTTTAGATCGTCCAGTCTTAATCATTCTCGGGCGTTCCGAAGCGCTTTCATCTGGTTATACAGACAAGCACTCAGCTTTGCGGCTGTGTTCTTGAGCTCTTCATAAACAGCGACCTCAAGATAGCCAACTTCTAAAGCCACTCGAAGGAGGCTTCGAACTTCTCCTGCAGATCCTTTGGCAAAATTCAGGAATTGCAAGTATTCCTTCCGAGACCCGCGCTCAAAACCATCCGCAATGTTAGTTGGCACTGAAACGGAGGCGCGACGGATTTGATCTCGGAGACCAAAATCCTTACTAAGGGCTACCTGTCGCGGTCAACAAATAGACTCGCTTTACTAGTTCAATACCCATTTGCCAGACCATAAGGTCTTCAAAGCTACGAACTTGTTTTCTTTGATTCATGAGGTTCAGTCCTTTCTGAGGTGTGAGGTTTCAGACAGTTTCCCTTTTCCCCTGTTACCCTATGACCCTCATAATAGTCCCCTTTCCTTCACTTGCAAGTATTTCTCTAGTAACGCAGGCGCCAGCGCGGCCGCAGTGACGTCGAGCGCGAGGCCGCCCTGTGATTCGACAAGACGCAATGCGGCTTCGCGAAGGTGCATGATCTCTTCGGCAACTGACTGCGTAAACAACTCTCGCGCGGTTTCCGGCGCATCACGCACCACAGCCTTCAAGTCGCGATCGGCAATGGTGACCACCAGCGGTAGGTGGCGAGGACGAAGCAATCTGAGCGATACGAGCAACTCCTTCGAGCCCTCTTCATCCACGAGATCGGTCAGCAGCACTACCAACGATCTGCGCTTGCTATTAGCCGCAATAAACTCCAGCGCGCGCGCATAAGAAGGCTCGATCATTTCCGGTTCTACCGAATAGAGCGCTTCGAGCGCAGCTTCAATATGATCGCGGCCGCGACCGGGTGGCAAGTAACTCTGAATCCGCCGGCCGAACACCACAATGCCCGCATTGTCACCGCCTCTGGCGGCCGCCGACATCAGTGCCAGCGCAGCATGCACAGCGGAATCCAGTTTTGTTTCCTGCTCGATCCGGGCGGTCATCAAACGACCGGCATCGAGGGCAATCAGAATCGTCTGGTCGCGCTCAGTCTGATACTGGCGCGTGGTCAGCTTTCCGCGGCGCGCCGTAGCGGTCCAGGAAATGTGCCGCAGTTCGTCGCCGCGCACATACTCGCGCAGGGATTCGAACTCACGGCCCTCACCGCGCCAGGAGGTCTTGCGGTGGGCAGAGACCAGCGAGCGCGCTCCGAGGGCTTTCAGCTCTGCTTCACGAGCGCGTCTCATGTTGGGATAGACTTTCACCGTTGTCGGTTCACCCACTTTGGTTTCACTCCACGTCAATCTTAACGGTGAAAGAAACCGCACGACTGTTAGTCCAAACTCGAACCGGCCTCGCTTCGGTGGCGTCAGACCGTAGATAAGCGACGCAGAGCTTTGCCCATCCAGACGCATCTTAGCTTCGCGCATTCCGGACACTTTCATCTGCGGCGGGTATTCGTCTTTGATACTAAGAGAGAACGGTCGAGGAGTATTGTTTTGGATCTTGATGTGAACTTGAGTTTCAGCGCCGACGGCGAAGCGTCCGCCAAATTCTCGTTGAATCTGCATGCCCCTGGGCAGGCGCCCGCGCTGCGCATCAATGATCGCGAGACCAACAATAAAGAGATCGTAGGTGAGCACCACCCAACGCAGCCACGGACGCCCCCAGGAAAGCGACAAGGGAATGAAGCCGAGGGCGATTAGCAGGTAGAACAGTTTGCTGAAGACGAAATGCAATGGATTTTTGATTTTGGATTTCTGATTTTAGATTTACGACTTGCGATTGTTGAGTGGTTCCTCCGACTTGATTGCCTTGACTCTAAAAAGCGTCAGGTTGAGTAGTTCGATCAAGAGTGCACACTCACAAATCAAAAATCAAAAATTACAAATCTAAAATCCAATTATCTTGGCACTTGAGCGCTTTTCAAAATGTCCGAAATCACCGCGTCCGGAGTAGCGCCGTCGAGTTCTGCTTCGGCGCGCAACGCCAGGCGGTGGCGCAGCACTGGCCGCGCTATGTCGCGGACGTCATCAGGGGTGGCAAACTCCCGCCCGCGGATGGCGGACAGAGCTTTCGAGCACAGCAGCAAAGCTACTGAGGCGCGCGGACTCGCACCGTAATGAACAAATGGATGCGAGCGGGTGCGCCGAACAATGTCCACTGCATAGTGTTGTACTCCCGTCTCCATACGCGTCTTGCTCACTTCGCGACGACAACGAGATATGGCATCAGGGTCGGCCAGCGGTTGAATGTCAACCTGATCAAGCCGGCGCGAGTTAAAACCCGCGTCCCAGTTGGCAACCACCTGTCGCTCGTGTTCTTCTTCGGGATAATCAAGCTGGATCTTTAACACAAAGCGATCGAGCTGGGCCTCGGGCAGCGGATAGGTTCCCTCGTACTCGATGGGGTTCTCGGTGGCCAACACGGTGAAGATTGGTGAGAGCGAATGGGCCTCACCGTCGATCGTCACCTGGCGCTCTTCCATCGCCTCGAGCAAGGCGGCCTGCGTTTTTGGCGGAGTCCGGTTGATCTCATCGGCCAGGAGAATGTCTGTGAAGATGGGCCCCTGCCGGAGACTGAAGCTGGATGTGGCGACGTTGAAGATATTTGTGCCGGTGATGTCCGAAGGCATCAGGTCCGGCGTGAACTGGATCCGGCCAAAGTCGGCATTGACGATTCGGGACAGTGTTTTTACAGTCAGCGTTTTCGCCGTCCCGGGAACGCCTTCGATCAGGGCATGACCTTCCGCCAGCAGCGCGATCAGGATCTGCTCGATGGGAGCCTCCTGGCCCACGATTACTTTGGCGAGTTCGCGCCTGATGTGATCGACGGTAGAAGAAACGTATTCAAGCATTGGTTTTTTTCTGAAAAGAAGATGCGGTATCGGAATCTTAGAAACTTGGGCCTTTGGCCTTTGGTCTTTGGCCTTTGGCTTTAGTGGTTGAAGCTATTCAGTTCAAGACCAAGGCCCAAGGCTCAAGACCAAGGCCAAAGGCCAAAGGCCAAAGACCATGCTTTACCTTTGTATTGCCTGCCTCGCGTCACGCGCGCGCATCCGCAACCCCAGAGCGCCTTCCACGTCTCGAAGTCGCTTCACTAGTTGAATCGACTGTCGCTCAGTCACGGGAGCGCCATTGATAGCCTCTTCACATTGACG
>JAMQPI010000079.1 GCA_023717565.1 Pyrinomonadaceae bacterium | reverse complement strand
GTCGAGGTTGAGGTCTTGACCTCCGAGAGATCGACCTGCGCAGTGGTTGGAACATTCTCAATGGTCCGCTCGATTAGCCGGTCCACGACTGCGTTTAGATCGTTGTTGCTGTTATGGTAAACCTCAAGCTGTTCATCCGCTGAAGTACCGCGCTCCATGATGGTATAGATGTGCTCAATCTCCTTACGTGAGCCCAGCGGGTCGACCACATCGTCTACGAAATCCAACAACTCATGAATCAAATCGCGTGTTGGGACTTCCTTCTGCTTACCAAAATCGATCATCATCCCGTCTAAGCCATACCGCACTGCTCGCCATTTGTTCTCCTGAATCAGTAACCGCCGATAGAGGCGAAAGCCCAGGTTCCTTTCAATAAGGCTGTTGAGCTTGGCGACGATTGCCTGAAAAAGCGCGGCAATGGCAATGGTGTCGTCGACCCTGGTCGGAATGTCGCAAACGCGAAACTCCAATGTGGGAAAGAACGGATGCGGCCGCACATCCCACCAAATCTTCTTGCCGTTGTCGATACACTTCGTTTTGATCAGCAGATCGATGTAGCGCTCAAAACTAGAGTACGAATCGAAATGGTCGGGGATGTCAGTGCGCGGAAACTGCTTGAAGATTTCGCAGCGATAGGATTTCAATCCCGTGTTGTGGGCCATCCAGAACGGGGATGAAGTGGTAAGCGCAAGAACATGTGGCAGGAAGTAGCGAGCTGCGTTCATAATGTGCATCTGCCGGTCTCTATCCGGAACGCCCACATGGACATGCAACCCGAAAATCAGCAACGAACGGGCTACGGTTTGCAGTTCCTGCACTAATAGTTCATAGCGCTCGTCCTCAAAGATCTTTTGATCTTGCCAACGCGAGATGGGGTGCGTAGAAGCCGCAATGATTACCAGGCCTTTCTTTCGCGCCAGGCTCGAGATCACGCTGCGCAGATTGGTAATGTCCGCCCGAGCTTCCTGGATGTTGTGGCAGATTCCAGTGCCCACCTCAACCATCGATTGGATCATCTCGGGCTTTATCTGTTCTCCCAACAGCATCACGCCCTCTTCGAGAATCTCTACCACGTGCGACCGCAACTCACGGGTGCTTGGGTCGACGATCTGAAACTCTTCTTCAATTCCCAGCGTGAATTGATCGAACATATGGCCGCTCCTTCTTGGGCACGAGCTGCAGCTCGGACCACCACCCTGCCTTATTCACCGCGCCTGGATATTCCCGCGGGAGTTCAGCGCTTAAACTTTCAAACACTGTTTGATCATCTTCCAGTCCGGACAAATCTTCCCGATGAACTCGTGCCGAAGGTGCCTGACGGCACTGCCGACCGAATGCACCGGGCTATGGAGATCGAAATGGACGTACCATTTTGGCGGGCTGCCCTCCTGAAAGAGGAAATGGAGCACAGCATCGGGCCGTCCCTTCTCGTAAAAGCCCCCGGTGGTATCTTTGTGGTTGGCAAACAGCTTGGTGAAATCCTTCCGTCGTGAAAGCGTCGACTGAATCGACGGCCAGGCGGCGAACCCCATGCCCACTCCACTCTCGCCGTACACGTTATCAATGCTTCTTATCAGATGCCAGAGATCCTTAGCCTGGACCCGGAGGAGGATCAGTAGGAGGGCTTGCTGTTTGTCTTCGGCCAACGAGTCGAAAGCCGCTTCATCGCTCGCTGCTCCCCAGAGTCCCACTAGTTTGCCAGTCAAAGCCTCGCGAGTCCTGGCCGGAAGCTCGCTCCATCGAAGTTGAGGGCCGGGAGAGGACATTCACACCTTACCAACTTGCAGTTCCAGCATAGCGCGGTCAGCTTCGGAGAGGCCATGAAAGCGAACGCCTACTCCACGACCTGGATTCCGATAAACCACCTCACCGTTTATCACGACCTGGCTGTCCTCGCCAAACGGAATGCGCATCAGTAACAAAGCGCCCTCGGGCAGGTCGATTTGCGTGTTCATGTAAAGCCCGCCCACGCCTATGTCCTGGGTGCTGGCTACTCCGGTTCCGTCCTTACCGTCAAAGAAAACGTCGACTATCAGACGTGAGCGATCACTTTGACGCCGCTCTTCCGACCGGGTCGGATTGTCATTAATCCTATCAACCACGGGAGACCTCCTACATCGATCCCAAAGGATCAGACCGGCGCATTGTACACGCTTTGGGCTATTTCCTTTCGCTGATTATGTACGTCGGAACCATCCCGCCGCCCGAGGTGACGTTGGCCAGCTCGGTAAACGACAATCGCGTGAACGCGGATCCCACCTTGCCGTTGAACAGCAATGGATCGAGATCGACTAACTGCTCGGCGAATTCAATGCTGCCGTCGTCCTTCAGCGCCGGGAATATCTCACGGGCAGTCGGAACCCGCTCCTGAACTACGTAGTCGGCGTTTGCCAGAGCACTTTGAACGGCTTCATTCCAGGCGCTCTCATCCGTGTTCCAGCCAATCGTGATGCCATGGCCCCCGTAGTCATCATTAGGCTTTAACACCAACTTGTGCCGGTTTTCCCTAACAAACTTCAGCAGGTCGATTTCTTCCTGCTTGTAGTCGCTCATCTCGGCGCGTACAAGACGTGTCCAGGGCACATGGGCGCTGATTGCTGCCCGTTCGTCCTCGGTAAACAAATGCGACCGGTTCGCGCTGGTCAACACAGCGAAAAGTGCCTTCTTGTGAATGAGCTTTGATCGAAAACTGTTCACCACACAAACAGCTCCGGCGCGGTAAGCATCGAGTAGCGCCGGACACTCCGTCATGATCGGTAGATACTCATTTACCAACAAACGCTTATAGACGATGTCAATCTCAAAGTCGCCCAGGTGCAAGCGGTTGTTGTCGAACTGCAGTTGGTCAGGTGAACAAATAATTGAAGAATAACCCTGGGCCTCAAAGAACTCTTTAAATAACTCAAACTCTTTCTGCGTGGGCATGTCCTTGAGATCGACGATGGCGATCTGCGGAGTCCGGTCAGGCTGGCGACCGAGAAACTCTGCGTAGGACTCCAGCAGCACAGCCAGCAGGAAGCGGCGGCCGTAGAGCGGGCGAAGGTTGTATCTCTCGGTAAAGCGCTTCATCACTGGCAGCGCCGAGAAAATATCGTAAGCGGCGTCGGCATAAGCAATACCGGCGGGACTCTCCCCATTCAGTTCCACGAAGCTATAAGCCGCATCGGTGAGAAAGGAATCCAGGCGGGAAGTTGGCGACACCGCTTTGTAGCCGGGATCGATGCTAATCAACTCCCGTTCGATAGCCGTTAGGCCTAGATCGTTAACAATCGTTGGGTCGTCGATGGCCGCGTCCTTCACTTTCTCAATCGCAGACCAGACCGTCTCGCAAATTTTGCAAATGCGCTCGAAGTCTTCTTCAGTTACGAAGTGTGGACGCAGGTAGGGTGAAAGCCGACGGCCGCCGAAGATCAGCCGGGACCGCTCCAGACCTTCGTCGAGCATCGCCCGGGATTCTTCGGCTAGATTACCTTCCTTGAGCAGATTGTGATAATGCGAAACAGCCTGTTTCAACATGTGAGACTCAGAAGCGAATTATAGAGACGACAGCTAAGACTACCAGTGTCAACTGTTCGTCCAGAGTCAGGGAGCCGCGGCACTTGTCTAAAATGCCGCAGCTCCCATAAACCAAGCGGGTTCTCTATTAGACAACCGCACCGAATCACTATCAAAGCCGTGACCATTCGTTCACTATCAGAAATCGCATTGGAAGGATTTCATGGCCGTGCGCGCCTGTTCGGTCGCGGTCTTGCAGGCCTGTGCCAGGCTCGCTTTCGTTGCTGGGTTGCCCGCGAGTTGTTTCCACGAACTCCGCACCTGTTCCAATGTACCCTTGTATTGCGCCCGAGCCGCTTCTGGGACCTTGTTTGAAATGCAAGCATCGTACTTGGCAAGATAGTCGTCGCACTCCGGAACGCCGATGCCGGTGCTGCTGTTCGCAGTTGAAGTCGGAGTGGAAGTCGTTGCCGGCTTCGTCTCGGTGGCTTTATTAGTTCCGGGATCCGGTTCCGATTTGGCACAGCTTAAAATCAAAAGAGCAGATAGTACACACAGCGAGAGAACAAATTGTTTTCGCATTTGATAATCCTTAGTCTCAGACAAGATGCGTGTCTGATCCAACAGCTGGGATGGACGAGCGACACAATGATACACCGCCCGGACAACCTACGTCAGTTTTTTGAAGGTTATTCCGCTGGATCTTAGTCGAGACCAGCTTAACGCCTGATTTATGTTATCTAATATGACTGCGTTGACTCGGCCCGGTTCCTTGAGTATCTTGCCGTCCATCTCGGCATGTTTAGCCTATCATCAGAAGTAAGAACCTAAATTAAGAGCGAGCACAGCACTGGGATAGACAGAGAAGTCAATATATGGACCAAACGTCACCCTCAAGAGCTATACATCCGGCGTCCAGATTGGTTCTTATCTTCCTGCTGTGCGTTCCTTTTGTAGAAGCGCACGGAAAGGATGTCAGCCCTCCAATCGGGCCGTCACCCGCAAAAGTCACGGAGACCTCGCCAGAGTTGTCCTCAGATAAACTCATGCAACTCGCCAGGGCAGTAACCATCTACCGCGACACTTACGGCGTTCCACACGTTTTTGGTCGGACCGACGCCAGCACCGTATTCGGATTCGCGTATGCTCAGGCCGAAGACAACTTCTGGCGCGTCGAACAGAACTTCATCAGCGCTCTCGGGCGGTTATCTGAAGTCTACGGTGAGGAAACGCTCGATGAAGATAGATTGAACCATGCGCTCGAGATCCCGCGCCTGGCCAGAGCAGAGTATGCCAGGCTCGATCCGCATATGCGGTCGCTGTGTGATGCCTTCGCCGCCGGTTTTAACTACTTCCTATTGCGCCACCCGGAGATCCATCCGCGGCTGCTCACTCGAATAGAGTCATGGCACACACTCGCATTCATTCGTTATAACTACTACCAGAACGGCTTTGCACGCGACAGAAAC
>JAMQPI010000494.1 GCA_023717565.1 Pyrinomonadaceae bacterium | reverse complement strand
CACCTCGAGATCTTCTGCCAAAAGAGTTTCGATTGCTTTCTTTGCTGCCTGCACGCCTGCTCGGTCACCATCATAGTTGACTACCACCTTACGCGCAAACCGAGCCAACAGTTTCACTTGGTCCGGTGTGAGCGCCGTGCCGAGACTGGCAACTACGTTACGAATACCAAACTGGTAGGGAACAATCAGGTCAAGAAACCCCTCGACCAGAATCGCATAACCCTGCCGGCGGATTTCATCCCGCGTGAGGTTCAAACCAAAAAGGTTTCGCCCCTTCACGTAGGCGGCGGTTTCGGGCGAATTAATATACTTCGCGTCCTCATCTTTTAGAGTGCGGCCGCCAAACGCTATCGGGCGACCCTGGATGTCCATGACTGGAACAATCAGTCGCCCACGAAAGCGGTCATACGAGCCACCCTCTTCTTTCTTTACTACCAGCCCGCTGCGTTCAATCTGGATCTGGCTGGCACCCTTTTGTCTGAGGTGCGATGAGAGCGCATCCCAGCTATCGGGTGCATAACCCAGACGAAACGTCATTCGCGTTTCATCGTTAATCTCTCTCTTCTCAAGATAGGCTCGTCCTATTTGAGACTCAGCGCCTCCGTGCACCAGTTGCTGCTCCCACCACTCGAGCGCCCACTTGTTGAGTTCAATAACTTCATCCACTTCCAGTCGCCGGGCTTCGAAGCGGCTGTCGTCAACCAACCTGGGCAACGGCACACCACTCTTTTCAGCAACGATCCTGATCGCGTCAGGAAACGAGACTCGTTCCATCTCCATTACGAAAGTGAAGACCGACCCGCCCTTGTGGCAACCGAAGCAGTAGAAGATCTCTTTGGTCGGGCTGACTGAGAATGAGGCCGTCTTCTCTTTGTGAAACGGGCAGCAGGCCGTCCAGTTTGCGCCCTTCTTTTTCAAGGTCACATAGTCCTGGATGACCCGCACAATGTCGGACTGGCGTTTGAGATCTTCGATGAACGTCTGTGGGTAGCGCATACTTTGCTATTGCCTGAGTTCTACCACGGTAGCACCTGAGCCGCCTTGATCTTGCGGTGCGGCTGCGAAACGGGCCACGTGCGGATGATCCTTCAAGAGCTCGCCGATGGCGCGCCGAAGCGCGCCGGTGCCATGACCGTGAACGATCCGTAGGTGGCTAGTGCCGGAAAGCGAGGCCGCATCGAGAAACTTGTCGACCGCCTCAACTGCTTCATCCGCTCTCTGTCCAATCACATTCAGCTCGGACCGAGTTTGGGTGTCTGTCGTACTTAGTTGTATCTCCGGTCCTCTGGTATTCCGTAACTTCGAAAAGCGTCCGCTACTTTTGACCGGCGCAGCCACCTCAACCAGTTCCAGGTTCTCCAGTTTTTCTCTCAATCGCAGCGACTTTACCCTAATCTCAGCTTCATCGCCTTTGATACTGTCAACGATGCCGATCGAGCCAAACGAAATCAGTCGTACTCGATCGCCGATTGCGATATCTCTCACCGGTGCCGCAATGTAGTCTGCATCCTCGGACTCGGTCGAGTGCTGACCCGAAGCTTTGAGCGAAGCCCCGGTAGCTTGACCGCCGGTAACCAGCTGACCCTCTCGCATAACCCGAACGGGTCGTGGGCCCGAATTAGTGGGAGCAGCACTCGGTTCCCGGCCGCGCGAAGAGTTCGCTACGCGCTGGGCTTCACGTTTTAGTTCCGCTACGCGACGTTGGGTTTCTCGTTCAAGCTTGAGCCTCTCGGATCTATCCTGGACCGTGGCCAGCAGTTCCCGGGATCTTCGTTCAAACTCGTTAACGATTTTCTCGAGCGCCGCTTGAAAGGAAGTCTGGCGCTGGCGTTCTTTCTTTTCAGCTTCTTTCTCGAGGGACGCAAACTTCTCCGCGACCGCAACCCGCTCCTCCTCGAGCGCCTCCCTCAAGCTGGCGGCTTCCTCCGATTCGAGTTTGATGCGGCGCAGATATTCTGCGGCCTGACGCGAAGAGTCAGTTACACTCGCAGAAGCAGCGGCTATTATTTCGCCTGAGATCCCGAAGCGTCGAGCGATCTCGAGACCGGAAGATGACCCGGCAACCCCGACCAGCAAACGATATGTTGGTCGCAGAGTCTTGTCATCAAACTCAACGCTCGCGTTTTGCACCCTCTCTTCGTTTGCCGCGTACACCTTCAGGCCACCGTAATGTGTGGTGGCCATCACATACGCGCCGCAGACTCTGCGGAAATGATCAACCACAGCAACTCCCAGCGCGGATCCCTCTTCAGGATCGGTTCCCGTACCCACTTCGTCAAGGAGCACCAGGGCGGGGGCCTGGCAGAGTTCGATCATGCGCGAGATGTTGGCCACGTGCGACGTGAAGGTCGAGAGATTTGCGGCCAGCGACTGATGATCGCCAATATCGGCCAGTACCGAGGAAAAGAAAGGAACCAGGGCGTGGCGTGCGGGTACCGGCAGTCCCGAGAGAGCCATGAGCGAAAGTAATCCGGCAGTTTTGAGCACGACCGTC
Source organism: Pyrinomonadaceae bacterium (assembly GCA_023717565.1). GTDB lineage: Bacteria > Acidobacteriota > Blastocatellia > Pyrinomonadales > Pyrinomonadaceae > PSRF01. The sequence goes on along the minus strand of JAMQPI010000494.1, from coordinate 4,520 downwards.
TTGCCACCGGCGTTGGCCCCCGAGATGATCATGGAGTCGTGGTCTTCGTCGAGTGAAAATGAAACTGGCACCACTGCGCCGCTTGAGGCGCGGAGGTTTTCTTCAAGCAGCGGGTGCCGGGCTTCTGCGAACTGAAGAGTGCCACTGCCCACCTCGGGAATTACACAATTGAACTTTTGGTGAAAGACCGCTTTGGCGTTTATGAAATCGAGTTCAGCAACCGCGGCGGCGGCCATCTCGATTCCTGCCAACTGCAGCCGCAGCTCCTCCGTCAGGGCGAACAGGATACGGTAGATCTCCCGCTCTTCAGTTTCTCGCAGACTCTGCAATTCGTTGTTGGCATCAATTGTCTCGAGCGGCTCAACAAAAGCTGTCGCCCCAGAGGACGAGAAACCGTGAGCCACGCCTTTGATGTGGCCGCGGTGGTCAGACTTCACTGGAATTACAAAGCGGTCGTTTCGGATTGTGACCAGCTCATCCTGCACCGCCTCTTCCGATCTGCGCATCAGGTTTTCCAGGGAACGCGTTATGCTGGAACGAAGCTTTGTTATTTCATGACGAATACGAGCCAGTTCGGGACTGGCGCGGTCGTCGAGATCGCCGCTGGGTAGAATCTTGTTGGCGACGCGCGCCGTGATGCTGTTCAACTCGCGTGGGAGACTCGCCACGATTTCTGCCAACACGGGCGACTCGTCGCGCTCGGCCATGATGGCTGCGCGGGCCGACATTACCTGTTCGCACAACCGCGCTAATTCAAGAATTGTGACTGGTTCTAGCGAAGTCCCCTCTACTCGCAGCCGCGCAATGGCCTCTGCCGGCTCTCTTAGCTCGCTGAACGACCACGTCGCGCCGCGTTTTCTCAATTGCACGCACTCGGCAGAAGCAGCCAGCGCATTTTTCAGATTCGGCAACGAATCATGCGGCACCAGAGCGTCGACGCGCGCGCGCCCCATTGACGTCTGTGCTCCGCGGCGAACAAGTGCCCGCAGCTGGTCGAACTCCAAAGTGTGAAAAGCTTGATCCTTCATGCTAACAAGGCGGTGAAACCGATGAGCGGCGGGTAGACAAGAGGTAATGCCACTTTCCGAACGCCCGAACACTTCTCCAAAACGATTTGGTTGATTCTAACACCGGGGAGAGGATTTCACACTGAGGCGCATCAGAAACGACGGCGGCGACGTTCGCGACCCCGCAATGCTGCCGGGAATAGTCCTCCGACTTGAATTACGTTCACCAGTAGCTCGCGGTATTGGATAGTTCCGCCCAGGGCCCTGTTAGCCGGGTCTGATGGCGGCTGGATGTCCTGCAACGCAAGATCAAGTGTATCGCCTTTGGTTTTAACCGCCAGACCAATTTGTTCATCACCACGCAGGGCAACCAGGAGCCCTGGCGGGAAGCCAAGACGCGAGGTAGTTTCACCGAACAAACTGACCGGATCCAGGACTGTCAACATGCGTCCTTGAATGGAAACCACACCCAGCACCGCGGGTGGCGCTTGAGGCAGCGGTGTGGGCCGGCGCCATTCCGCAATCGTAGCAATCTCGTCCTCGAATACACCGAGCACGAGTGGACCAACCGACAGGAGCTGCAGTTTGCGCGTGGTCTGAGGGTTGCCGTCGCGCAAGAAGTCATCCCGGAATGAACCTGCCTCTGACGTGTTGTTCAAAGTCGAATGCCGCCCACTGAACGTTTCATCACTCATTGATTGCCCGATAGCCACTACAAGACTGGATTGCATTATAGCGCGATGCATCAGCATCCCGGCACTCATACACATGATCATGTTGGTTAAGTGCGGTCGCTACTCCCGGTTCTGTAACACCTTGGACTCATTCTGGCAAGTACACTCGTGGCGCGTTAGAATGACTACTCTAATCATCAATACGGGCCGAAAAGGATTGGTTTCCATGGATGAGCGCGCGGTAGCTCCGCACAAACACGAATGATCTACCGAGTACTAATTGTCGTTACGGTGTTGCTATCCTGTAGCTTCGCCGGCACCGCCTGGGGTGACAGGATCAATAGAACGAAAGGCATTTTTATGTCTGCACAACAGGGGGTTCGCGTGCGCGCACCCGAAATTGCTGGTGGGCGTGGCTGGCTCAATACCGAGAAATCGCTATCACTGGCGGCACTGAAGGGTAAGGTAGTGCTGCTGGATTTTTGGACCTACGGCTGCATCAACTGCATTCACATAATTCCGGATCTGAAGAGGCTCGAAGAGAAGTATGCGAACCAACTGGTAGTTATCGGTGTGCACTCAGCGAAATTCGAGAACGAGAAGGAGACGGAGAATATTCGTCGGATCATCCTGCGTTACGAGATCGAGCATCCAGTCTACAACGATGCGGAGTTTAAGGTGTGGCAGAGTTACGGCATCCGCGCCTGGCCCACTCAGATCTTAATAGATCCGGCCGGTTACATGGTTGGATCAATCTCCGGCGAGGGCAACTACGATCGTATCGATAGGGCCATTGCAAAAATTGTCGACGACTTTCGCCAACGCGGTGAGCTGAACGAAGAGCCGCTTAAACTAGCTTTGGAGCGCGCCAAGGTGGGGATCCTGCCGCTTGCCTTTCCAGGCAAGGTGCTCGCAGATGCCAAAGGCGACCGGCTGTTCATTGCTGATTCAAATCACAACCGCATTGTGATCACAAAACTCGACGGTACTCTCGTGGAAACGATCGGTACTGGAGAACGGGCCTTCGCAGATGGCGCCTTCGATAAGGCCAGCTTCTATCGACCGCAGGGGATGTCGCTGGATGGTGACAACTTATATGTCGCTGATACCGAGAACCATCTCATTCGCCGTGTTGATCTAAAAGCCCGAACCGTGACGACAATCGCAGGTACCGGCAAACAATCGCTCGTTTACTTCAAGCAAGGGCCCGGGCGCCAGATCGGTCTCAATTCTCCCTGGGATCTTCAGCTCGTGGGCAGGACTCTTTACATTGCAATGGCCGGCCCGCACCAAATCTGGAAGCTTGATCTCGATGCCGAGACTGTGTCCACGTTTGCCGGATCGGGTCGCGAAGCTCGTCTTGATGGCCCACTGCTGGAAGCCGGTTTTGCCCAGCCTTCCGGGTTGGCCACTGACGGCAAGAGTCTTTTTGTCGCTGACAGCGAGTCGAACATTATCCGCGCCATCGACCTCAACAGCGGTCTGGTGCAAACCGTCGTCGGTGGTGACCTGTTTAAGTTCGGGGATGTTGATGGGGTTAGTGACGACGTCCGCTTGCAACATCCGTTGGGGCTCTACGCACTTGATGGCAAAGTGCTGATTGCTGACACTTACAATCACAAGATCAAACAACTCGATCCGGCCACGCGCTCAGTGAGGACATTGTTCGGGACGGGCAAGCCGGGGCAGAGCGACGGCCCATCACCTTCTCTCTACGAACCAGCGGGCTTGAGCGTCGCCAACAATAAGCTTTATGTTGCGGACACAAACAACCATGCGGTCCGAGTCGTCGATTTGAAGACGAAGGAAACCTCGACTCTTCGAATCAAAGGTCTCGAGCCGCCCGCCGCCCTGATAGCGGCCGTCTCGACTGATTCCGATGCCGGGCCAAATTCCGAAGAGGTCATATTGGCATCACAACGCCTGCGCGCAAACCAGGACGGCACTCTGGTGGTCCAGGTAGACTTGCCTGCGGGTTATCACTTAAATCCAATGGCACCACAGCGCTACAGAGTCTCTGTTGAGAGTGGTGGCCCGCAAGTCGGACTGGTCTCTTCCTCGGCAAGCGGAGCCACCGGACGCGAAAGAGAAGTGAAAGCGACCTCAAAGAATCTGCGTCTTCCCCTGCGTATCTCGTTTCGGGCGTATGAAGCGGGAAAAGCAGAGGTTCGCGTTCAACTCACGCTCTTCTATTGCCGCGAAGACAACACTGGTACTTGCCGCATTAAGACCCTGGTCTGGCGGGCACCTATTGACGTAGTGACCGATACGGTGGCTTCCAACGACATCAGAATTCAGGGAAGAGTCACGGCGGAATAACTCAAATCGATCCGCCAGTAATGAATGGCTGGCTTGATCCGGCACCTTCCTGCGCGTAATATCGTGGCTCCCCCAAAATCTATTTGCAGGAGTGAAAAGCCGTGGCTGATCAACCAGGAGTAAAAGCAGTGTCTGACAAACCGTTTCTTACAGACATCAAGACTTTGCGCGAACGTGCGCGGAAACACATCGAGCAGGGAGCCGTAACCGAGGGCTACAGCGCCGATCGGGAAACGGTGGTCAAAATTCTGAACGAGGCCCTGGCCACTGAAATCGTCTGCGTGCTGCGTTACAGACGTCACTATTTCATGGCCTCGGGGATTCATGCCGAGGGCGTCGCGGCGGAGTTTCTCCAGCACGCGAATGAAGAGCAGGGACATGCGGATCTCATTGCCCAACGGATAGTGCAGCTGGGCGGTGAGCCAAATTTTGATCCGGATGGATTGACAACGCGGAGCCATGCCGAGTACGTCGAAGGTGAGAATCTTCTGGACATGATCAAGGAAGATCTGGTTGCTGA
>JAMQPI010000474.1 GCA_023717565.1 Pyrinomonadaceae bacterium | reverse complement strand
CACCTACCCAGCAGCGGCCATGTCCGCATCGCTGATGTCGAAATTCGCCGAGACCTTCTGGACGTCGTCGTGATCTTCCAGAGTTTCCATTAGCTTGAGCATCTGTTTGGCTTCGGTTCCCTCGAGCTTCTTATACTCTTTGGCCACCATCTCAACCTCAGCCATCTGCGGCTCAATCCCCGACTTCTTAACCGCCTCCAGGACGCTATCGAAATCTGCCGGAGCGGTGATGATTTCAAAGTTGTCTACGTCGTCGCGCAGGTCTTCCGCTCCTGCATCCGTAACAATCTCAAACAACTCGTCCTCTGATTTCGCAGCCTTGTCGACGACGATGTAACCCTTCTTCTCAAACATCCAGGCCACGGCGCCGGCAGCGGCAAGGTTACCGCCATTTTTGGAAAACGCATGGCGAATCTCAGCCACGGTGCGATTGCGGTTATCAGTCACCGACTCAATCAACAACGCCACGCCGCCGGGACCGTACCCCTCGTAGGTGATCTCTTCGTAATTCACGCCTTCTTCTTCGCCAGTGCCGCGTCGCACGGCCCGTTCAATGGTCTCGTTAGGCATGTTCCCGGCCTTGGCGTCGAGAATTGCCTTGCGCAATCGGGCATTCCCATCCGGATCGCCGCCACCTGAGCGTGCCGCGACCGTTATTTCTTTGATGAACTTGGTAAATAATTTCCCGCGCTTGGCATCGAGCGCGCCTTTCTTGTGCTTGATACTATGCCACTTTGAATGTCCAGACATTTCTAGAAATGGTTCCTTTTGAGCTCAAAATCGCGGGTTGTTAAGGCAACGGAATATATCACAAGACTCCAGTCTTTGAGAGACTCGGAACGTGTCCGACCGTGAACCAGGTGACCTTCTGTCTGGCGAAGCTAAATCAGTTTAACGGCAACTTCGTCAATGCCGAGATGGTCGAGGCGTTTAATTACTTCAGGTGAGTATATTCAGCGCTTTGGACCTTGAGGAATGCAGAGACTCACCAACGCGGCGGACTCCAGACCGGCGACGCGCACGGTCTTGAGTTTTGCCGAGTGCCCCGCTGTGATCTCGACAGCGCTCCGCGGAACCCGCAAAGCGCGCGCCAGGAGTCTCACCAGCTCTTCATTGGCCGCGCCATCAACCGGCGGTGCCGCGAGCCGAACACGTAGCGCATTATTGTGCTCGCCCACAATCTCGCTGCGCGAGGCACGAGGCACTACCTGCACCTTGAAGACTATGCTATCGGCGCTTTGCGTGTAGGGGATCACGGTAAACAGCAACAGATGCGGCAAAGCGACCCGCGAAATCGCACGGAGTCTCACGAATAAGGGCATCGGTTTCGTGGGTTCGTGTGTATTAGTGGATCGTATCTGTTTTCAGCAGCCTGCTAGCGGATCAAACTTCCAACGATGGCCCGCTGACACAGGTGCAAGATCAATAGGACGACCATCGGAGAAACGTCGAACATACCGAGCGGCGGAATAATCTTGCGAAAGGGGCCAAGAATTGGTTCAGTCACTCTCACGAGAAAACGCATCGTGCGGTTTCCATAGCTCATACCCCACGAAAACAGGATCCGCGCAACGATCATCAGGGAGTAGGCAGCAAGAACGGCGAACAGGACATAACCGAATAGCGACAGAATGTCTCCGCGCTGCACGCTGGTAAGCACACCGCGCAAGGTGAAAAACACAGATCCGAACATCTCCAGTAGCAAGAAGCCGATCAGAATGGCGATCAATATCGTGACGAACGGAGCAATTTTTTGGTCAAGACGGTACGAGAGCAAAAACCGACGCACCGGGTTCACCAGCGGGTCACTGAATTGCCGCACGTTAAGAGCTGTGCGACTAAATGGATTCATGTCGGCAGCGTTCACTATGACCCGCGCGAGAACCAGCAAAATTACGCCGACTGTCGCGCCGATAGTAACGTACCGAATGACCACGGAAACTAGATCGATAATTATCATGGCTTAGGGAATACGTTCACCGAAGATTGCGGTTCCTACCCGTACAATCGTGGCGCCTTCTTCAATCGCTACTTCAAAATCATGACTCATCCCCATCGAGAGCTCGCCTCGATGTTCACCGAAATGCCCTGCCGCCTGAAGTTCATCACGTAGTTCGCGCAATCTTCGGAAAAACGGACGCACCTGTTCTGCATCTTCAAAATAGGGAGGCAGGATCATCAACCCCTGGCAGCGCAGCCGCGCACATTGATTCACAATCCCTGCAAACTCAGTTAAGCCGCTTGCCGCCACCCCGGACTTCGTCTCCTCGCCCGCAAGATCAACTTGAATCAGGACCGACAACTCATTACGGTCTTCTTCGGCGCAAGATCGATCGAGTCGATGGGCCAGTGAGACTGAATCAAGCGTATGGACAATGTCAAACAGCCTGACTGCGCGGCGTGCCTTGTTCGCTTGCAAGTGACCTATTAGGTGCCAGCGCGCCGCCTGCATCCCTAGCGCGGGGATTTTGGTCTCTGCTTCCTGAATACGATTTTCACCAAAGTCTGTTGCACCCAACGCGAATGCTTCCCTTACAACCTCGACCGGGTGTGTCTTGCTAACGGCCACCAGCGTGACTTCTTTTGGTTCGCGACCGCAGCGCCTGGTCACGGTCGCAATCTTTTCGCGAACCTCATCGAGGCGTTCCCGGAGACTAGCAGCAGGTACAGTTGGTTCAGCCACCATTCCCTCGACTTATACGGGACGCCGCCCGGTTTCGCAATGCCACCTTAGGAACAGGGCTCTAATCCTGGGCCTTTGGTCTTGGTGCCTAGCTTTGAGCTTTGTTTAAAAAACCAAAGGCCGAAGGCCAAAGGCCTGCTTTCTTGACACTCTCTAACCGCCTTCGCATAATGCAAACCCACTTGCGGATGTGGCGGAACTGGCAGACGCGCAGGTCTCAGAAGCCTGTGATGGAGACATCGTGGAGGTTCAAGTCCTCTCATCCGCACCAAATCTACCGGGTAGAGACGCGAGCTCTGTTAATGAGGGCTCGCTTTTTTCGTCCTATTTTTAGGGAACTATGGCCGCCGCACAGCGTTCCTTGATTAGAATAAACTTGCCACAAGAGGCTGTGGGGCGGTGTTTTCGTATTTGAGAGCGGAATCTGGAAGTAATTCACAAAGGGGAAATAAAATGAGCTTTGAACGTGCGGCCGCTGTCGAACCAGCTAATCCACGCTTGCGAGAATCGTCTTTATCCGCCAACTCACCGGTACAGCTGAGAATTGCTGATCACCCGGTGCGCGACCGCGTCCAGCGGCTGGTTACGCTGGCCTTGTCGCTTCTGAATGAAACCCAAAACCTGGCTCGCGATAAAGCCTTTACTGAAGCGTCGGCTCACTTGAGGAGCCTAAACCTCACTGAGGGCATCGACTTCTATAAAGAGGTTGAGCGCTTCGAGATTGAGCTGATCAGGCTCGCCCTGGAGCGCACCCACGGATGTCAGGCCAAGGCGGCCAGACTACTGCAGATAAAGCCCACTACTCTGAATTCCAAAATAAAGTTGCTGGGCATCGAGTACTGACTTTGGAGTGCGGTGGCCGCGGAAGGATGAAGGCGGAAGGCGGAAGGATGAAAACGGAATGAGGGAAGCCGGTTCATCCTTCCGCCTTCCGCCTTCCGCCTTCCGCCTTCCGCCTTCATCCTTCCCCTTCAGTTGACGGCCTCGGACGCACTCTCAGTCTGAGCCTCGCGACCATCGGAAACGGTCAACGACTGCTCCGCAAAGAGATTTGAGTCGATCAGTGTCTGCACCCAGTACTGCCCGGCTGTCGGAAACGTAACATTAACGAAGAAACTGATGTTGTCGGCAAAACCTCCCGCCGTAATCTCGAAGCGAGTGGGCTGAGAGACTACTACCGGGTGCTTGCGGTCAGTCGTGAGGATGCGCACTTCCGACAAATGCACGCCCTCGCCGCGCCAGTGGTTGACCACGGCAAACTTGATCAGCGAGACAGGTACTTGCTGGACCATGATGTTCTGAAATACGCCCATGAACGAGAGCTTGTTACCAACCTCGAGGCGAACGTCGTCGCAGAAAAGGGTATAAAGCAGTTCTAGTTTCTTCTTTGTGTCTTCCGACGTTGCCATATTTTCTCCTGTGACCATCTTACCCTAACATTCCTCTGAACCCCGCTTCATCCAGGACGGTAACTCCCAACGAGATCGCCTTGTCTAATTTAGAGCCCGCCTCGTCGCCCGCGATAACGTAGTCAGTCTTCTTACTAACGGAGGACGTAACGCGTCCGCCACGACTCTCGATCATCGCCCGCACCTCATCGCGCGAATACCCCGGTAGCGTTCCGGTGAGGACAAACTGTTTGCCGCCAAACCTTTCATCTAACACCGTATTCTCGGTCTGCTCGATCTTTGTACGCACGCCGGCAGTTTGCAAACGCCGGCAGAGATCCACGTTCCCCGCATCGTCAAACCATCCGCGCACGCTCTGGGCTACCGTTAAGCCAATTTCAGGAATGTCGTCAAGGGCGGTCTCACTCGCTTCGCTCAACGCCTCAAGTGAGCCGAAATGCCTGGCGAGTATTGCCGCGGTTCGGTCCCCGACATGGCGGATGCCCAACGCATAAATCAAGTTGGAAAGATCGCGGGATTTGCTCGCTTCGATTTGTGCCAGCAGATTTTCCGCTGACTTTTTGGCCATGCGCTCAAGACCGGCTATCTCTTCCAATGTCAGCTGGTACAGATCCCCGGCATCGCGCACCATTTTTTTCTCAACCATCTGATCGACGAGCGACTCGCCCAGTCCCTCGATGCGCATGGCCCGCCGAGAGGCAAAGTGGAGCAAGCGGCCCATAAGCTGCGCCGCACAATCGGCCGCCACACAACGAGCGACCACCTCGCCTTCCACTTTCAGAATCTCGCCTCCGCACACCGGGCATTTCTTCGGCATGCGAAACCGCTTTTCATCTCCAGTGCGTTGCGACTCGATTACCTTCAAGACTTTTGGGATTACTTCGCCACCCTTTTCTATCAATACCCAATCACCAATACGGACCCCCAGGCGTTTGATTTCATCGGCGTTGTGCAGCGTAGCCCGCGAGACTGTGGTCCCGGCGAGTAGAACCGGCTCCAGATTGGCCACCGGCGTTAACGCACCCGTGCGCCCAACCTGAACAGTGATGTCGAGCACTTTTGTGGTGGCCTGCCGGGCCGGGTACTTGTACGCGGCAGCCCAACGCGGTGCTTTCTGAGTCGCCCCAAACTCGTCCTGCAACGCTGTCGAGTTGACCTTTACTACCAGCCCGTCGATCTCGTAGTTAAGGTCGTCGCGTTGCGTTTCCATGCGGTTGCAAAACTCAATTACCTCTTCTATCGAACGGCAAAGCTCCCGGTGAGGATTGACGCGGAAGCCTGCCCGTTCGAGCCAGTTGAGGGCTTCCCAATGGGTCGCAAAGGGTTTGCGCTCGCCGGCGATCAGGTCGTAGGCAAACAAATCCAGCTTGCGGGTCGCAACGATCCTGGAATCGAGTTGACGGAGCGTGCCCGCGGCGGCATTGCGAGGATTTGCGAAACGCGGTTCGCCCTGCTCTTCTCGATCAGCGTTGGTTTTCTCGAACACGCTGCGCGGTATGAACACTTCGCCCCGCACTTCCAATTCTTTGCTCACTGATTCTCCGTTGGTCCGCAGTCTCAGCGGAACGCTGCGTATCGTGCGCACATTCTGAGTTACCTCCTCGCCAATACGTCCATCGCCGCGAGTGACTCCGCGCGCCAGAATCTGATTGTCGTAGTGAAGCGAGATCGACACGCCGTCTATTTTGAGCTCTGCGACATACTCCAGGGCCCGGCCTTCGGCCAACTTCTGACAACGTTGGTCGAATGCCCGCAACTCTTCGATGCTGTAACTATTGTCGAGGGAAAGCATGGGCCGGCGATGGACAACTTCGGGAAAACCCTCGGCTGGTCGCCCACCAACCCGTTGAGTGGGGCTGTCAGGAGTTATGAGTTGCGGCTGCTCCTCTTCAAGTTTCTTCAGCCGCTCGAGCAGTTGGTCGTATTCCGCGTCGGAGATTTCGGGGTCGTCTTTGACGTAATAGAGTTCCTCGTGCCGCCGAATCTCTTCCCGCAGTTTTTCGATCTCTTTTCCGATTGTTTGAGCAGTGGCCAACTTCTTCCCCCGACTCTTTCCCCGTCCCGGCTACTGAGCAACCGCCTTGCCTTCCAGGGCGCCAGTGGTTTTGGTGAGGCTGCCGGTCCTGGTTCTATTCTCGCCGGCGGTCTCGCCGAGACTGTTGATCACCCGCCCGATAAACTTGATGCTCTGCAAAAAATCATCGACTCGAATGTTCTCGTCTGGGCCATGCGGATTCGAGCCCGCGTAACTGATACCAAAGGACGCGACCGGGGTAGCTGGAGATGAAACTCCGCAAACAGCACCCACCGGTCCACTCGAAGGATCCATCGGATAAACCAGCGGCGCCAGTCCATAGACTTCCTTGGCCGGTCCAATCACGGCTCGCGCCACCAGCGAACTTGCGGGCGCCTTGGCCAGGGGCGCGCTGCCCAGTTCGATAATCTCAATATCTTTGAACCCGCGAACATCCAGATGCTGCCTCAGCAATTTGTGCACTATGTCGGGAGTAAGATCGGGCACCAGCCGGAAGTCGAGCCGGGCCATCGCGGTGCTGGGTAGGACTGTTTTGGCGCCGGCATCTGTGTGTCCGGTTTGAATCCCGCAGATGGTGCAGGTCGGACCAAAGATGTGCTCCTTTACCAGGGCCTGTCCTTTCATGGCCCGCACCCATCCGCCGATGCGAAACTCCTTCTTGAGCCCTGCTTCGTCAAGCTCGATAGCTTTCAAGGCTTCAGCATCCTCATCACAAATGGGTGCAACATTAGAAGAGAAACCGTCAATAGTGATCACACCTTTTGGAGAGCTAATGGTGGCCAAAGCCTGGACCAACCGCCAGGCCGGATTGGGAACAATTGCGCCCCATTTCGAATGAAGGTCTAATCGCGCGCCATGTGCTCGCAGCTCGAGGAAAGTAATCCCCTTGAAGCCCAGACTGATAACGGGACGCTCCTTCGTATCGCGATAGCCTTCATCCCAGATGCAACCCCTGGCAACCAGCAACTCAGGATGTTGAGCTGTGAACCGGTAGAGACTCGGACTACCTAATCCATCCTCACCTTCAACTATGAATCGGAGCGATATCGGTAACTTGCCAACCGTCTTCTGATAGGCTTCGACTGCTGCCAACCTGGCCACGAGGTCTCCTTTACTGTTTGCCGCCCCTCGCGCGAAGAGTTTTCCGTCAACGATGGTTCCGGCAAACGGCCCGACCGACCAATCAGTCAAATGGCCGACGGGTTGAACATCGTAGTGACCGTAGACGAGAAAAGTCTCCGGACCGCCACCGCACTCTCCGTAAATGATGGGGTAGCCAGTACCCATCTTGAACGTGCGGGTGCCGATTCCGGCTCGCTGCATCATTTGCTCGACTGCTTCCGCCATTGCACGCATGCCCGTGCCGCGAGCCGCAACTGAAGGCATGCGACAGAGGGTCTGCAAGCGCTCCGTAAAACTTCGCGCATGGCGATCGACGTAACGATCGAAACGGGTAAAGGTCATTTTAAATCATTGTAGAGCAGGTATCTGGGACGTGTAACTGACCGCTCGAATCCAGCACATACAAGTCCGGTTGAAAGAGCTTGCACAAATTCCTGACGGACCCTCAATTGTTCCTGTTTCGCCAGGTTCACATCCTGTTTGATTAGTCCGGCCCAGTCCGCGGGAATCTCAATTGCCGCAACCGCCCCGCTTGGAGGAGCCGGCTCTTCACCAGAGGCTAGCGCCACGACCCTTGGCGAGGACAGTTCCCATCCAGCAAAGAGCCGATCGCTCGCAAGTCCGGTGGCCGCAGGAGTCTGCTGCTCAGGATCCGTCACGTAGTCGGTGCCGTAAAAGTTCTCCCCGTACGCCCGCACCACCACGCCGAGACGGTTTAAGTTGAAATGAGCGTTGCGGGCCTGCATCGGTTCCCACGTCCACTTAATGAATCGCCGGCCTTCGGCAAGTGCTCGCTCGCGCTGCGCCCATTTTAGCCGCGCACCGAGTCCTAGATTCTGATAATCCTTGTGGACAGCCATCATGTGCGAGTAGCCAATGATTTCATCCTCGCCCCGGATGGCCACCAGATGATGCACAAATCCGATGATCCGGTCAGGGGAGTGGGCTGGAAAGGCACCCAGGGTCCAGCCTCCGGCCTGTCGCGACACGATCAAATGGCGGCGCGGAGAAATCTCAAGTTCAGAGAGTCCAAAAACTTCCCGCTGCAGTCGCACACACTGATCGAACTCCTCAATCGTGACGCATTCGCGGATAGCGATCTCTTCCGGCACAGTTGGCTATCCCTTCGTGGGACGTGCTGGTAACTGAATGAGCACGCGCAAGCCGCCGGCGTCGCGATTCTGAAGCGTTACGCTGCCACTAATAATACCAATCAGACGATGACTGATGATTATGCCCAACTCGTTCACGGTAGCCTCACGTGCGCCTGGAAGTTCTTCCGGATCAAACACCCGCGACAGATCCGCCAGGTGTTCGCCGCTATCATCGATCCGGATCCGGATCAACGCCCCATCGATCAAATCCGCGTAAACACTAACCTTGCCGGAACTACTCCGGCTCACCGCCCAACCGATAAAATTGTAGAGAATCTGACGCAACTTTCCCTGATCAGATACGACGGTCGTAACCTCAGGCGCGAGATCATATTCGAGGACCACCTGGTTCATCAGGGCTGGGCGGGCCACCGCCGCACACGACTCGCGCAGCACCTCGCGTACGGAAAACTCCTGCAGGAAGATCTCGGGCTGCTCCCCTTCCAACCGCGAAAGGTCTACCAATTGATTCAAACTGGTTTGAAGTTGATGTCCCGAATCCTGAATCTTTTTACAAAACCGGCTCTGCGCGGCAGTTAGCATTTCCTGCTCGAGCAGAATCTCGCTGAATCCAAGAATTGAGGTGAGCGGTGTACGTAGCTCGTGCGACATACGCGCCAGGAATAAGGAGCGATAGTGAGAAATGCGGCGCAGCTCGCGGTTGGCATCTTCCAGTTCAGCGCTTCGCAACTTTAACTGTTCAATCAGCTGCTCGACTCTTTCGTTGGCATCAGACTTCAACGCCGACTCGCTCTCAGCATCGTCGCGTTCGGTGGTCTTGGGCTGAATTTCGTTGTTACTGAGTAGCTGACCCATAACATTACCGACGTGTCGTTATCCACCTAAGGCTAACGAGCTAACGATCTTGGGAGGCGCCGATGACTTAAATTGATTGGGGTGATCAATATAGAGCCCCATGAGACCGGTGTCAAAAGTACCAGTGTCAACCCCTACTTCTTTTTTCCTTGATTCGTGCGCTATGATGCTTTGGCTAAACTCGCACGCACCCCGGCTGGAGTTACACCAAACCGTCTCGCTACCACTGATGAATGGCAAATTAAGTGACCGACCGCTGGCCGAATTAGTGCATGAGATCTCTCTAAAGGAGCTCTCGGGCACATTGCGGCTAGAGCATGAAAGCGTCAAAGCCGCCGTTTACTTTGATCATGGTGAGGTCATCTACGCAGCTTCGAATCTTCGCGAGTTGCGCCTTGCGGAGTATCTCAAGAAACAAGGACTAGTTTCCGAACCAGAGCTCTCAAACTCAGGCAATCGTTCGGACGCGACCTTCGCCGCGGCGTTGGTCAGCAGAGGGGTAATCGACCAGCCAGCGCTGGAGCCTGTCTTTACGAGGCAAGTCGGTGACATCCTCCGTGTGGCCTTGCTTTGGGCCAAGGGCACCTGGGAGTTCGACGACCGCAGCCTCCTTGGAGACTCCGTCAGGGTGAAACTCGATATTCCTGCCCTCCTGCTGGAGGCTGCCCGCAGAATGCAGTTGGAATTATTCGCCCCGCGGTTTCCTTCGGATGAAGAACTGATCTCTCCGGTCTCGGGTTTACCCAATTTCAACGGCCTCTTGCCCGCTGAAGGCTTCGTCATCTCGCGGGTGGATGTCCCAATAAAGCTTAGCGAACTGATTGCTTTGAGCGGCATGGGCGATCTGGAAACAAAGAGGACACTTTACGGTCTCGTGCTTGGGGGCTTTATGGAACGAGCGCAGAAGCCGAACGTGTTACAAGCCAGAAAAGAAGGTGCGGTCAGACCGCGGCCTGTTGTCCCAACTGTCACCACCACCCCGGAACCGCTTCCGGAGGTTGAGGCGTCCGAGGAGACCCAGAGAGCTGATCTGGACGCTTTCCTGGTGAGGCTCGACAGCGCCACCACTCACTACGAAGTACTGAACGTCATTGCCAGCGCCCCGCCCGAGCGAATCAAGAACAGCTACTATGCTCTGGCCAGGCTTTACCACCCTGACAAATTCCACTTGCAGACCTCATTGACGTTGCATGCGCACATCGAATCGGCATTCGCGCGAATCACACAGGCTTACGAGACGCTGATGGATCCAAAACGGCGTTCAGGCTACGACTCCAAACTCGCGGCTTTGGAGAAAACCCGGAAGTTCGCCCAGTCGGCCCCAAAGAAAGTCGTCAAAGAAGCTAGCCCGACCGGTGCTTCGGAGGCTGAGACTACGTCTAAGGCTGGCAGCGACTCAGAGCGCGCCGAGAACAATTTCCAGGAAGGATACGGGGCGCTGCAACAAGGCGACGCCAAATTTGCTGTCACGAGGCTCGCGGCGGCAGCGCGCGCAATGCCGCAGGAGGCCCGATATCGCGCTTACTATGGCAGCGCCCTGGCCGCCGACGAGGACATGCGCCGCCTCGCCGAAACTGAAATGACGGCAGCAATCAAGCTCGATCCTGATAACGCCTCGTACAGAGTAATGCTGGCAGAGTTGTGTTTCGACCTTGGCTTTTTCAAGCGCGCTGAAGGAGAGGTCGAGCGCGCAACGGCTCTCGAACCGAATAACGCGGCAGCCCGCAAACTAATGCAGAAACTGGAAGCGCATCGCGCCACGCGGTAAGAATATATGTCAGCTCCTACATTTAGCGACCCAGTTGCCAGCGAGGCATTTGTGAGGATAGCCGCCGCCAGCGATCAGTTTGAGCGGTATGCCAACCCCCACGCCGGTCGGATTGCGGCTATCGCGGACGAGATTGCCAAGCTGCTTCATGTGGGAGCTGAAGACCGCAGATCGTTGCGCGTTGCGGCCTTGCTGCACGACATGGGTGAAACCGCGATGGAACGAGATTACATTTCGCGACCCGGAACTATTACCGAAGAAGAACGGATTGATCTGGCCAGACATCCGGTGATCGGCGAGCAGGAAGCTTCGCGGGCGGGAGCGAGTCGAGCCTCGCAGTTGCTCGTTCGCTGGCACCATGAATGGTGGAATGGCTGTGGCTATCCCGATGCTCTCAGAGGCGAAGAGATTCCGCTGGCCGCTCGCATTCTGCGACTGGCCGATTCTTATGCAGCGCTAACCGATTCGCGTCCGTTTCGTCCCGCGCTAACCGCGGCTGAGGCGCGGCAACAGATCATCGAGTGGGCAGGTATAGAATTTGATCCTCGGATCGTGAATCTGTTTCTCTCACTCGACCGCGTGCAAGAGCTGGAGTCGTTCGCCACTTCTCAGATTTGAAATCTCAGATCTCAGATTTCGGATTTCGGATTTCGGATTGGAGCGCGCGAGTCGCATGAAACAACAAGGGAGTTTCTTTCACCGATAACCATGACATATTCCGGTTCAGGCACATTCTCCAACGGTTGGCTGGCCTTTGAATTGGGCGTGCTGCGAAGACTGAAATTCGCCTCAGCAGCCCTCCCCTTCACTGGCGAGCCACACCTATCGCTGCAACTGAAGCGCTGGAAAGTTCGCGTGGCCGCAAATGATCCCATGATCTGGTCGTTCACCAAAGCGACCGCACTCGTCGAAAACTTCGCGGACACCTTAACCGAAAATGATTTATCCATCGTCCTTGACGACGCTTATGTGCCTCGCGACCGGACGGACAACCCGGCCCTTTCCAAATGGTTTAATGAGAGTGACACCTGGTGGCTGGACAACGTGCGCTTCAATGCGGAGCGGCTCGACTCGGAATACAAGCGGGCCCTGGCGCTGACTGTGGGAATGATGGTCGGCGACTACGCGCTGGCGTTCGACAAGGAGACTCGGATGTTGCGCGAGCCTCTGTCTCTATCGAAAGTCTTTCAGCAACTCACCAGGGTGCTGCCATCGCCTTACGACAATTCGCTGCGCAACGTGAGCACGAATCAGGATGTGCGTCTGTTTGTAGCCGAGCGCCAACATACTGATCTGTTGTTTCTCAGGTTACCTTCGCCAGTCTTGCAGTCGGAGCAGTCTCGAGAAACTCTTTCCGCCTGGCGGGAAGAATGGCTGCGTGGTGGTGATGACTTTTGGAACGGCTTTCAACAACAGCAAGCCGGCAAGCTGGGAGCGCCGGTACAGAGTAAGCAGCAGTATCTGGGGTTTGTCGAAGACCTACTCAAGGTCGCCTCACACATTCCGATCTGGGCCATCTCACACACCGAGAACGGTTTCATCTCCAGCGAGGAGTTAGTGGAAACTGTGGGCCGCATTCGCAAGGTCGATGCCATCTACACGAAAGACTTTTCGGATCTCCTGGGCGTCCGCGCCTCAATTATTACCGCCGGCAAATCCTGACCGTTGACGAAGTGACTAAGCTGGACCACCTGCTGCGATTGGTTTCTGGTGCCTTATTGATGCTCACTCTCCTGCCGTGCTCGTCGCTAGCTCAGAAGAAAGCGACCAGGAATCCGGTCTCCACCATTTGCGGACACGACCGCGCAGTTCAAATCATTCAGGAACAGATCGCCCTGACTAAGGCGTTTGATGATCCCGCTAAGAAGATCACGGTATTGATTCGCGCGGCAGATCTGTTGTGGACGCACGAAAATGGAAAAGCGCGGGTGGCTTTTGTAGACGCCTTTGACCTGGCGACTCAAGACCATAAGGAAAAAATTGAAGGGCTGCAGAGAGAGGGCGCCGGACCTTTCTCCGAAATACCTGATCAGCGTTATGCAGTGATCGCAGCCATTGGCAAAAGGGATCTAGCCTGGGCCCGAAAACTTTCGGATCAGATGCTTGATGACGAAGCACGAGAGGAAAAAAAGGAGAAATCCCCGGATTCAGAGAGTTCGAGAAGAACGAATGAGAAGTTGCTTACGATTGCCCTCGGGTTGCTGCCAGATCAGGCGCGCGCGCTGAATTTTGCCAGAAGCAGTCTGCGTTACGCCGCTTCTCTCTTCCTGCCGATCTTTCTTTTCAAACTCGCTGAGGTTAACAACGGTATAGCAGATCAATTCTATGAAGAAGCGTTGGTTGTTTACGCTTCCAAGCCGATGGAAGAATTTCTCTATCTTTCGTCCTACCCATTTGCAAATGACCGTGAAGTAGGGCTGATGCCAGGATCGACTATCTATCGTGTTCCCGTTGGCTTTGCTCCTAATCCTCGCTTGGAACGGCTCTTCGTCCAAAAGCTCCTGGCGAGAGCGCAATCCACTCTCAGCGTTCCATTTGAGGAGGTTCCCGGTGAGGTGGAATTGTCGGATTCGGCGCAGATCTGGCTAGCGCTTACGAAATTGGAAAGGCAAATTCAGGTCGCTTTGCCGGACATGGCTCCGGCCGTATCACAAGCGAGAGGGAACCTCTTTCCCTCACTACCTCGGGGTTCGCAGGAACGGCTGGATGGAATTGTCAATGTGCAGAATCGCGCCATCTTGTCATTTGACGAGCAGATGGAAGCGGCAGAGAGGGCAACCAATCCCGCAGCGCGAGAGCGGCAACTTGCATCCGCAATACTTGGTGCTCGCACCGAGGACCTTGACCGCGTGCTGCGAGCATCAGATAAGATCTCAGACTCGAATCTTCGAGATCAGGTGGTTGGTCTACTCTATTTCTTCCGTGCGCAGGCAGCCATTAGAGATAAAAAACTCGATGAAGCTCGAAAGCTGGCAGAGAAGGTTGGGGAGATTGATCGCCGAGCCTATCTTTACTTGACGATCGCCGAAGAGTTTCTGAAAACAACGGAAGATCAAGGTCGCGCCCGCGAAACGCTCGAAGAAGTGTCGGCCGCTGCGAAAAAGGCGCCCAGCACAATCGTAACTGCGCGCGCGCTGTTGGGGCTGGCCCATCTATTCAGCAAAATCGACGGGAATAGATCCATCGAGTTACTGGGTAACGCGGTCTCCTGTATCAACCGCCTCGAAGCGCCTGATTTTTCGAGTCAGGTTGTTCAGATAAAGGTCGAGGGCAAAGGGTTCGGCTTTTATACCGCATTCCAGACCCCGGGATTCAGCCCCGAGAATGGGTTTAGGGAAGTGGGAAAAGCAGACTTCGACGGCGTTCTATATCAGGCAGCCAGCCTTACGGACAAATCACTCCGTACCCTCACAACCCTGGCGCTCGTCGAGCCTTGTCTCAATAAATTGCCGCTGTCACCGCCCGCCCGTAAGCCAAAAAAATAAGCCCACCAGGAACATCTTCCGGGACGCCCGCTAAGTACATCTGTTTTTAAAGTCTTGTTGAATGTAGGCTAGACGTCAGCGTAGCGGCTTCCGGACCAAGAGACAATGCGACTGAACTGGCGGTGAACTTGCACTCGCTTAGACGTCGCTGTGGCTGGCGACGAAGCGGTAACCAACACCGCGCACAGTCAAGAGATGGCGCGGGCGAGTGGGCTCGTCTTCGAGGTATTTGCGCAGGCGGACGATGAAGTTGTCGATGGCCCGGGTGTCGGTGTCTTCGTGCACGCCCCAAACATCCTCCAGCATCGACTTGCGCGAGACTACTTTACCTTCGTGCTTGATTAAGTACCGCAACAACTGAACTTCCATTAGTGTTAGCCGCACCGTTTGACTCGGAGTTCGCAGTTCCAAAGCCCCGAGGTCGATCGTTTTGCCGCCAACCTCAAACACATCCTGAGCCCCGCGGCCCACATCGTTGGTAATGAGATCGCTCGTTGTGCGACCCGAGGCGGCGTGGTCTCTTTGAAACCATTCGCGCCGGCGCAACAACGCGTTGAGGCGAGCCATGAATACGGAAAGTTCAAATGGCTTGGGAAGGTAATCGTCGGCGCCAGATTCAAACCCGCGCAGCACATCCTCAGGCCGTCCTCGCGCCGTTAGCATCAGCACGGGAACAAACTGTCCCGACGCCCGTAGCTCGGTGGCTACTGTGAAGCCATCCTTACCGGGTAGCATCACGTCCAGCACCACGGCGTCGAAAGGCTGCTCCCCTTCCAACAAAAGCGAGAGGGCCGCTTCACCGTTGCTGACCGTGTCCACAGTGTAGCCTTCGGCTTCCAGGTTAAAGCGCAACCCGTCCGCCAGGTGTTGCTCATCCTCAACGACCAGTACACTACTCATGGATCACGCTCTCGGAAGTTCAATGGTAAAAGTGCTGCCCTGACCTGCGCCTGCACTCTCAGCGAAAACCTTGCCACCATGTCTCTCGACTATGGAGTGAACGATGAAGAGGCCCAGACCGGTCCCCTTCACGCGGGCCATGAAAAGTCCCGGGGCGCGATAGAAGCGTTTGAAGATCCGCTTCAATTGCCCGCGCGGGATGCCAATGCCTTTGTCGGCAATGCGCACGGCCACGCGCTTCTCATCCAGCGTCGCCACCTGAACCGAAATATCGACATCCTTATCCGAGTACTTGATGGCGTTATCGAGCAGGTTGGAGACTGCGGCGCGTAACTCGTGCGCGTCACCGGTCACGCGCGCACGGTCGCCGTTCATCGACTCGTCCAATCTTATTGACTCCGGCGGCAGGTGATATTGGATCCGCGTTAGATCCAGGCACTCGCGCACCATCTCTCCCAGATCGATTATCGCCGGGCTCAACCGCCGCCGCTTGTGTCCTGCTTGTCCGGCTCGCAAGACTTGCTCGACTGTGTGCAGCAACCGGTCGCTATCGGCGAGCATGATTTCATAGAAGTTCGCTCGCTGCTGTTCGTCCAGCTTCCGTGTCTTCAGGGTTTCCAGATAGAGGCGGATGGAAGCCAGCGGCGTCTTGAGCTCATGAGTTACGGCATTGATAAATGCATCGTGCTGCTCATTGCGTCTGATCTCACGGATCAGGAAAGTTGTATTAAGCACCACACCCACGATGATCGTGGTGAAGAAGATGATGCCAAATACCAGGAGCGCGACTTGCCGCCAGTTGAGCAGAATCCAGCCCACATAAAGCGCAATCGCCAGCGCCACCAGGCAAGCGCCCAGGGTTATGAAGAAGGCTATAGATTTGCGGCGTCCCACGGGCATGGGTTCATTGTACGGCCAGTGGGGGAAATTCAGGAGGCAGGTACGGCGCAGGAGGCAGACGGCAGGGGCAGGAGGCAGGAAAGACAAAGGCAGTAAACAGATGTTGTTCTGCTTACTGCCGTCTGCCGTCTGCCGTCTGCCGTCTGCTGTCTGCTGTCTGCCGTCTGCCGTCTGCCGTCTACTCTTACGCGGCTTTCTGTAACTCTCGAAGCTGCGGGTTCTCAGCGGCCGCTATTTGTTCCTTGCTAATGAGCCGAATTCCTCTTGCCAGGCCGAGCAACTGCATCACTCGAATCCCATACCAGTTGATGTCAATCTCATACCATTTCAAACCGTGTTTGGCGGCGCGAGGATGAGCGTGATGATTGTTGTGCCAGCCTTCGCCAAAGGAAACTAGCGCTACCCACCAGCTATTAGTTGAATCGTCATTCGTCTCAAACCGTCGCGTGCCCCAGAGATGAGTTGCGGAGTTTACCAACCAGGTGAAATGCAGACCCACGGTAACTCGCAGGAACACGCCCCAGAACAATGCCGACCAGCCGCCTAACGCAAGCAGCACAATGCCGGAAATAATTAACGGTACAAAATACAGGTTATTCATCCAAACGTGGACCGGGTCTTTCATCAGGTCGGGCGCGTAGCGTTGCATTTGGCTCTTCTCATGCTGCTGTGCGGTACCTCGAAGAATCCATCCCATATGAGCCCACCAACGTCCATCGCGCGGCGTATGTGGATCACCAGCATCATCGGTGTGAGCATGATGAATGCGATGCGTTACGACCCAGTTGATGGCTCCGCCTTCCAGGGCAAGTAACCCACAGAAGGTCAAAAAGTACTCGACTGCTTTCGGGGTCTTATACCCGCGATGTGTAAGTAGCCGATGAAAGCCCACCCCAATTCCCAAGCTTCCGGAAACCCACCACAGCACGAGCGTTGCCATTAGTGCCGGCCAACTGAACATGAAGAGCGCTGCTATTGCTCCCAGATGAAAGAGCACCATAAAGATCGCAGTGTTCCAGTTGAGGCTTTCCTCCTGTTGATAATTGCGTGTCTGATTATCCGTGGTCTTCATGCTTCTGATGGTCGTACTCATGTGTAACTCCAGGCCCAAAAGTTTGGTCGCAATCATTCGATGCCAACCAGCGAGGCCATCCTAGCAAGTTATGACCAACACGGTTGTAATAGTTGTGTAAGCGGGATAAGAGTTATGGCTAAAGAGTTTAGCCGGAGGATTGTGTTTCAAAAGTGTTGCGCTGGAACGTCGCGTGGGAGGGGCACCCAAATTTTCGAAAACTTGCCGCCTAAGTCAGATCATGGCATTATTGCTGCCGTTTACGCCTTCGCTCAGGTAACAAAATACGATCTTCGCTATTCACTACTACTGCCGGTTTTTTAAAAGGGGGCCTATGGAGAAACCGACTTACGCGATTGGAGATCGCGTAGAGAAACTATGTGCTGTGTGCGGCGAAGAGCGCGGCCACGTGGTCGCCTCGGTTACCAAACGCGGGTTGATCTCACGCGTGACTTGCCCGAAATGTGGCACCCGCAGCTCTTTTTCCAGTGGTACCAAACTTACCGGATCCCGCGCCAAATCAGTTCAAAGTGAACCTTATGACATGGCCCGCACCTATCGCACGGGCCAGGTAATGATCCATCCCATGTGGGGACCGGGAGAAGTTACCGCGATCATCGAACCCAAGAAAATCGATGTGCTCTTCGCGGATCGTATCCGCAGGCTTATTCATTCCCGCGCCGAAGCTTGAGTAGCGACTCACTCACGCTGCATTCTCACGAGGCGACCACTGGCTTGAGGGTTTTTTACTACATAGTAGTCAAATGTTTATAGAGCCCGACACAATGAGTATCCAGTCGCCGTTCGGAGGGCGGACGAGACTAAATGAGTACCTGTCAAGTTGAGTTCCGCCCTCCGAACGGCGATCGAGGTGGGGTGGGAGTCCTTAGGCTATAAACATCTCAACCCCTCCGGGGTGAAATCCGTAAGGTTCTCTATGCGTCTTTCTAGCGTGAACCCCAGAACAAGCTTGGATCTCCGTTTAAGTTTTCCATAGAGCCTCTACGGCAAATGGCTCTGTGTTGTGTGGTTCAAGTCACCCGACCTCAAGGAACCGGTGCCACGCTCGATTTTCCGCGATCTCGCACCGGCCCATATTTTCGCGGGAGTCGCACTCGGCGCGTTGCGAACAGCGCTAACCAAACTACTCCCGAGGTAGCTGAGAGCAAACCCGAAATAACCGTCAAAGTGCGGGGCTCGATTGCCCGCAGCGACCAGCCGGCAACTGCCGTAGAGAAACTCCAGACGAGTAGTTCAGCGGCGCGATCTGTGGTCGATACCCGCCCGCGCAGGTTGTCGGGCACCAAACGCATCAGCAGAGTTTCCTGGACCGCAAACTCCGCCGCCAGAAGTATGCGGGAGATGAATAGCAACAGACAGGCAAGCCAGAGTGTCGGCATAATTCCGATAAGCGCGAAGATCAGCCCCTGCACGACCAAAGCCCACCCGATAAAACTCGCCGTCTGACCACCAACCTCGAGGTAAGCCCCAACGCGCCGTGCGATCATCATTCCGAGGAACAACCCCACGCCCGCCGCAAAATACAGCGCGGCCACGGCTGAGTCACCACTGATTCCCCGCTCGCCGGCAAACACCAGCCCGCCCAGGCGATCAGAGATCAGGTTGATCGCTCCACCACCGGTGGCCCAGAGGATGTTGGCCCCCAAAATTGCTGCCACCGGCGCATGGCTCAGAATGTATGACCACCCCTCACGAATGTCTGACCAGTAACTGGGCCGTCTGCTCTCTGGCCCGGACGTTTCCGTCACTTCAGAATGTCTGGTCTCGCGATCAGGAATCAACCAGATTGAGTAGGCAGAAGCTGCGAAGGAAATGGCGTTGACGACGAAGGCTGCCTGGTATCCCACGCTGGCGGCCGTCCAGCCACCCAGGGCGGCGCCAAAAGCCATAAGCAAAAACCGTGACGAAAACATCAACGCATTTCCGGCCAATAGGTCGCGTTCACCCGCGATGTTGGGGACTGATGCGTTTTTAGCGGCCTCGAAAAAAGCGCCGAAGAAAGAAAGCACTACTGTCGAGACGTAGGCGATCCAAAGATCCTCAGGCTGGCGCACCAGCAGCAAACTCAAAGCGACCAGAATCCGCGCGATGTCGGAAACAATCATCACCGTTCGGCGAGACCAACGGTCGACAAATGCTCCGGCAAGCGGGGCGAAGATGGTGAATGGAAGCAGCCGCGCAACCAAGAGGATGGTAGTAACTTCGGCGGCCCCATGCGAGACCAAGCGCACCAGTCCCAGCGTGGCAATGAAGTTGAACCAGTTGCCCAGCTCGGAAATCACCTGCCCGATCAGCAACCGTCTGAATGAACGATTGCTGCGCACGAGTTGTATATAGGTTAGCGAAGCCATCACAAATCAAAAGAGCCGCCAATTCCTTTAGCGGCTCGTAACTCTCCAGGACCATTCCATAATCTTAGCCGCCTACAAATTTTGGGGGCCTCTTCTCGATAAACGCTGCTACGCCCTCTCTGAAATCCTTTGTCTGTCCCGATTGAATCTGCGCCTTTCTCTCTAACTCCAACTGACCTGAATAGTCGTTAGTGGCACTTGCCTCCAATAACTCCTTAATTCTGCCGATAGCCGCCGTAGGTGCGCTGGCCAACTTTTCTGCCATGGCCATCACGATCGGCATTAGCTCAGCGTCGGGAACGACCACGTTTATCATTCCCATTTCCAGTGCCTGTTGCGCGCTAACCACGTCACCAGTCATCAACAGTTCGGTCGCGCGGCGCCACCCGACCAAGCGCGGCAAGATGAAGGTGCCGCCACAATCGGGTGACAATCCCACTTTGATAAAAGCTTGGTTGAATCGCGCGCTTTCCGCCGCCATCACCAGATCGCACGCCAGCGCCAGATTACAACCACCTCCCGATGCTGCACCATTAACCGCGGCAATAAACGGCAGCGGTGTCTGACGGATCAACAACAAACATTCATTAAGCGCCCGCAACGGTTCGTCGAAGAATGCCTCGACCTTGCCTTCCTTTTGGGCAATTTTCTTCATCTCTCGCAGATCGCCGCCGGCGCAAAATGCCCTCCCCGCTCCAGTCAGTACAATCGCCCGACTGGCTCTCTCGCGAGCCTCGGCGACTGCGGCCTTGAACTCGTTACCAACCTCGAGGGTTAGGGCATTCAATGACTCGGGTCTGTTCAGCGTTATCACGCCAACAGCGCCGCGCATTTCAAGTTGAATAGTTTCGTAGTGCATTCTGAAATTCGACCGCACAAAATCTTACCGCAATAGGGCACAACAATCCCACTCATGGAGACTGTTTACTCCTTAATCTTTCTGATTCCCGGCGAGCGCACGTGCCAGGAAAGTTGCTCGGGGAGACTGTCGCCGGCGCTCCTGATATCGAAGATCCAGCTATGTTCCCTGCTGACTTGCTCGACTTGCACTAAAACACTCGCCACAGAGCACCGGTCGTCCGCTGGATGGCTTGAACGGTACGGTGTCAGCTTTTCCGCATTGATCGCAGGTGATGTCGAATCGCTGCCGCTCCCCACCTGGTCCTCTCGAGCCGCCAAAGTTAGCTCGACGCGCATCTCGGCAAGGCTTGCAACGTTTTGGGTGGGTCAGATTGCGTTCTTTGTAATACTCCTGCTCGCGTTCGGTGAATGGGAATGGGTTTCCACATTCCGTGCAAGTGATTTCAAGATCTGGCATGACGCTTTTTCTCCTGGAAGGACGAAACTGAGGTGTCTGCCCTCTGTGGTTTCAAGGCGCTGGCGCCAGCTTGTCTTACGGCTTAACGATTGGCTGGTTCAAGAGTGGCCAGGAACTTGTAGCGGCTCTCAACCTAACCCCTCAGGCATCGCGTCCCGAAACGGTTCAAGTGGGCCTGAGTTTACTCCACGGTAACGCTTCTATTCAAACTTTTATCGGGATTGGCTAGCCGGGAATTGGATGAGCGCCCGGGCTGTTAGTCTCTAGATAGTTCGGTCACGTGAGTGAGGACGGTTTGACCCAGCGTGCGCAAGTTGTACCCACCCTCCAAGCACGAAACGATCCGTCCCTTGCAGGTGTCGTTCGCCCATTGCTTCACAGCCTTTGTCATCGCAACGAAGTCCTCGTCTTCGAGCAGCAGTTGACCGAGCGGGTCGCCCTGATGGGAATCAAAACCTGCGGACAAGATCACAAGATCAGGTTTGAACTTCGAGGCTATTTCATCAAGCGCTGCGTCGAACATTCGCCTCTGTTCTCCAGCCCGGGTTTGAGCCTTCACCGGAACGTTCAGCGTGTAGTCCTTACCTCGACCAACGCCTGTTTCGCCGCGCGAGCCAGTACCCGGATACCATGGGTATTGATGCATTGAGAAGAAGTGGACCGTGGGGTCGTCATAGAAAATTCCCTGCGTTCCATTCCCGTGATGCACGTCCCAATCGACAATCGCAACCCGCTCGATCTCGGCATAATGGTTTTGGGCATAGCGAGCTGCGACGGCGACATTGTTGAAGAGGCAGAAGCCCATGGCGCGTTCGGCTGTGGCGTGATGACCGGGAGGGCGCACCGGAACAAAGGCATTCGTTGCTTGACCACTCATCACCAGGTCGATGGCCTGACAGGCCGCTCCAGCACCGCGCAGAGCTGCATCCATCGAGCGCATCGAAACTACTGTGTCCGCGTCGAGGTAACCAAGGCCCTCGCTAACAGCGCGCTCAACTGCCTTGTAGTGCTGTGGCGTATGGCACGCCTGAACATCTCCACGCGGCGCCTCTCTTGCTTGAGTCTCGAGGAGTTGGGGCCATAGTTCAGTGTCTCCCTGCAGCGCGTCCATCACCACGGTATATCGTGAGGGCGACTCAGGATGGCCGGGCCCGGTGTCATGCTCCTTGAACACCGGGTGATAAACAATTGCGGTAGTCATTGGTTAATCACTCGTGAATTGTGAATCGTAAATGGGAAATCGGGAATTGGGAACTCGGGAACGACCTTTAACGACGTTTCGGTCTACATTATTAATCATCCAACGATTCACGATTTCCGATTTACGATTCACGATTCACGGCCTGCTTGTGTCTCAAACTAGTCACAAAACCAACGGGCGGAGAATCGAAATCATACGGCGGCCGCGGCCTGAGCCGGCACTCTCAAATGACCACCTCACTCAAACCCGTCAGAATACCGCGTAGTTTCTGCATTCCCTGAGCAAACGCACATCTTCTGACCGCAGGAATGGCGATTGCTCAGCGACATAAGAGTACATAGTTTTCAGCCTGATAGTTAATTTCCGAACTTAATCTTTTATCAGCCTGGTCTTGGACCGGACTTAATCCTTAGGAGGAAGCAGATGGCTTACGAAGAAGAGTCAAAAAGAAGTCGCGTAGTTGTGGACACACCTACTGCCCGGCGTGAAGTTACCCAAACAGAAGCGGTCCGGGGACCGGAGCGCGCAGGCATCTCAGGCGCAACTGTGGGAGTGATTGTGGTGCTGGCAGTAGCGATTGTCACGGTACTTGTACTGTTATTGATGAGTGGTCGGACAATGGATAACCGGAACGACAATCTCGCAGCTGAGCAAACCGCACCTCCCCAAACGACCATCGTCCAGCAGCCCGCTCAGCAACAGCCACCGGTGATCATTCAGCAGGCGCCGCCTGCACCGCAACAAGCGCCGATCATCGTCACCCAACCCGCGGCGGGCGGCTCAACTTCAAACGGTTCGAATGATGCAGCAATCCAGATTGAGATAGACAAGAGGGTTATGGACGATCCCACTCTCTCGCCGTTGGGAATCACTGTCTCGGTGCTGGACGGCAAAGCAACATTGATAGGAGTTGTAAAGAACGAGATCCTCAAATCGCAGTTTGAGAGAGTGGTCCTAAACGTAAGAGGCGTGAGACAGGTCGATAATCAGATCATCGTCAGCAGCTAAGAATTGTAGTGCGTACAATGAGGCGGAAGCGGACACCTTCCTTCGGACGTTATTGCAGGACGTTCGCCACCGCTTTCACGACGCGCTCGACATCCTGGTCTGAGGTTTGCCAGTTGCAGACACTGACGCGCATCGAACGGCGGCCGCGCCAGGTTGTGCCGCCAAAAAATGCTTCGCCGGTCTTAAGTATTGCCGCGATAACTTCGTCAGTGTGGCGGTCGTGATCTTCTTCCGTAGCACCGGCTTTCTGATCGAGGAAGCGGACCAGGCCCTGATTGATTACGGGTTTCCACAACGCTTCAGCGCCCGGCAATTCGCCGATGCCGGTAACGATCGCATGCGCGTGACGGCAGCAGCGTTCGATCAAATCTGCAATTCCATCACGACCCAACTGGCGCAGTGCCGCATAAGTAGGGAAGGCACGAGCGCGGCGCGACCATTCGGGGTTCCAGTCCATCTGGTCGCGCGCGTCCGCTGCATGAGTTAGATAGGAAGCCCGCAACGAAAGGGAAGCTTGATGAGACTCGGGGTCAGTCACGAAAGCAAAGCCGGAATCGAAGGGAACGTTGAGCCACTTGTGACCATCCGTGGCCCACGAGTCGGCGGCTTCGATTCCTTTGACGAGGTAACGCAACCTGGGACTGGCGGCTGCCCATAAACCAAAGGCACCATCGACATGTACCCAGGCGCCATGGCGCTTTGCGATGGGAATCAATGTTTCAAACGAATCGTAAGCGCCGATGTTGATGTCACCGGCCTGCAGCAGTACTAGTATTGGAGCACCGGCCGCCTTACTCAACTCTTCCTCGAGCGCGTCGGGGAGCAGCCGGCAGTGATCATCGACGGGTAGGAGTCTTATGTGAGCCTGGCCAAAACCAAGCAAGCGCACCGCACGTTCGAATGAGCCGTGACGTTCGCTGCTCGAGAGGATGCGAATCGGTGGCGCGCCGTACAAACCCTGACTCTCGACGTCCCACCCATGTCTACTGAGCAGCGCGTGACGCGCCGCCGCGAGGCAGGTGACATGGGCCATCTGGCAACCGGTGACGAGGGCAAAACTGGCACGTAACGGCAGGCCAAGGATGTCCTTCAACCAGGTGCCGACTGTTTCTTCGACAACCGCAGCGGCGGGCGCACAAGCGTAAAGCGCGGCATTCTGTTGCCAGGCGGATGCCAGCCAATCGGCTGCGACGGCGGCGGGTAGTGCGCCACCGATCACCCAACCAAAAAATCTTCCGCCCGCAGAGCCTAGTAGTCCACTTTCGACGTCGCGCACCAGCTCATCAATTACCTGCTGCGGCGGCATGCCTGCTTTTGTTAGCGGCTTGTCTATTTGCGCTCTCAGCGTGGCGGCATCGGCAGTTGCGGCTACTGACGATTCGTCCAGATGTTCAAGGTGGGAGATGGCGCGATCGAAAGCTACATCCAGAGCTTGGCGAAAATCAGGAGCGAGTTTTTGCATGATCGTAGTCTAGGGTTTTGTACGACTGGAGGCTATCCGAAAGTTGCGGTGGAAGTGCGGACCAGTCCTTAAGTGTTAGAGCCTGGCTTTGACGGGTAACGAACGCGCGTAGATTTCATCGATTCTACGGATCAGAGTTGGCTGTTGAGTTGAGTTTCAGCGTGGACGTGCCGTGACCTTCGCGCCGTATCTGTGTAATCTGTGTAGCCTGCGGGTATGAAGTCTCGGTAGTGCAGGGGGTCTTGCGCATGAGTAGCTTGAACATGAAGAACATGGTCCATGCTCTAGTGGTCGCATCGCTGATCGCGTCGCCACTGTTGTCGAGTGTTTTCGCTGAAGACTGGACACAGTTTCGCGGGCCAAACGGGAGCGGAGTCTCGACCTCGACCGGGCTACCGGAAGAGTTTGGTCCCAACAAAAGCGTGGTTTGGAAGACTCCGCTTCCGCCCGGCCATTCGTCGCCGGTGCTGACACACAATCGCATCTTCGTCACCGCGTACAGCGCGGACGGCCAGCCGCAATCGTCGGGCAGCAAGGAACAAACCAAGGAGAGCGAAAAGCAGAGCTACAAACTCCTCGTCATCTGTCTCGACCGTCAAACGGGAAAACTTCTTTGGCAGCGCGAAGTGCCGCGCGCGGGTGTAGGTCGTTTGCAAAACGTGAATGGGCCGGCCTCACCGAGTCCGGTCACTGACGGGTCGAATGTCTACGTCTTCTTTCAAGAGTTCGGGTTGATTTCTTACGACGATGCCGGTAAGGAACGGTGGCGGCTCCCGCTCGGACCGTTCAATATGTTCTATGGCTTCGGGGCATCACCAATCCTCGTAGACGACAAAGTAATCCTGCCCGTCGATCAAGACAATCCGAGCTCGTACCTGATAGCGGTCGATAAGAACAACGGGCGCGTCCGTTGGAAGGTTGATCGTCCCGTAGTCATCTCAGGCTACTCGACACCAACCATTTATCAGCCCAAACAAGGTCCGAAGCAGATTGTTATTCCCGAATCGTTCCAGCTTTCGGCTTACTCGGTTGCAGATGGCAAAAGAGTCTGGTGGGTTCGCGGGTTGGCCTGTGAGATGAAATCGATTGCCAGTCAGGATGGAGAGTATCTGTACATCAACGGATGGGGCTTTCCGCAAAATCAGCCCGGCCAGCAGGTGCAGACGATTCCTTTCGAGGAAGCGTGGGTCCGGTACGATAAAAACGCTGACAAGCTGATTGCAAAGTCGGAGGTCTCAGGCTCAGAGAAGATGGACAAGATGTTGAGTGAGGCCTTCGAGGCGTTTGACATGAACCGCGATGAGAAGTTGGACACCAAAGATTGGGAAGTCTTCCGCGCGATGATGGCTTCAGAGAATGGCCTGCTGGCGATCAAACTGGGAGGTGAGGGGGATAAGAGTTCGACGGCGATCCGCTGGCGCTATACAAGACCGGTGCCTCAGGTTCCATCCACGCTGCTGTACAAAGGCGTGCTGTACATGATCAACGATAGCGGGATACTGCTCTCGTTTGATCCGGCGACCGGACAGGTGATCAAACAAGGACGCCTGCACGGGGCCATTGATAAGTACTTCTCTTCGCCGGTTGCCGCCGACGACAAGGTTTTCCTGATCGGGCAGGGCGGCCAGGTGTCCGTGTTGAAGGCCGCCGGCGATTGGCAGGTACTCAAGGTGAACGAGTTGGACGATGAGTGCTTCGCGACACCGGCAATTGCAGACGGGCGGATTTACATCAGGACTCGGAGCGCGCTGTATGCGTTTGGGAGCTAAAGACGATCCGCAGATTACGCAGATTAAAGAAATGGGCTTTGGGGCTTTGAGGCTTTGGGCCTTTGGCCGAAATCAAGGCGCTGACGGTAACCTAAGGCCAAAGCCCAAAGCCCATTTTCTTAATCTGCGAAATCTGCGGATAGGACTCCGCCGCAACCGAGTCACCGAATTCCCACCAGGCCCTGTACCGACTGGATCAACTTCTCCGAGTCGTAGCCGATGCCGTCTTTGAAAACAATCTCGACCTTCTCGATGTCGAGAATGTTTGCGGCGGGATTTCCTTTCACCACCATCAGGTCAGCTTGTTTGCCGGCAGCGATCGACCCGATGCGCGCATCCTCTCCCAGAAACTTCGCCCCATTAAAGCTGGCAATCTTGATCGCTTCGACAGGCGTGAAACCAGCTTCGACCAGCAGCTCGACTTGCCGTAGATCTCCAAACCCTGCTACCACGCCACCATTGCCCGTCGGATCGAGCCCAGCTATCAGTAATCCACCGGCCTGGACGAAAGCGCGCTCAAAATCCATCGCCTTGCGCAATAGCGCCAGGTAATCCGACGTAGAAGAGACTCGCGCCCGCGCCGTGAGATAACGAACCCGCGCGTCGGTTGACATCACTCCGAACACCCGGGGGTTCATGAGGGCGCTCGCGGCTCCGATTCCGCTCTGTGTTAACGGTGCACCGGCCGCTTCGAAGACAGGCAGCGTCGAGGTGATTGCCACTTTCTTTGCCACCAGGGTCCGGATAGTCTCCTGGGCCGCGGCGCTGTTCAGATCTAATTGTCGGAGGCTGGCAGAAACCGCAGGGCCCGGACACAAATCGGGCTTTTTGTCAGGAACAAACTCCGAGTCTGCGAACAAGCCATGCTCGAGGTTATCAATGCCGATCTCCGCGGCTTCGCGGTAGCCGATCGAACAGAGGTGACCGGTAACTTTCAGGCGGCGTTTGTGGGCTTCTTCTACCACTGCCCGCAGCTCGGCGCGCGTGATGTTCATGTAGGCTTTGAAAGAAGTCGCACCCTGATCAGCCCAGAAGTTAACCATGCGGCGCGCGTCGTCCGCACTGGTGAGCTCGTGCATCACCGGCGTGAAAGATCCCCGGCCTTCCAGGTATGGCGCGGTGATGTGCATCTTCGGCCCGATCATGCGGCCCGCATCAATGAGCTTCTTAATCTCCAGGTCGGTATACGGAACGACGCTCCCGGTAGTGCGAATGGTGGTGACGCCCAGCGCCAGATAGAGACGCGGGAAGCTGCTGCCCATGTTCGAGTACATCGGAGGCGAGCCACCTTGCGGAAAGAACATGTGGTTGTGCATGCCCACCAATCCCGGCAGGACCGTGTAGCCTTTGAGATCGAGTATCAGGGCGGTAGTTAGCACCTTCGCAGTTGCGCTCGGGGCTATTGATTCAATCTTGCCGTCGACTATCACTATGGTCTGATCCTCGAGCGGTGCGGCACCGGTGCCATCGATCACACGCACATGAGCCAGTATGATCAGCGGTGCTTCCGCGCGGATGAACTGTTGGCGCTCAGGTGAGGGCGTCTGGGCTAAGCCACTAACAACGATGGTCATGAGCAAAAGAAGAAGGGTTGTTATTTTCATGGTTGTCTCCAGCAGTGATTGTACTTGCAGCTCGCGGGCGCGCCAATACGCTTTATCAGAAGAGTCCGAAGAATTCCTTAGTCTGTGTCCGACCCCAACCGCTTGCCGTGACTGGATGAAAACATTCAAGAAAGCCAGCCCAAAGCAGTAGCTGGGTATCGAGCACTCCAGCTTGTTGTCACTACGAGCAACGGTTTGTTCGGGGTTCTTGACTACGTAGTTAGTCTAATGTTTATAGAGCGCGACACAATGAGTGTCCAGTCGCCGTTCGGAGGGCGGAACGAGACTAGATGATACCTTTCAAGTTGAGTTCCGCCC
>JAMQPI010000297.1 GCA_023717565.1 Pyrinomonadaceae bacterium | reverse complement strand
AACCAATCCCCAGACCATCAATAAAGAAGAGAAGCAGCGACATCAGTTGATGAATACACCGGCACGCGTTCGGGTGCAAGGCTCCCGTAGCGACAAATGTCGGGTTAATGGCTTTGGAGGCTTAAGTTGTTGACCTGGTGGGAAACGCCGCTGAAATCAGATCGGCCGGCTAGTTCTGCTGATTAGCGCCAGGGGGGCTGGCTATTTCCTAGCGCTATTTCTTAGTAGCGCCACGGCAAGGAAAAGCGGCGCAAAGAGCACGAACTCCAGGGCGAGGGCCTTTAAGATTCCCGATGCGGGGAGATGGGAAGGCAGCTCAGAAAGGCCACACCACCCGAGTCTTACCCTCTCTGTCGAGAAGGGCCATAGTAGTTCTACGCCATTTCCAACTTTTGAAGTCAGGCAATCGAGAAGCCCGTGTGAAGTAAATGCCAACCCATAAGCGAGCGCTACTTTGAGTCGTTGTTTGCCAAGGATCAGGTAGCCCAGCAAACAGATCAAGAGGGCAAATACGACTGAGTGAGTGAAGCCTCGATGCCATGATTTGGAATGGAGCGCGAACACGAGTAGGAAGTCGAGGTCCGCTGCGATTGCGAATACAGCGCCGCTAAGCAACGGGATAGAATAGAGGCGCCGAGTCGGTTCGGGGTGTAAGGCTGCGACGATGCTCGCACCTAACAATCCGTGGGCCACAGGCAACGGCATAGGGATCCTCTACTCTTCACTCCGGTATTCATGTAATACCTCGATACGGCCCACTATGTTTCGGTTAAACTCCGGCAATTCATCAGCAGGTATCCAATACTCCTGGTGCACTGAACCACCAACTGTCTTGATTTCATGGTTCCTGAGGTATTCACAATTCACTCTAAAGCGAGTTACGTACCCGACTTTTTCCGGACTGCGTTTCGCATTCCAGTCTCGCGCAATTTGTTGTGCATACTCTTCGGTCAACACGGGATAGAAAATGGGTTGCTCTGGTAACCGGGGAGGAAACGCGGTGAATTCGCTTTGCTGAATCAACTCAAGTTCCTTCTGACCAACCGGGCGAAATAAGATCGTTTCGTTCATAATCTGGCTCAAGTCTAGTAAGCGATCGTTTTGTCGTTTCCATAGCTCTTCTTTCGGCGATGGACCTAAGTGAAATTGTACGCGGCATAACTATTTTGATAGGCGACTGAATAACTCTCCTATTGGGCCCGCCAATAAGGGACCCAGGATCGCAAGCAGACGCGGTAGCGATTCAGTGAAAGAGAAAGTCAAGTTGTAGTCTTTCAGCAGTTGTTCTTTGTCCGAGCTCTTCTCAGGCAATCCGTCCAGTGAATCAGCTCGTCTTCGTAGTATTAACGCTGCCGGTAAATAAACCGCTATTAACATGAGCGTGAAGAAACCCCCTTCCGATGCTAGTAACTTGGAGTAAAAACTTTCAGCCACTTTAATGGCCTGATCGTTTTGCGAGACGAAGGCAAGCGACCACTGATAAAGAGACCGGATGAGCAGAACGCCAGCCACCAGCACAATCGTGCCCACGTATAACATTAACTGTAGGTATTTCATCTTGGAGGAAAGCTGTTTGAGCCCGTCAGGAGAAGAATTGCTATCCGGTGAATATAGGATTGCACAGATGGCTAATACGACAGAAAGACACGCAGCAAAACCAAATGAATTGAGTCGGGCCATCAACTCAGTAATATTGTTCAAATCATTTTCAATCGTCAGTTTGAAAAGATCCAGGAAGATCGACATATACTCAGCGGGATGTTTGTATAGAAGGACACCAAATCCGGTTAAGAGTACGATGACGATGACGAACACCCAAATAATCGCCCGCTTACCTTTATGGGCAAACGATCTGTAGATCACAAAGCAGGCGACGGCGAAAGCGGTTAGACAACTTATGAGGTATACGAGTCTCAAGAAGAGCCAGGTAATGCGACCACCATATCTCGCTGCATAATATTCATGTTGTGGGAACTTACCATCTTGATTCGCTTTGCTGACGTTAGGGTTCGGCACAACCATCTCTGGATTGGCAGGTACTGTTACTAGAATCTTGTTGAGGTTTTGAGGTATGGACTGACAATCAATGTTTACACAACGTACGTAAGTCATTACCAAGGAGCCGTATACAATTAGAAGCAGAACTAGCGAGACGAGTGGGGTGAGGGCAATCATTACCCGTCTAACTTCGTGGGTTTGCATCGAGATATCCCTTAGCAAGAAGTACGGTCAATGGCTAGCGTTTTTTGTGATGCCCTTCAGCGACTCCACGTCCTCAGCAGCTCGCTAGGCGCCCTTTCGATCGGAGGTTGCAGGTTTGTCAGAGTTGCCAGTGGCCATCCCCCCAACCGCGAGAAGAAAGGCGACAACCGCCACAATTGTGCGAATCATGTGACTGAACTCCCACGTGGCCCACAGCTCTCTGACATTGGCCGGCGGGGCTGCGATGCTCCAGGTCATGAGTTGCTCGTTAAGAGGAACGTTCACGGCGCGAGTGAGTACAGTGATAAAGACGATTCCGCCGGTGGCTCCTGCTGTGAGCCAGAACTCCGCGCTTCGCCAGTTCGACCTCACCATGAATAGCCAGGTTAGACCCGCAATCAAGGCTGCAAGAATCAAGGCGGGAGCTATACTGGCGTAATAGACGTGCACAACCTGCTGATGCTGTACGAAACTCGATGTGCTGAGCGCGCCGCGAGCAGGTGCGCTCACGAGATAGCCGAGAAAAATGCCGGCCAGCAACCCAGTGCAGACGACTGTGATCACTCGAACCATCGTCAGGGGACGCATGCATGTTCCTCCCTGCAAACAGGCAGTTGCTAGACCTCAAAGGCGTAATACGAGCGATGGATCTTGTCTACCAGGAAACTCGGGAGCGTCTTCAACCAAAGTGATCGGAGCGTTACCGCCAACGCATTTTCCATCTGGCCTATTCGTCCGGCCCTTCGCGACTCGCGAGTGATGTATCCCGTCCGTTTGAATCTGAGCGACTCATATTTGCGGAGTCTTGACGGGATCTCACCCTTCTGCATCAGACATTGGGAGAGCACCAACGCATCTTCAATCGCCATGCACGCGCCTTGTCCCAGGTTGGGAGTGGTTGGGTGTGCCGCATCTCCCAAAAGAGTCACCCGGCCCTTGCCCCAACAGCGTACGGGTTGGCGATCCAGAATGTCATGTTTCAGGATCGCGTCGCGCTCAGTGGCTTCGATCACTTCCGGGATTGGCTTATGCCAATGCTTGAACTTCTCACGCAACTCGTCCTTCCAACCCAGTTGATCTCCAAGCTGCCCCTCAGGCGCATTGGCCGTTGCATACCAGAAGACCCGCCCACGCCCCATGGGCTCAAGGCCGAATCGCTGACCCGAGCCCCACGTCTCTGTTGCGGTGTGAGCTTCTTGTTTCTCAAGTGTGAAGTCTGCGATACCACGACACGCCCAGTAACCTCTGTAGATTGGCTTTGATGGACCAAGAATATGGGCACGGACGGTTGAGTTGAGGCCGTCGGCACCAATCAACGCCTGTCCTTCGACTTTTCGGCCACTAGAAAAACTGGCAACGACAACTCCGTCGCTCTCTGTAAAACTCTCAAGCCTCTCGCCGAGGTTAATACAACGCTGTGGTATTTGCTCCGCCAGAATTGAGAGCAAGTCAGATCTATGTATGCACACGGACGGAGTTTCAAAATCCGCCACGGTCTTGATATCAGATAATAATTCACCTTTCCATGTCCGGAGTTGAAGACGCTCTATTACCTCGCTGCGATTGAGGACTTCTGGGAGTAAACCGAACTGGCTTAACACGCGAGTGGCGTTGGGCCAAACAGAGAGGCCAGCGCCGATTTCTCGCAACTCTGATGTTTGCTCGAAGACGGAGACCTCGCATCCCTGCTGCCTCATTGCGATAGCTGTGGACAAGCCCCCGATGCCACCGCCAACAATGATGATTGTACTCATCTGTACCTCCCCGATGGTGCTAGCGGAAGTCTTGCGCATGGTCGGCGGTCCATTGCGCATAGGTTCGCCCTGAGTGGCCGGTGACCTGCTCGAAGATTTTCCGCACCTTCTGTGGTTTGTTAACCGATTCTTCGAGAACCATCAACTCCACGTCGATGTCGGCCGCCGACATGAACGAACTCCATAGTCCTCGCGCCTGCTCTGGCGTCAGCTCTTCGAAACGAATATCACGTCCGATTGCCACACTGATCGCTCGCACCTGCTCAATCTGCGTGATCGATTCAGGTCCGGTCACAGTGTATCTCTTACCGACGTGGCCATCTTCGAGCAGGGATGCTGTGGCCACCTCAGCGACATCGGCCTCGTGGACGTGTGGGTAGCCAGCATTGCCATAGGGCGCTCGAACCACACCCTCGGAGCGGATGCTCTCAGCCCAGA
>JAMQPI010000458.1 GCA_023717565.1 Pyrinomonadaceae bacterium | reverse complement strand
TTCGCCCCCGTTTTACCGAATCGTTAGGAGGATTCGTTGTTATGTCTAGAATAACCGGTAAGGTCAAGTGGTTTAACAATTCGAAGGGCTATGGCTTTATTGAGCAGCCTGGCTCTTCAGACATCTTCGTTCACTACAGCGCCATTCAGGGTGATGGCTTCAAGACCCTCGAGGAGGGTCAGGAAGTCGAGTTCGAAGTCACCCAGGGGCCCAAGGGACCTCAGGCTGAAAAAGTAACAAAGACGTAAGCATCTCCCCGGCTTGCAACAGCAAAGCCACTGACCGCTTCCGGTCTTGAGTCCGGCAAGCGCTTCATGAAAGAAGGCGACCACCTGGTCGCCTTCTTTCGTCGGATGTCCGATATGCTTTATTAGCTTGTCGTTACCTTGCATAGGGACCTTCTTCAGAGACAACGACAAGCCAAAGCATATCGGACATAAGAGCTCTTTCTCTTATCGTTCAGGCTTCGCTTTGAAACTCACGTGGCCCCCCTCGACATCAACTGAGAAGCTCACGCGCTCGCAACCGAGCTTTTCCTTTAACGTATCGGCTTTCGAGGCAATCAAACGATGGAATCGCGGAAACGAGAAATCGTCGGTCGGTTCACCACACTTTGTCTTTGCCTCAACCAAGGCGTTGTACAAATGCTTCACCATTTCCACGTCCTTATTGGCGTCGGCACAAACCAGGGTTGTTCGAGTAAACCCCACAACGGCTTCCTCCTTAGCAGTTGCTCTGGCAGCTGACGCCGGATCTCGACCCTCTTCGCGACCCTGCATTGTGCGCCTCCAGAGATCGCGGAAGGCGGTATAGCGAGCAGTCAGAGAATTCAAGCGAAACCTCTGAGCAAAGGATAGGGTTCGATCATCTCCCAGCCGCTTGAACTGCGTTTCCACCCTCCCCTTGGTGTCATAAGGTGGACGCTTGGCCGCGCCGTTAAAGTAGACATCAAACTCGATTTTGAGGCGGCGGATATCCTCGTCCAGACGAGTCAACTGTTCATCGACAGTTGGCAGGTTTTCACCGACTGCAAATTTGTTCTTGCCACGAGCCCTCTCTTGAGCGCGCTGCAGCTTATTATCGCGGGTTTTCACTTTTAAGGCTTTCTCCTGAGGCTGGGGCTATGGGCAGGGGCGTCGGAATAGACGCCTCACGAGTCTAGGTGTTTGAAAAGCAGTGTGTCAACTACTTATTGGAAAATAGGCTTAATACGGCCAAATGATGGCATGGTTTGCCCCTGGCCAACTGAGAAGTTATTCTACCAATCCTTAATTAGCAATCATGTCTGAACCCCGTACCAAAACTGACGATCTACGGCTGCTGCCCTCAGTCGACCAATTGCTGCGAACGGAAACTGCCGTGAGCCTGCGGAATCTGGTTGGATTGTCACGACTTACCGTCATGGCTCGAACGGTGGCCGACGAGATGCGGAAAAGGATCCTTGGTACCGAGATGTCGAGTGGCGACACCCGCGAGTCTCTACTGCTCCAGGCTGAACAACGCCTGAGGGAAGTTGGCTCCCAGGAGAACAAGACCGGAATTCGTCGGGTAATAAACGCCACGGGAGTCATTCTGCACACCAATCTCGGGCGCGCTCCGCTTTCTCAGGCCGCTCGGGAAGCGATTCTGGCTGCAGCCGGGTATTGCACCCTCGAATACGACGCCGTCTCCGGAGCGCGCGGACGACGCGGTCAACGGGTGGAGGAGTTATTAGTCGAATTAACTGGAGCAGAAGACGCGCTCGTCGTAAACAACTGCGCCGCGGCTACATTGCTCATTTTGAGCGTGCTCGCTGGGGATGGTGAAACCCTGGTTTCCCGTGGGGAACTGGTTGAGATCGGTGGTGATTTTCGTGTTCCTGACGTGATGTTGAATTCCGGGACCCGAATGATTGAAGTCGGCACCACCAACCGAACGCATCTCGAGGACTACCGCCGGGAGATCACCAGCAGTACCCGTGTCATTATGCGAGTGCACCCCTCGAACTATAGGATCGTGGGATTTACTACTTCGCCTTCACTTTCAGAGCTTGCTGAGCTTGCCCATGAAGCGAAACTTGTTTTGTTTGCGGATGCCGGATCCGGGGTGCTGACGCATTTAGGCGATTACGAACTTGGCGATGAACCTGTAATCAGAGATTGGGTTTCCGATGGCGCAGACGTCGTGTCGTTCAGCGGTGATAAGTTGCTGGGTGCTACACAGGCGGGCCTGATAGTAGGTCGAAGCGAAATCGTCAGCCGGTTGCGTCGACACTCCCTCTACCGTGCATTACGAGTCGACAAACTGACTCTGGCGGCACTTGAAGCCAGCCTTGAGTCGCATCGCAGTGGTACATCGTTCCAGGACATACCTGCCCTCCAAATGCTTGCGCTAAGTACGGGAGAGATAGAGGCACGCGCGAAAAGGGTAACCGAGATCTTGTCTCAAAGTTCTCCCGACTCAGGGCTACTAATTGCCTTGGAAGAAGGGCAATCTGCGGTTGGAGCGGGTTCGGGCCCGGCCACCCACCCAGCTACCGTACTCATTTCGCTTGAGCACGCCAATCTCTCTGCGGACGAGATCCAAAGCCGCCTCCGGCGATCACGCACCCCCATTATCGCCCGCATTAGTGACCGTAAGGTCCTGCTCGACCTTCGCACCGTCGCACGCGACGAGGAACCCGAACTCCTTGAGACCCTATGCAATTTAGCCAGCGAAAGCCTCTATTCCTCTACCTAGAAATCTTTTCCGTAGTTAAACAATGCTGGCCGCTGTATAATCCTCGCCAACGCTTGCGCCCCGTGGAGCGTTCGTTACTAACCTTCCTGGATTTTTGCTACCTTGCCCAAAATATCTTCTTTAAAATCCGCATTTCTCTTTGTAGGTCTAGCTCTGCTGGCCGTTCTGGCAGCTCTTGCCTTCCTTCGGATTGGCATTCCACCCTGGCTCCAATATACGTGTGTGGCAGCTTTGTTGGCCGCCGCGGCTCTACAAACTCAACGACTTTGGAGCAGAAATTTGAGACTCACCGAGAAGCTAATAGAGTCGTCAACCAAGCTGAGTTCCTTCAGTGTCGAGGAAGCTCGATCCAGACTCGAGAGCGGATTGAAACTCCTGGACACAGTGCTCTCGCTGAAGGAAGCCATTCTCTTTCAACGAGAAAGCAATGGGAACCTGGTTTCTGCGGCCCGGCTCCGGGCATCGACCAGTACATCAGTCGAGACCGGTCGAAATTCCACCTGGCGTCAAGGTATCAAGCTTTGTGAGAGGGCAATAAAAACCGGCGAGATAATAACTCAGGAACTCGATGCCGGTGAGCTGGGCACTAGCATTGCCCTGCCTTTACGGCACGAGAACCGCGCGGTCGGCGCACTCCTGATTCGGATCAACAATCAATTCGACAATGAAGATCGCGCGCTGCTTACAGCAGTTGGAGCCCAACTTGCGCGCAGCCTTCAACGAGAAGAGGCCTGCAAGTCAGCAGCCCGTCACAGTCGTATCTCCTTCCTGTCCGCTCGGGCAGCCGACAGGAGACTCGAACTGCTGGATGTGCTGAATGGTCTTCTCTCAGAACAAGGATTTGGATTAAGCGCACTGTCTGAGGTCTCAGACGGAATGGCGATCGCCTATCTTGACGGCACAATTCCCTACATCAATTCCGCGCTGCTGCGATTCGCCCACATAACGGATGAGCAGGCACGCGATCTGAACCTCTTCGCCCTCCTGGATACCTTGCGGACTAGTGTATTTCACGAGCCGGCGATTGCCGTCCGACGAGTGTTACAAACAGGGGTTGCTTACGAACGAGAGTTGGAGTTCCCTGACCGAACCGGAACCTTCGGACTCCGAATTTCTCTGGTGTTCGATCGTAGCGACCAGGAGTCGCACCAACCTCTCTGCCTGGCCGTAAACGTACGAGACATTACGCGAGTCAAAGAACACGAACAGTTGAAGAGCGACATGATTTCCCTAATGTCTCACGAACTGAGAACCCCGATTACTAGTATCAATGGTTTCTCGGAACTTCTCATTGCCGACGATCAGCTTCCGGAACAGGCGAAAGAGTTTGTGACCATTATCGCCAACGAGTCCCAGCGGCTCTCGCGAATGATCAATAGTTTCCTCGCTGTCACCAAGCTGGAGCGAAAGGACAAGCAGGAGGTTCTGAAGATCCCTCTGCGGCTTGACGAAATTGTGCGCGAAACAGTGATGAATTTGCAGCCGATAGCGAAAAAGAAGCGAATTCGCCTGGTGGAGCAGCCCAATCAAAGGATACCTCCGGTTGCCGCCGACAAGAGTCTGATCTCGCAGGCTGTAAGCAATCTGGTGAACAATGCGATTAGATACAGTCCCGAACGCACGACCGTTACCGTATCGACGGCCCTGGAAGCCGAGGCGGTGAGGGTTTCGGTGGAGGACCGTGGTTTTGGCATTCCGCCGGAAGCAGTGGATCGCGTGTGGGAGAAGTTTTACCGGGTGGTCCGTGAAGGACAAGATAAGGATGAAGAGTCTACCGGCCTTGGCCTGTCTTTCGTCCGTGAGGTTGTCGAACAGCACGGGGGCGCGGTGGATTTAGAAACCGAGGTGGGGAGAGGATCTAAGTTTAGTTTCACTTTGCCGAGGCTGTGATGAGTCCCCTCAGACCTTGTTTATCGTTCCTCTACAGGAAGGTGCACCGCAAGTGCACCTTTTGTCATTTGAGTGGAGTGTCGACTCGTAGTCAATCGTGATCTCCTCCCCCGTTTGTATATCGCGGAGCGCGATAAAGAGAATATGGCCATGGACTATTTTCATGTAACTGTTAGGTTCGCAGGAATGGTTTATGTAATGAGTGCCGTTCCCGCCCCTGCTGCCGTCAAGACTCCAGCGACCATTAATTGCGCAGATACGGAGCCGGCGTCGTCCGGCGCGGCGATTAGCTTCGGCGTTGGATATTCTCTCGCCGCTATACTCCGCGATCTTTCGGCCGCGGGCAAAGTGCGTCTTTGAAAAACACCCCTTACCTTCGATTGTGGAGCTTTTGATTTCCAGACCGGGGTCCAGTTTGAGCTTCATTGTCCCCAGGCAGGGCTATTTGAGTTTGAAAGTTCGGGCAATCAAATCAGTCTGATTCCGAATGCGCGCCAACTTATCGCGCAGGCCAGTGACACGGAGAGTGTAAATCGTGCGGTTATCGGCTTGCAGATAGTAGATTCGACCTAACATCGGTTTGCCGGTTTTAATAAACTCATACGAAACTGTTACGCCATTCAAGCGGCCCAGGAAGTTCTCTTCCTTTCCTTCCACAAAGCCCGGCAGAAACCGGAATTTCTGATCGCGATCGCGGCGGGCCAGATCAGCTGCCGTGGTACCTGCCTCTACCACCTCTTTTCGAATCTGCAAGTAGCCGTCCAGGCGGTCACCATAAACGAATTCGAGGTGCTCATGTGCTGCATCGGGTTCCGAGATTATGCGCCAGGTGGTCGATGGTAATTCGATTGTGTAGTCAATCTTGTCGCTGGTAAACACTTGCTGAGCATTGGTCAGCGAACAACTCAGGGCGAGGAATGCAAACGTTAATATCATTCTTGAAATTGGCATGTTGATTAGCTCCATCCTCGGGGCGGAATCAAAAGTTATTCTGTGCGTTGTTCGAAACTTCAGTCAACCCGACTTCAGATGTCTCGCGTAACGGGCTCAGTTGCTTCGGGATCGGTTCAGCCATGGTTCGCTCGTGCCAGGACTTCGTGTTGAATCGCTACGAGACGCTCAATTCCCTTAGTAGCCAGGTCGAGCAATTTGTCCATTTGCTCTCGGGTGTAAGGTTGACGTTCCGCCGTGCCTTGAACCTCGATGAAGCGGCCGTCACCAGTGCAAATTACGTTCATGTCGACTTCGGCGCGTGAGTCCTCGTCGTATTTCAAGTCCAGGAGGGCCGCGTTGTCAACAATACCAACGCTGATCGCAGCCACTTGGTTGGCAACCAGACTTCTTTGAATCCTCCCAGCTTTCAACAAGCGTCTACTGGCGAGGGCTAGGGCGACATAAGCCCCGGTGATCGCAGCCGTGCGAGTTCCTCCGTCGGCTTGCAGCACATCACAATCCAGAGTAATGGTCCGTTCGCCGAGGATCTTCATGTCAGTAACGGCCCTGAGACTGCGTCCGATCAAACGTTGGATTTCGTGGGTGCGTCCGGAGGGCCCGCCGCGTCCCGTCTCGCGTTGTACGCGCTGCTGGGTCGAGCGCGGCAGCATCGCGTATTCAGCTGTAACCCACCCCTGTCCGGTATTCCTCAGAAACGGAGGCACGCGATCTTCGATTGAGGCTGAACAGATAACGCGCGTTTGCCCCATCTCGATCAGCACAGAGCCTTCCGCATAAGGCAGGTAGCCGGGAGTGATCTTTACGGAGCGCAGCTCATCGGCAGCGCGTCCATCAGTACGTACGAAGCTCATCGTGCCCCCAAACCTCAACTGCCTCCAAAACCGTGGGGGCAGTGCCAAGAAATCTTTCCGCGACCTTGGAGAAACGTTGCGCGGCGTCAGTTACATAGAAGTGGTCCAAATCATCGCAGAGCTGCCTTGCCCGATCTTCGTTTTCTGCTTTCGGACGGGAGAGCTCCCTAATTTCCAGGAGAGACTGTACTTCGTTCGCCGTAGCGTCTCCAGAATCAATCAAGGAAATCTCCAGGCCAACAGCTTCGCTTATTACTTTCCGCAGGATCGGGTAGTGGGTGCAACCCAGCACAAGTGCGCTCAAGTCGCTTTTTCTCAGGTCGCTCAAATAGTGTTCAGCGACTGAACGGGCCACCTCCGTCTCGGCCCAACCCTCTTCAGCAAGCGAGACAAAAAGAGGGCAGGCCCGCTCGATCACTACCGCAGCCGGATCAAGACTCGAGATGGACCGACGGTAAGCTTCGCTCTGCACCGTTGCTTCCGTTCCGATGACTCCAATTCGCTTGCCGCTGGTGTTTCCCACAGCTGCCCGAGCGCCGGGATCGATCACGCCAATGACGTCCACGCTTACAGCATCACGAATAGCCGGCAACGCCAGGGCGGAAGCTGTATTGCAGGCAACTACCAGAAGCTTGATACCGTGCGACTCCAGAAATTTCGCATTCTCGGTGGCGTATCGCTCAACTGTGGCAAGCGATTTAGTGCCGTAAGGTACACGGGCCGTATCACCAAGATAAACAAAATGCTCGTCCGGCAGACGTTCGTGCAAGGCGCGATAGACGGTGAGCCCACCAACGCCGCTGTCAAAGATGCCAATGGGAAGATTACGATCCAATGAATGGTGATCTATCGACCTAAATGAAGATCTCAGAAACCGGAAGGCTAAAACCCGGAACAATATCGTCGCCGCTAAGTAAATCCTTTTCAGACAAGAACCTCGTTTCAGTATTGAGCCGCCACACTGAAACTGTTCGCGTGTGAGGATCGACCAGCCAGACTGCCAAGGCACCACCTTGCAACCAACGACTGGTTTTCTTTTCGACCTTGTTCTTGCTTTCACCCGGAGAGATAACTTCCACGACAAGGTCAGGTGCGCCCACTCGATAGCTCTTTATCAGGGGACCAAGGCGCTCCATCTTAATAAAGGCAATGTCCGGAGCAAGTACGGTGTCGGGGTCGCTTTCGAGCTTGAAACCAGTTTCTGCCCCGTAGGC
Organism: Pyrinomonadaceae bacterium; assembly: GCA_023717565.1. Taxonomy (GTDB): domain Bacteria; phylum Acidobacteriota; class Blastocatellia; order Pyrinomonadales; family Pyrinomonadaceae; genus PSRF01. Next base: position 7,341 of record JAMQPI010000458.1, on the reverse strand, counting down.
TCTCCCTAGTTTGTTTGCTTTGACGTACTGCCCTAATGGAGCAGCCAGGTTCATGATTACCGCTCCATGTTCTTCACCCGATGGAGACATTGTGAGGAGTTCTCCCTTTACTAATTCGTAACGGAAGCGCCCGCCGGGTAACGTGAGAAGCTCGTTCGCCGTGATTAATTTCGTGGCCGTACTCATGGCAAAACTCCTGCGGCGTGAATGCGCATCTTGAGTTTTTGGTGGAGGCGCCGAGAATTGAACTCGGATCCAAGAGCCAACGTCGAAGGACTCTACATGCTTAGTCACTTCTCTTTCATGTCCGGCAAGCCGGACAAAAATTCGCTCGCTGCCGAGTCAGTGAAGTGACAAGACCTCAGCAGGAGCTAGTCCGACTTTGTTCTCGCCCACTCCCACGGACCGAAGGAGCAGGCCAGCTCAACTAAGTGACATCTCCCTCCGCGCGCATGAGCAACTTGCGGTGAGACGCTCGGTGCTAATTAGGCAGCGAGAGCCAATTCATTGTTATTGGCAATTGTTTTTCCCTACGCTTTTTAACGAGCTGCATAGAGAAGCCCGGCATGGCATCCGGTCGATCGTCCAGGACTCCTGTCGAAGCCTGTCGCCCCCCGTTGCTAAGGTGAGATTATAACAGAGCTTTTGTTATAATCCCCACCAGCGAGGCAACTTGCCCAAACCGGTGGTAATCCTACCGCCCAAGCCGTTTCGATAATCGAAAGAGGTTAAGTTTAATGGCAAAAGACTCCAGGACGCTCTCGAGACGCGTAGTTTTGAACGCTCCGCCCGCCCGGCGCCAGCAGCTTCTGCGGCGATTCTGGTTACCGGCCGTGTTGCTCTTGGCGCTGGCAGCCGGAGGGCTGACCGGCATTATTGCTGCCAACAAACTGAATTACTCTCGGGCCGCCAATGAAGTTGCGGCCCTCGCGACTTATCGTCCAAGCGTGGTTACGCGTGTCTACGCCGACGACGGGGAAACCGTAATCGGCGAGTTTGCCCTCGAAAAGAGAATCCCTCTTAAGTACGAAGAAATCCCGCCCGTGATGAAGAACGCCATTCTCGCGGTTGAGGATGTTCGCTTCTACGACCACATTGGCATCGATCCCATTCGCATTATTGGGGCCGCATGGAAAAACCTCACTACCGACAAAGTCGAGGGTGGGTCAACGCTTACGCAGCAACTGACAAAGAATCTGTTTCTTTCGAAGGAACAAACACTCACGCGAAAAGTAAACGAGTGGGCGCTGGCTTTACAGATTGAGCGTTACTACACCAAGAATCAGATCATGGAGTTGTATGTTAACCATACCTTTCTCGGGGCGAATGCTTACGGTATCGAAGCCGGTGCCGAAACATATTTTGGCAAACACGCGAAGGATCTGACGCTCGGCGAGGCCGCTCTGCTGGCCGGAATTCCTAAAGCACCAAGCGAGTATTCACCCACGGCAAACGCGGTGAAAGCGAAAGAGCGAAGAGATTTGGTTTTGGACCTGATGGCCAAAAACGGGTTCGCCACTCAAGCCGAAGTCGACGCCGCAAAAGCGAATCCCATTCAGCTTGCCGACACGGCTTATTACCAATCCCAACCACGTTCAAGCGCGTTCGATTATCCGGTGGAACACGTCAGACAAGATCTTGAGGACCGGTACACGACTCGAGTAGCTCAGGGCGGACTATCCGTCTACACCACGATTAATGTTGAAGCTCAGAAGAGTGCTTATGAAGTCGTTCGGGCTGGTCTGAGACGTTACGATAAAAGTAGGGGATGGCGTTCGAGCTACACGATGATTCCGACCGCCACGCAAAACGGCGCGGGCCCGCCTTCCCAACAGGAATTGAACGGCTTCAAACACCCCGACTGGTACGGTAACGAATATCAGGAGGGCCGTTTTCTAATGGGTCTGATCATGAAGGTTGATCGGGCTAAGAATGAAGCCACGGCGCGCTTTGGGAACTACACAGCCACCGTTACGCCCGCGGAGATGGGCTGGGGAAAGCGGCAACCAAGAGATGAATTCAAGGCAGGGTACCTCTCGGAGTTTGAGATCAAGGAGGTGGACAAGAAAACGCGCCGGCTAAAGGTCGACCTCTCCCAGGTTCCCGCGGTCGGGGGCGCGATGATGACTCTCAACGCCAAGACCGGCGAAATCGTTACCATGGTAGGAGGATACGACTTCTACAGTACCAGCAAGTTTAATAATGCAACCCAGGCATACCGACAGACCGGGTCGTGTTTTAAGCCATTCATCTACACCGCCGCGGTTGAATGGGGCATGACCCCAGACACGCCTGTCAGCGGAGCACCGATCGTTATTGGCTCCTGGAAACCACACAATTACGATGGATCGCTTGGTAACGGCGACTTGCCTCTCAAAATTGCTCTGGCCAAATCCATGAACGTCCCGGCAGTGCATCTGCTGCAAACAGTTGGTATCCAAACCGGCGCTCAGATGGTGCGGCGCTTCGGAATTAAAGTCCCCATGGCACCTTATCTCCCTTCTGCACTTGGGGCCACCGAAGTGCCACTCGATCAAATGGTCTCCGCCTACTCGGCTTTTCCAAATAAGGGTATCCGCGTTGAACCACATATGATCCGCAAGGTGTTGGATCGCGATGGCGCGACGTTGGAGGAGTGGGAAAAGACTACATACAAAGTGATGAACGAGTATGTAGCGTTGACGATGGTTTCGATGATGCGCGGCGCGGTTGAATTTGGCACTGCGACTGCTGCGCAGGCGGTGGGGGTTCCACTGGCCGGCAAGACTGGTACTGTTAATGATCACACTGACGTTTGGTTTATTGGCTACACGCCAACCTATGTCACCGGCGTTTGGATGGGATATCCGGGTAAGAAGAAGGATCTGGGGAGCGGGATGACTGGCGGCGTTGGCGCATTGCCCTTCTTCGTGGCTTTCATGAAGCCTTTTCTGAAAGACAAACCTAAGGAGACCTTCGATAAGGCACCGACAATGCCTGAAGACATGAAGGAGCTCTTCCGTCAGCGCCAGCGTGAACTAGCAGCCGAACGGGCACAGCTCTCGGCGGATGCCGAAACTGAGGGAGGCGATGAAACTACCGCTACTCCGACTGATACCGAACCGAAGTTAGAGCAGGTGACGCTGCCTCCCCCACCAAAGGCCGAGGAGCAACCAGCCGTAGTGCCTCCCAAGGCTGAAACGGCTGCGCCTAAAACCGAGCCACCGCCCGTGACTACGCGCCCGCGAGAAGTAGAACCCCAGAAGAAGAAGGGGAAGAAGGGCGAAGACGAACCTTGATCGAAGGATGAAGGATGAAGGCGGAAGGATGAAAGCATGGTTCCGCCTTCGTGCGTTCTTCCAGAATGGGATTAAGAATCTATTGTCTTCTTCACTTTCGGTCGGTTCTTTACCTTTCGTGCGATCGTTACAAGGATTGCTAATAGTTCTTCGGCTTCTTGATGCAATCCTTCCAGCCTTTTCGGAACCACAACACCTGAATCCGATAGAAGCTCAAGCCAATATATCGTTTCATCTAGTTCCTGAAGTGCGCCCTCAATCTTGCTGATGAAATCTGGATTTGATTTTGCGCGTTGAGCCTCCCGATAGTGTGCTCCAACCGAGGTTCCTGCTTTTAGGATCTGAGTTCCCAACACTTGGGTTAACCCCCTGCTGGGAAGAGCCAGATACAGCTTGATGATTCTAAGAGCAAATTGTTTGGTGCGTTGTTTGAGATCTCGGTCCATGTGAGGTTCTCCTTTTGTGAGGTTAGTGGAGTAAGTGAAACTTTGGTTAGGTTGTTCTTCTTTATCCTTCCGCCTTCATCCTTCCGCCTTCATCCTTCCGCCTTCATCCTTCCGCCTTCATCCTTAGACCAGTTTATCTAGAGCATACGGAAGCATCCTTCGCCACCACGGCCAGTCATGGTTAACATCCTGACCCCAGAGATCCAGCGTGTGAGGAATTCCTTTCGCGTTGAGAATGTCAGAGAGATGACGACTGCGTTCCGGCGCCTCGTACGAACCCTGACCGGACATGATGAAGATAGCGTCCGCTTTTCGCAGCAGCGGTAGATGGTAGTCGTCGTTCAGATTTGGTAGATAGTCCGCCGGGTTGTTGAAGTAGACGTTGTCGTCGTAGAAGTCTTTAAGGTAAGACCTCACATCATAACTGCCACTCATGGCAATCACACCGCGCACCTGATCCGGATGTTTGAAGTAGGCATTGGCAGCCAGAAAAGCGCCAAGGCTCGCGCCGGTGGTAAGTGGTCTTGCGTCCTCCTGGCCGGTGTCTCTGCGAATCGCGGGCAGTACTTCATCGACGATGTAGCGATCAAAGCGCGTCAGCAGCTCGGCCTTTAAGTGCGGCGGCATCTGTTCATTAAGAAGACTGTAACGATTCACGCTATTGATTGAATAAGCACGAATCCGTCCCCCTTCGATGTGCGGTTTGATAGCGTCAACCAGGTGAAAGCGTTCGTATTCAAGATAGTCGGCGGCAGCTGTGGGTAACATCAAGAGTGGCTGCCCGGCGTGCCCATAGGCCACGAGTGGCATTTCCATATTCAAGTTGGGACTAAACCAGGCTGTGGTCCTGCGTTCCATATAGACCTCTCTGAAGTGACATCAAGGAGAAGATGGCCGAGCTTTGTATCGTTCTGATTTTGGTAGTGGGAGATATTCTCGCAGTTCAGTGCCTCAGCGCAAGCTTGAAAGGATGAAGGATGAAGGCGGAAGGATGAAGGGACCTAGGCCACCCTTTCTCCCAAACCTTCACCCTTCCTCCTTCACCCTTCCGCCTTCATCCTTGCTCCTCATCCTTCCTCTGCTTGACGCTCACTATCCGGTCTGCTATAAAAAATCGCTTCGCGCCCTGCGCATAGTTTGACACTATGTGAGGGCGCTTATTCCGCAGTAGCTCAATGGCAGAGCATTCGGCTGTTAACCGAAGGGTTGTAGGTTCGAGTCCTACCTGCGGAGCCAAAATTTTCCTAAAGAAAACGAAGGAAAGGCCACCGGAATTGAGTGGCCTTTTAATCTTTGTGCCGCAATTTGTCCCAAACAGACTCGTGGTGCTCCTTAATAGTGTGTTGCTAACTCGTGAGAACGAGCGCGAACGCCGATTAGAGCGCCAATGACTCATCGCCGAGTTCGTCCTCCAGTTGCTAGACGACATCTCCGATGTAATCGTGAAATCCCTTGCCGACGGCGCCGATTACGGCCAAATGACTGGAACGATCATCCATTCGCTGTCCAATGTTCGAGCATCAATTCGTAAAGAACTGATGAACGCTTTAACGATTCTCAGTCGATGAAGTTGCGCGCTGTCTTCTTCTGGTATTTATCATATATGCAATATATTCTCCATCAACTATATTCTTTACTTGACATATATGCTTGAGAAGCGCAGGGTTACGTACAACTGAGCCCAGCTAACTCAATCCTTAGCTTCCTGCGATCTCCAGAATCGCCTGATGCCAGTAGCTCACCAAGCGACGCTAAAGTCTCATTCGAATTAGTGTCTCCATCGAATTCTGGAAAAAACATGAGTGTTCGGCCTCGCATTCGGCTTTTGCTCTTCACTCTCAACGCTAAAGATCGAAAGGCAATAAAATGATAAAAACAGTTGCTCTCTTACTCATCTTCTCTTTAACATTCGCGGCCATTGCTGCCGGCGCCACATCAACTGCTGTTGTCGCCACATCAAATGAGGCTTCCTATTATGGCGGCACAGTAGCGGAATTTAAGGATGCCAAGAAAGAAATTAAAGGCCACCTATTAACAACCGACGAAACCAGTTTGCAGTTCACCTATGCAAACAACCAAATGATGTCAATTCCCTACGCCAGCTTCATCGATATGGAGTACGGTCAGAAGTCGGGGCGTCGAGTTGGAGCCGCTGTCGTGACGACAATACTGCTTGGACCTCTCGGGCTGCTGACCTTGTTGTCGAAAAAGCAGAAGCATTTTCTTACGTTAGGGTTTACGGACCCTGCCGGCAAAGAACAGGTAGCCATATTCAAGCTCAATAAGGACATGGTAAGAACGGTTTTGCCGATTCTCGAAGCACGATCGGGAAAGAAGGTTGAATATCAAAGTAAGGGTGCCGAGAAGAAAGCTACGGGGAAATAGGCTCCGGACTCGTGCGGACCACTTGAAAAACGGCTGGGCGGTAACGAGATGAATAATCAGTTGCCGTCCAGCAATTTTTTCAACCGAACAACATCTCGCTCACGACACGGCGCCTGGCAATCGCTCACGAGCGCTTCGTATTCTGCCAACCGTTGACTCGCTTCTTCGCGACGCCCTGCTCGGAAGAGCGCCTCGATGTGTAACGGCCCCAGCCACAAGTGAGTAATGCGCGACTTTCCTTCGCTCAGAAGCTCCCTAATCTCATCGCATAAGCGCAGCGTTTCGTCCAGCTCTCCCTGTTTGAAAAAGACATGCGCCAGGCTACGTCGTCCTTCATTTCGCGAGTAAACCAGACCGAGAGCCTCGGCGCTGTGGTAATTCTCCCAGGCGATTCTTAGAGCTTCGTCGATGCGTCCCAGATCGGCTAGCATGATCGCCAGAAACCCTGTCAGCAACAGTGTCAGGCGTCGCTCCCCGATCGACTCCGCCAACGCCTTTCCCTCTCTGATCTCTCGCTCCGCCAACTCCAGGTCGCCTGAAGCCATGTAGGAGAGCGAGGTCACGAGATACGTCCAACTTAGGCGTTCGCGGGAATGCAACCGCTGCGCTATCTCGCGCTCGCACGCGGCATACTCCAGCGCCTTTTGCCAATCACCCGCGTTCACAGTGTTCTCACCGAGAAACTCATACCCTAATGCTTGCGCCAGGAGCACATCGTGCATTTTCCCAAACTCCACTGCGCGCCAGGCCCATTCGTTGCCATCAGTAAAACGTCCTAAGTGTTGATAAGCGCCAGCGAGGAAGCCGAAGATGGTTGACACGGTGGCAGCGCCGAAAGGAGTGATCTCCTTTTCAGCCTCCGGTGTGGCGAGCGACGCGGCCCGCTCCAGCAGCGCAATCGCTTCATACTGTTGCCCGGCAAGGTGCTGAAACCTTCCTTCAATCGCCAAGGCATTCGCAGTTGCCATTGGGTCGGTTTCTGGATCGAGCACGAGCAACGCTGCGCGCACATAGTCCAGCCCACGATGATCGCCATTGGTAACCAGCGAGCTGGCGGCCTGACACTGTATGCGCGCGCGATCGCGCGGATTGTTGGCCAGCTCTAGAGCCCGATCGAAATGCACCGTTGCGCGCAACGTGTCGCCCGAGGCGAGCGCGGCGTTGCCAATGGCCTCCTCAATCTCGAGCTGCTCATTCTTCAGACCAAGCGACTCAGCACACTCCAGTGCCCG
>JAMQPI010000428.1 GCA_023717565.1 Pyrinomonadaceae bacterium | reverse complement strand
GGAAGTTTATGGAGAGCTGATAGGAAACGAGCCGCGGATTTACCCGGATGAACGCGGATCAGAACAGGAACAGGAAACGAGCAAGGTTGCTTCATTTTGAGTCAAGTAGTTCACAATTCAGGTAGTTCAGAGTTCAAGTAGTTCAGAGTTCAAATAGTTCAGAGTTCGACCTTTAGGTTGCGCTCACCAAAGACACAAGCTAAAGCTCGAACTCTAAACTACCAGGGCCATTCGACGTAGTGCCTTCTCTGTGTTCTGATCCGCGTGTATCCGCGTTAATCCGCGGCTAATTTCTCTTCCGGAGGTTTTGTGCTCAAAGTTGAGAACGTCTCCAAGGAGTATCCAACTCCTCGGGGGCCACTCAAGATAGTTTCCGACATCTCGCTATCGCTTTCCCCTGGCGACGCGTTGTCGATCATGGGTCCGTCCGGCAGCGGCAAGAGTACGCTCCTCTATATGATGGGCGCTCTCGAACCGCCCACTAGCGGCACTGTGACCCTGGACGGCCAGAATCCCTTCCAACTGAAAGAGAAAGAGCTGGCGGCGTTCCGTAATCGTGAGATTGGCTTCGTCTTTCAGGACCACTGCCTGCTGCCACAGTGTTCGGTGATCGAGAATGTGCTGACACCCACGTTGGTCTCATCTAAAGACGGGCACGATACCGAACGCGCCCGGTTGTTGTTGACGGGGGTAGGCTTGAAAGATCGCCTCGAGCACCGGCCGGCAGAACTGTCCGGAGGCGAGAAGCAGCGGGTGGCGCTGGCTCGCGCGCTGATCATGAAGCCGCAACTGCTCCTGTGCGACGAGCCAACCGGCAATCTCGATCACCAGGCGGCTGAGGTGGTGGCGTCGCTGCTGCTTGAACTTCATCAGCAACAGAAAACTATCCTGGTGGTAGTGACTCACAACGCCGAGCTGGCCTCACGATTTCCCCTCCGCTACGAGGTAATCGACCAACAACTCCGGAAACTCTCATGACGACCGGGCAGCTCCTTCGCCGTAACCTCGCCTATTTTTGGCGCACAAATCTTGCCGTGATTGCCGGCGTCGCGATTGCGGTGTCGGTACTCGCGGGAGCATTGCTCGTCGGCGATTCGGTACGCGGCAGCTTACGTAGTCTATTTCTACAAAGACTGGGAAACACGGATCAGGTCATAACCTCTAACGGTTTCTTCCGAGATCAGCTCGCGGCCGACATTCAGAGTAACCAACAGTTCTCTCCCGCCGGATTCGTCGCGACCGCGCCGCTGATAGCACTTGAAGGCACAATCACTCACGAAGCGAGCAAGCGCCTTGGGTCGGGCGTGCGCGTCTACGGTGTCGATGAAAGATTCTGGAAGTTCCACGCCCGCGAGAATAGGGCGCCGCTCAATCGGGAGATTTTGGTCAGTGAGCCTCTGGCTCGTGAGCTGGGCAGCAGCGCTGGCGATGCTTTGCTGTTGCACATAGAGAAGCCTTCCGCGATTCCGGTCGAATCGTTGCACAGCAAGAAGGAGGACCTGGGTCGCACGTTGCGCCTGACGATGCGAGAGGCACTTGCCCCAGACGCGCTCGGCGAGTTTTCTGTTCAAGCACAACAAGCCGAGACGCGCGCCGTCTTCGTTCCACTGAAACTGCTTCAGCAGGAATTGGAACAGGACAGCAAGGCCAACCTGATTCTGGTGAATGATAAAACCGTAAGTGAGGCCGAGTCTGAGACGCAAGCTCGAATCGATGTGCTCAGGCCAATTCTCAAAGAGGCGGCATTGCTGGAAGACTACGGCGTCAAGCTGAGCGTTTTGAACGAGCAGCAAGCGATGTCGATTGAGAGTTCAGCGGGATTCCTCCCTGAAGCGATGGCCAAGAGGGTGGAAACGGCGGCGCAATCTGCCGAGACCTCTGGTGCCTGGCCGTTCCTGTCCTATTTGATCAATAGCGTCCGCAGAGATGACGGTCGTCAGATTCCGTACTCCATTGTCACGGGCGTCGAAGGCAAGATGCTGGAGCTCATGCAGCATGATGAGCTCGGGCATCGTTCTGAGTGTGATGCCAGTGCAGCAAGCGGGAAGACGCCAGCGACGGCGAACTTGCCTCCAATCATCTTTAACGAATGGGCGAGATCCGATCTTCAGGTCAAGATTGGAGATCGCGTTACGCTCGATTACTACGTCTGGCTTGACGAGGGACGACTCGCAACTCGTTCATCAGAATTTCGCGTGGCCTGCATCATTCCGATAGAGGGGATCGCGGCCGATCGCAACCTGGTGCCGGATTACCCCGGCATTACGGAGTCAGAAAAGCTTGGCGACTGGGATCCGCCGTTTCCGATAGACTTGAAACGCGTTCGCCCTCAGGACGAGGACTATTGGAAAAAGTACCGCACAACACCGAAGGGTTTCATCCCACTCGCTGTTGGACAAGAACTCTGGCAGACGCGATTCGGCAAACTCACATCGCTGCGCGTCTCTCCAAATCGCGGGCACACGCTCGCCGAAGCGCATCAAGTCCTGGTGAAACGCCTGAACGAAACGCTTGACCCGCTCCAAGCCGGCTTGTCGATTCTACCTGTGCGCGCGCAGGGCCTTGAAGCTTCGCGCGGCGCTACAAACTTCGGGGAGTATTTTCTCTATTTCAGCTTCTTCCTGGTTATCTCGGCGCTCCTGTTGACGGCGCTGTTCTTTAAGCTGGGTGTCGAACAACGACTGCGCGAAATTGGAACTTTACAGGCGATTGGCTTTTCCGCATCCCAGGTTCGGAAGCTATTTCTTCTCGAAGGTATCGTCCTGGCAGTTGCGGGCAGCTTGATTGGTCTAGTTGGTGCGGTTGCGTACGGACAGTTGATGATGACCGGCCTAGGCAGCTGGTGGGTCGAAGCCGTCGGAACTCGAATGCTCAAGCTAAGCATCGCTCCACTATCACTGCTGATCGGCGCGGCTGGCGGAATCGTCGCGGCACTTGTTTGCATCGTTTGGACGTTAAGGCGACTGGGTAAAGAGTCGGTGCGCAGTTTGCTGACTGGAAGCCTGACCAGAGACATGGGGACGCGCCTCCCCGTCTCCACATCTCCCCCTCGCCGTGTCTCCGTATCTTCGCGTCTTCTGATTGCGATCGCCCTAACTATCCTGGCACGGATCCTCCTCGGCGCAAGCTCGCTACGACTCATTGGGGAGACTGCCGGGTACTTTGGTGGCGGCTCGCTGCTGCTCGCTGCCCTTCTCTGCTATCAGTCAGCTTGGCTGCGGGCGCATCGCAGAAAATCTATTAATGGAAACGGATGGTGGCCCGTGGCGCGACTGGGATTTAGAAACGCCACGAATCGTCCGGGGCGCAGCGTCCTGTGTATCGCCCTCATCGCCTCGGCGGTATTCATCATCGTTTCGGTGGACGCATTCAGGCGTGCTAGCGGTGCTGAAATGTTGGATCGCAGGTCGGGAACCGGCGGCTATCTCTTGCTGGCTGAGTCCCTGCTACCTCTAGTGCAAAATCCCAACACCCCGGAAGGCCAAGAGGCGTTAAATCTCGCAGCCGGCGACCCTGGTGCTTCGATTGCAGGTGTGACCTTTACGCGCTTTCGCGTCCGGCCCGGCGATGATGCCAGTTGTTTGAATCTCTATCAGCCGCGCAACCCAAGAATCATCGCGCCCACGGATGATTTCATTAAGGATGGTCGATTTGAGTTCCAGAACTCGCTGGCGGAAAGCAACGAAGAGAAGAACAACCCGTGGCTGCTTTTGAATCGCGAATCCTCGGACGGCGCGATCCCGGTCATCGCCGACGCGAATTCACTCACCTATGTGCTGCACCTCAAGCTCGGCGATGAATTCGTTCTGCCGCGTCCGAACGGTCCGGTGCGTTTGCGTGTGGTTGGGTCTCTGGCGGATAGCATTCTCCAAAGTGAGTTGGTGATTGCGGAAAAGAATTTTCTGAAACTCTTTCCCGAGCAGGAAGGCTACCGTTTCTTTTTGATAGACACGTCCGCCACCAGCGATTCGTCGGCGATTGCTTCAATCCTCGAAGATCGGCTCTCGGATTTTGGATTTGACGTGGTTTCCACCAGCGAGCGCCTCGCCAGTTTCCATCGCGTCGAAAACACTTATCTCTCCACATTTCAAATGCTGGGCGGTCTGGGTCTGCTCCTGGGAACGCTGGGACTGGCGGCAGTGTTGTTGCGCAACGTGTTGGAGCGGCGGCGGGAACTGGCCCTGCTGCGAGCGATCGGATACAACTCTTCGCACTTCACGCTGATGGTAATTGCTGAGAATGTCTATCTGCTCTTGTCCGGACTGGTCACGGGAACAGTTTGCGCGCTGCTGGCTATTGCGCCGGTGTTTTTTGAACGAGGTGGTCGATTGCCGAATATTTCGCTGGGCTTGTTGCTGCTCGCAGTATTAGTATCTGGTCTCATCGCATCGCTGCTGGCAACCTGGGCTGCGCTGCGTTCACCACTATTGCCGGCACTGAGGGCAGAGTAGGAAATTCATCCGCAGATTACGCAGATGAAACCAAAACAGCCATGAAGTGGCTAAAGTTGGTCACCGTCCCGCTAAAGGCATAATCTGCGTAATCTGCGGAGGTTTCATAGGTCGGAGAGAGGGATCAATATGCGAAAACAAATGCTCGGCTTTACCCTGATTTTGGTTTCCATCACTGCAGCTTACGCCGACAACTGGCCGCAGTGGCGCGGGCCAAATCTCAATGGTCTGAGCCATGAAAAGAACCTTCCCGCGAAGTGGACCACGGAAGAGAACGTCACCTGGAAGGTCGCCATGCCAGGCTGGAGCGGGTCAACTCCAGTCATCTGGCGCGACCACATCTTCCTGAACGTCGCTGATGGCAACGATCTCTATCTGTGGAGCGTTGATCGCACCAAGGGTACTGTCCTCTGGAAGAAGTTGCTGGGCAGCGGCAACGTCAAGATGCGCAAGCAAAACATGTCGTCGCCTTCGCCGGTGACGGACGGCAAGAGCGTTTATGTCCTGACCGGTACCGGAATTCTCAAAGGCTTTGATTTCAGCGGCAAAGAATTGTGGACAAGGGACATTCAGAAAGAATACGGCGAGTTTGGCCTCAACTGGGGTTACGCGTCTTCCCCTCTCTTATTCGAAGACGCTCTTTACGTCCAGGTGTTGCACGGGATGAAGACTGATGAGCCGTCTTATGTTCTGCGCATCGACAAGAAGAGCGGCAAGACGACCTGGAAAGTCGAGCGTCCGACCAACGCCATCAGAGAATCGCCCGACTCCTACTCCACACCCGGCCTGCTGCGATACGGGAAGACCATCGAACTGGTGATTTCCGGCGGCGATTGTGTCACCGGTCATGATTTAGCTACGGGCAAGGAACTCTGGCGCGCGAATGGTCTCAATCCGGATAATGATCCCTGGCATCGCACCGTTTCTTCGCCGGTGATTTTCAACGACATTGTTTATGTGCCGACCAAGTACAAGCCGCTGCTGGCCGTACGCGCAGGTGGACGTGGAGATATCACCAAGTCGCACGTGCTCTGGTCGACGGTGAATGGACCCGACGTGCCGACTCCGGTTACCGATGGAAAGTATTTCTATATCGTTAACGACAAAGGGATCGTTTCGTGTCTGGACGCAAAAACCGGGGCGGAGATTTACTCGCAACAACGCATCAAGCCGGGCGCTTACAGCGGCTCGCCGGTCCTGGTGGACGGAAAGATCTACGTCACGAACGAAGAGGGACTTACAACTGTCATCAAGGCTGGCCCAACCTTTGAGGTCGTAGCGGAAAACGCGCTCAACGATTACTGTCTCAGCTCGCCGGCCATTTCCGACGGTCAGATCTTCATTCGGACGGCAACGAATCTGTATTGCATCGGAAAACGATCCAAGGCATGACTACTTATGGAGCGCGGCGGCAAGGCTTTGCGCGACGCCGCTTTTGGATTGGATTACTACGGCGCAAGTCACTTATCGAATACGAAGCTATGTCACTTATCCAAAGCGGCGTCGCGCAAAGCCTTGCCGCCGCACTCCAAAAAGCGAAGCAATGCAAAGCTGGGTAACTCTTCCTGAGGTGTAGATATGCTTTTTCAAACCAGATGGCGAATCCGATTTCTGGCGCTTGCCTTGTTAGCAACGTTAACCGTCACGATCCAGGCTCAGACCTCCCAACTCGGAAGAGTCGAGTTTCCCACTTCCGGCTCAGAACAGGCCCAGGCGCACTTCCTGCGCGGCGTCGCAGCGCTGCATTCCTTCTGGTTCGAAGAGGCGCTCGATGCGTTTCGTGAGTCAACCAGGATTGAGCCAGACTTCATGATGGGCTACTGGGGCGAGGCCATGGCCCACAATCACCCGCTCTGGTCAGAACAAGACACGTCCGCCGCTCGCGAGGTGCTCAAGAAAATCAAGGAGACACCTAAGCTCACTCAAAGGGAGCGCGCTTACCTGGACGCGGTGAAGGTCCTTTATGGCGAAGGCGACAAGCCTACTCGCGACACTGCCTATTCGGCGGCGATGGAAAAGATTTATCGTGACTATGCAAACGATCTGGATGCGGCAGCTTTCTATTCTCTATCACTTCTCGCTCTGGTGAGATCCGAAGAGAAAAGCTACCGGCTGCAAGCCCGTGCCGGGGCTATTGCGCTGGACGTTTACGAAAAGAACCCTAACCACCCGGGAGCGGCGCATTACATCATTCACGCTTTTGACGATCCGGAGCATGCAATCCTGGCCCTGCCCGCCGCTCGTCGATATGCCGGCATCGCTCCGGAAGCTCATCACGCGCGACACATGCCTTCACACATCTTCCTGCAGCTGGGAATGTGGCCTGAAGCAGCCTCATCAAACGAGTCTGCATGGGAAGCTTCGGACACGTGGATGAAACGCAAAAACCTCGCCCCCGGTGTGCGCGACTACCATAGTCTCCACTGGCTGCTCTACGTTTATTTGCAGCAGGGTCGGTACCGCAAAGCCGAAGAGTTAGTCGCGCTGATGAAGAAGACCATGTCCGAGACCGGTTACGAAAACAAACTGCGGCCCGGCTATTACGAAAACAACTACGCCAGCATGGCTGCGGCTTTTGTCGTCGAAACCGAACGTTGGAATCTTGCGTCGACACTCTTCCCACCTGCGACTGAGGCCGGACAAGTTGCCGCAGCATCGCCGGCGCCGAACGCGCATGGAGGACACGGCGGATCTCAGCCGGTTTCAACTGATGGGCCCGGCACGGTGCGCACTTCGGACCGCGGGCAGAAGCTGTCGACGTTCGTACGTGGCCTGGCCAACGCACAGGGTAGTTCTGAAGCAGTAGAGAAAGTTACCAAACGAGAAACCACATCCGGGAAACCGGAGTACGGGACAGTCGGCGAGCTGGAGATTGCTGCGGTCGCGGCTTCGGTTAAGCGGGATCATGACCGGGCCGCAGAGTTGATGAGACAAGCGATAAAGCTCGAAGAAGAGATGGGTCCACCTTCCGGTCCGCCCGGAGTCATCAAACCAGCGCATGAATTGTTTGGCGAGATTCTCTTGCGAGCCGGCAAGCCTGAGGCAGCTCGAGAGCAGTTCAAGACTGCGTTACTCAGACAACCTAACCGGGCACGTTCGCTTCTCGGCGCGGCTCGAGCCGCAGCTCAAGCAGGAGATCAGAGCGCAGCGGCGGCCGCTTACAAAAAGCTCCTGGAACAGTGGCAGCAAGCTGACGAGGGACTGCCAGAACTGGGCGAGGCGAGGGACTATTTGAAGAAGGTTAAACCGTGAGTCAAAAACAGGGTCGCTTGTCGTTTGACGGCTCTGCCGGCTCCCGTGCGGTAAGGCTCAGCCTTACCGTAGATTACTCCCTGTTACTGAGGCTATGCCTCCGACGGACTCCGGGAGGCATAGCCTCAAATTCACACTTGGACGCTTCCCGGTAAGGCCATAGCCATACCGCACTGGAGGCGGCATAGCCGTAGTAAGCGACTAAGCGTACTAAGCCGTACCAATAGAAGATCTAAATAGCCGTACTAAATTGGAGATCAAAATGGAGAGACAACTCGGATTGTATCGAAGACTGTCGACGGCGCTGATCATTTGCGCCCTGGTCTTAATTACCTTTCAGTCGAGCGTAACTGCCCAGGACAAGGCAGCCAAGATCGACGAAGTGATGACGGCGGCAAGCAAGGCCCGGCTCTTCAACGGTTCCGTGCTCGTGGCCGAAAATGGGAAGGTGATTTACAAGAAAGGCCTGGGGCTGGCGCAGATGGAATGGAATATCCCGAACGCGCTCGACACGAGGTTTCGACTCGGCTCGATCACCAAACAGTTTACGGCCACACTCATCCTGCAATTGGT
>JAMQPI010000425.1 GCA_023717565.1 Pyrinomonadaceae bacterium | reverse complement strand
ATCCACTGCGGGCGCGCTCATCCGGAGATAAAGAAAGTTCGAGGACTCCTGGGCGACAATTTGGGCTTCGTCTTCCGTCACTTCCCAAATACTCAGACTCACCCGCATTCCTTGCGTGCTGCCGAAGCTGCGGAATCGGCGGCAGCGCAGGACAAGTTCTGGGAAATGCATGACGAACTGTTCACCCATCAGCAGGCGCTGGAGGATCGTGACCTTGCGCACTACGCCAAGCGCATTGGCCTCGATGCTGGGAGATTCGCGCGCGACATGGCGGAACACACTTTTCTCAAGCAGATCGAAGCCGACTACGACCGTAGTATCTTTGATGAGCATGTGACCGGCACTCCAACTCTTTACATCAATGCGGTGCGCTACAACGGAGCTGCGGACGTCCAAAGTTTGTTGGCAGCAATCAAAGAGGCAGACACAAAAGGGCTCATCAGGTTGCCGGAGAGTGCCGGCGGAATACGGGGCTTGATTGATAGACTACGCCGGGGCGTCAATGGCTGAACTGAAAAAGGGACTTCAATGAAAGGGATCGTTCGTGCGCTGTTCAGCTTCGTTGCAATTCTCGGGTTTGCGCTGACAACCAGCACCACTAGTCAGGCCCAGACGAGAAATGGTATCGAAAGTCGTTTCGCCGAGGTCAACGGAGTCAGGCTTCATTATTTGGTCGCCGGGAGGGGTGAACCTGTGATCCTTCTTCACGGTTACACCCAAACCAGTCGCATGTGGGTACCGCTCATGATTGAACTTGCGAAAACCCGCTTGGTGATCGCTCCCGATCTTCGCGGATTCGGCCAGTCGGCAAAGCCAGATCGCGGGTACGAAAAGAAAACGATGGCGCAAGACATTCATACTCTGGCAACGGCACTCGGGTTTCGGCGCACGCGTGTTGTAGGTCATGACATCGGATTGATGGTGGCCTACGCCTACGCGGCGCAGTATCCAACCGAAGTCGATCGAATTGTTTTGATGGATGCTTTTCTTCCGGGCGTTGGTGATTGGAGGAACGTTTGGCTATTGAGAGACTTGTGGCACTTTCACTTTTACGGCGAAACGCCTCTCAAGTTGGTTGCCGGACGAGAACGCACCTATTTCGAGCACTTCTGGAATGATTTCGCCGCCGATCCAAAACATTCTGTACCTGAAGCAGACCGCCGGTTCTATGCGGCGGCTTATGCGCGACCCGGCGGCATGCGAGCGGGCTTCGAAGTGTTTCGCGCCTTTGAGCAGGACGCCAAAGACTTTGCTGAATTGGCGCAGACTAAGTTGACGATGCCGATGCTGGTCCTGACGGGCGAGAAGGCGTCCGGAAACTTTTTGATTGATCAAGCCCGCCTCGTCGATACGGATGTGCAAGGCGTGGTCATTAAGGGCTCAGGACACTGGCTGATGGAAGAAGCCACATCGCAGGTTATTCCGCAGCTCGTGGCGTTCATCAGCAAATAACGGATGTTTGAAATGCCATGACCCTAGTCTTTGCTTTTCTGATTGGCTTCTTTGCGGGGCTGCGTTCGCTCACAGCACCAGCGGCTACCGGCTGGGCCGTGCGCCTGGGCTGGCTGAGACTTGAAGGACCGCTTTCTTTCATCGGCTCAGTTCCAGCCATAATTATCTTGACGTTGCTCGCGATTGCGGAGCTCGTAGTGGACAAGCTACCGGGCACCTCGAAGCGAACGGCGGCCCCCGGACTCATCGGGCGCATATTGACGGGTGGATTAACAGGTGCGTGTGTGGCTGTGGGGGGAAGTCAATCCCCGCTTATCGGCGCCGCGTTCGGAGTCCTGGGTGGAGTCGCAGGTGCCTTCTTTGGCTATCAGGTGCGTTTGCGAGTTGTGAAGAGTCTGGGAATTCGAGATCTCTACGTTGCCCTGGTTGAGGATGTTGTGGCTATCGCCGGTTGTCTGTGGATCGTTTCGCGGACTTAGGTTTCGCTGAGAAGGGAAGTACAAGGGTGAGCTAGGCGCTCCTCCCTAATTAACGGCTTCATTGACTAATTGCAGAATTGAAACTTCGTCAGGATTCGATTCATCATACGTTCCAGACACTACCTGACTGCAATAGCAGGCAACCACGCTTTGCGTGAGGGCGGCAAACTCCTCCGAAGTGAACGTCAAAAGGTGTTGTCCAGTTCGCAGATGTACTTGGTGGCATGATACGCAATGCCAGGCTTCGGGATCGTTTGATCCGCTATTAGTGGAATCCTCATAAGGCGTGGCGTTCACTGACATGTCTGCAATCCTTTCGTTCTCTAAGGCTCTTACCCTTCGTGCGTTTGCTCTGGTCGAGCGTCGAACAGACCTAACTCATGCTCGGATTCAGCCGCACTTGCTTTACGTCGCTTCACCCAGGCACGGAATCGTCGCAGCACGAGTGCCAGCCCGGTCCACACCAGCAGGCTACCTCCCAACGAAGCCAGGAACGCTAAGATCTGTCCTGGTACTCCACCCGCCTCACCAGTATGAAGAAAACGCGCCCACGTACGTGCTTTCCGACCTGCACTCGAAGCGCCATAAGGCTCCCACTTCATAACTTCCGCCGAGGTTGGTTGCAAGGTCAACTGTGAACTCGCAGCCTCAAGCCAGGCTTTCCCTTCTCGGATGGAGAAGACGACCGGTGCGTTTGGCTGCACCGGCAATCTCAAGGTGATGGATTGCCAACTGGATGCTTGTTGCTCAGCACGGGTCCATAGTCTATCCAGGTTTGCGGCAATCCCGACGGACTGCTGCTCTGGGCGGCCAGTTTCGCGAGGCGCTTTCACCGGGTCTCGATCGGCGCCTCCGCCAGGCTGGACTTGATTCGCAGCAGTCCGCGGTCTTTCGTTACTTGCACTGCCAGGAGTTGAGGCCGCAGCCCGGTTTTGGGGTCCTTGCTGCGCCGGAGGCTCCGTGCCCGTCAGGCGATAGAGGAGATTGTTGGCCCACTGATACGACAGGACCATCCCGGTTGCGGTGATGATGATCAGGAGTGACGATGACCAGAACCCGGCCGTGTTATGCCAATTGAAATTTCGTGCCCGATCTTTCAGGCCGTGTTGGAAGAAAACTACGGGCCTTACTTTCTTCCATGTCCATTTCTTAGGCCACCAGAGATAAACGCCGGTAATCGCGAGCACCAGAAACGCAGTATTGCAGGCGCCGGTAATGGCGCGCCCGACGGCCCGATTCTCTCCTCCGGTACCGAGCCATCGGTGCCAGTCTTCTATCACGCGAAAGAAAGCTCGAGTTCGTCGGGCGCCCTGACCAAGAACTTCACCGGTGTAGGGGTTGAGATAGAGTACGCCATCCCGACCTAACGCGACCGTTGCCGCCGCAGTCGGATCGGACTGCAAGGTAAGTCCACTCGGTTTGGCGTCCGGTTTGACTTCGCTCACTTTCGACAACAGCGTCCCGACGGTGAGCCGGGCGTCTTTCGGTGGTTGTCCCACGGTCAGCATATCCCGCTCCGCAAACCGAATCACTTGGCGCTCGAACGCGAGCAGCACCCCGGTGACCGACATGATAAGAATGACCACGCCGGCAGTGACCCCCGCCGTCAAGTGGCACCAAAATATGATTCTGCGAAGTTTCTTCATACAAACCGGTTCTTGGAGAACGCCGACTTAAGCATCTGCCCAGCGTCGCAATAGATTGTGATAAACAGCAGTAAGTTGAACGTCGGCTGGATGGTTCGGTGTCTCTTCGTTAAGCCGTTGAATTGCGCTGTCAAGATCGAACAACAAAGTGCGTTGGCCGTCGTCGCGCACCATGCTCTGAACCCAGAAAAATGACGCCAGTCGCGATCCGCGGGTCACTGGACGAACGTGGTGCAAACTACTGGAAGGATAGAGAATCAGATGGCCCGCGGGCAGCTTCACCTGGTGAACGCCGAAAGTGTCTTCAATAACCAATTCGCCACCGTCGTACTCAGCCGGCGGATTCAGGAAGAGAGTTGCGGAAAGATCCGTACGAACCCGATGCGGGGTTCCGGTTACTTGGCGAATCGCATTGTCGACGTGATTGCCAAACGATTGACCGCCCTGGTAACGGTTGAACAATGGTGGAAAGACTTTCAATGGAAGTGCCGCAGACATGAAGAGAGGGCTGCGTTCGAGGGCCGCCAGAATGGAATCGCTCAACTGCCTCGCCGCGGGGTGATTCTCTGGCAACTGCATGTTGTCTTTCGCCAGTGCGGATTGGCGCCCCGCGGTAACTCGCCCGTCAATCCACTGAGCCTCGTCGAGGACTTGCCGGCAGTGAGTCATCTCCTCCTCAGTCAGCACATTGGGGATTTGTAAGAGCATTAGCGTCCAAGTCCGGCATCAGGCCGCGGGGGTACAGATTTCCATCAATTCCTTCGAAGACTTTCTCGTTCAGAACTTGAAGCCCAGGCTTATCGTTGCTGAACGTCCCGGTCCCGGAATCAGGTGCCCCCCACCCAGACGATCGAAGTAGTATTCATCGGTCAGGTTGTAGAGGTTGAATCTGAGGTTGACATTCTGAGTCAGCGGGTAAGAGGCCATCAGATCCGCCGTCCAGTATCCTTCAACGAAGCGCGTGTTGATGGTATTGCCAAAACGACGTCCGATGTAACGCAACCCGCCGCCAAGACTCAACCGTCGCGGAAGCTCGTAGGTTGTCCAGAGGTTGAATGCGTTACGGGGTGTATTAACAAGCTCCTTACCAATTTCAGCGGGGGTGTTTGATTCAATCGTCTCGCTGTCGAGGAACGTGTACGCCGAGAATATTTGCCATGCCCGAGTGAAACTACCGGTGGCGCTGAGCTCTATGCCGTCAACTCGCTGTCGACCCTGTAGCACCTGAACCGGATCGCCGGGTAGGAGTCCCGGCGTGCGCGCGTTGGTTTTCTCGACGCGGAAGCCGGCACCGGTCAGTAACAGTCGGCCTCCTAAGAAATCCCACTTGCTGCCGGCCTCAAACGTATAAGTCTTTTCAGGATCGATGGCGGTGTTGGCGGTCCCGTAAGACAAACCCTCCAGCGATGGGTTTAGCGCCGTGCCGTAAGAGGCATAGATGCTTCCCTGCGGCTTGGGCTTGAAGACAACGCCGCCGCGGAAACTAAGCATCTTGTCCACCCGCGCAATCGGGGCCGCCGCGGTTGTAATACCAGCAGCATCGAAACGATCCCAACGAAGACCACCATTCAATTCCCACATCTTGCCCAACTTTGCTGTATCAACGACAAAGACCGCCTGTGAGTTTGCGGAGATGTCACCAACGATAGGGCTCGTGGTAATGACATCGGTATACACGTCATCCGGGTTGGGATTGAGCAGAGTCGTCGGTGAATTCGGGGCCGTGCGCGTACGACGAATGTTACCTTCACGTGTCAACTCCACACCCATGACCAGGTTATGTGCGACTTCGCCCGTTGAGAATCCAGCTCGAAAGTCAGACTGGTTGTCCCAAACGGTGTCTTCCGTCAGCCACGAGCGCAGTTCGCGGTTGATGGCCGTCGAATTGTTACTGGCGAATCGCGGTGGGGTGGCAAACGAATCGCGCGTCGAGTGGCCATAGCGAAACTGGTTGCGCAGGGTAAGGTTGTCGTCAAAGTCGTGCTCGAACCTCACGGTTGCCAGATCGGAACGCATCTTCTCGAAGTCGCGGCTCCTGAAGCCGTAGAACGTCTCGCGCGGTACCGGCGCGGGCTGGTCGCGGAACCCCACGAGAACATTGTTAGTAGCCGGGACCCAGGGAATCCCGTAATCCGAAAGGTTGTTTTGTTGCAGATGAAAGTAACCGAGGTTCAGCCGGGTTGCCTGGCCCAGTCCAAACGACACGGAAGGCGCTACGCCCCAACGTTCATTCTCAACAACGTTGCGGCCTGCCACGCCGGCGTCGTGTGCCAGCAGGTTGAGACGAAAAGCGCTGTGGTCGCCCAAACCTAAACGGGCCAGCGGGAAATTCAGATCCGCAGTTGCCCGCTTCGTGCTGGCCGTGCCGAGATCCAACGTGAAGCCATACGCAGGTCTGAGGCTCGGGATCTTACTGACGAGATTAACCGATCCGCCTGTTGAGCCGCGGCCGGTGTAGGCAGTGCTCGGACCCTTCACGACTTCGACTTGCTCGAGGTTGAAAGGATCTCGGGACTGCGGGCCGATATCGCGCACACCGTCCACGAACACGTCGTTGCGCGCACTGAACCCGCGAATCGTCAGGTTGTCACCAGCGGGAGTTCCTCCCTCTCCTGCAGTCACTGTAATCCCCGGCACATTGCGAAGCACATCACGCAAGGTCGTCGCCCCCTGCTGTTCAATGATTTCCTTTGAAATGACCGTGATTGTCTGCGGAGTATCGAGCAAGGGCTCGGTGTACTTTGGTGAACTCAATTGGATCGTTCCGACGCCTTTCACCTCTACGGTTTCGGACTGGGCCTGGATTTCCAGCTTTACTAATCTTGAGTCAGCCAATGTGTAGCTGACGCCCGTGCCAGTGAGCAGTTGTTTGAGCGCTTGCTCATTGCTGTAGATCCCGGACACGCCGGGCGAGGCAAGATCACGAATTTTTTCATTCTGGAGTTCGACACTGAGGCCGGTGACCTTTTCGAAGGCGGTCAGAACTTCACCCAAAGTTCCTGGTGGAATGTCGAAGCGTTGGGTCTGCTGAGTTTGACCTTGCAAGAAAGCTGAACCGATTCCTGGGTCAGCCCCTCGCACGTAGCGAAGCGTGACGGCCCGGCTGCTCCCGGCTGAATAGGCCACTAGCATGCCCATCGTGGTCACGGTTATCACCCAGTACTTTGCTCCATGCCGCCGTGTCTTACGCCTTCTCTTCGCGTAGCTGTTTTTTGTTTCTGATCTCATGATGCTTTCCTTCCAGAATTGACCTTCGAATATCGCGACCCGGTCCCGGACACCTACTGCTCTGAAGAGAAACGCGAACGGTCCGAGGATTACGATGAAGCTACACCCGGAGAGTTAAGGCCGGGCTAATCCAACGGACTCTTTCAATTTCAGATTGTTGTCAGGTGCAGCAGGGAAGATGTGCTACGATTTGTCTCGCACACCGTCCGTGTTATCCATCGCAAGCTAACCGAATTGGTCGTGCCCAAAGCCCGCGTCGCGGACACGTCGCGGGCTTTCGATTTATTTCTATTTTACGACTTGGCTGAAATTGAAAGTCGTTTTCAACAAGTCCGCACTATAACGCGCTGAGTTCGGAGTTGTCAACGGCTTTTTTGATTCTTTATTCGTCGAAGGGAATTGAGGATTCTCATCGGGAATACATCTTGCCTATTCACAACCGCGAAACATCCAGGATTAAGGGGAGTCAAGAATTGTGCGACTTGGCTTGCGGCGCGATATGTTTCCCGGTATGCACATGCACCAGGCCCTCGATCTTGTGTGTGCAACTGGTACGAACTTGAACACCAATGTTCCAATTTCATTCGAATAAATTAGTGCGCCACGTCGAGAAGAGGTCTAGACTGAGTCCCTGGTCCTAAGGCCTGTTCGAAGTCGAAAAGAGCAGACTCCCGTGACAAACCATGCTCGAGAACGAAGACCCGCTGGGGTGGTTAAGGTGATTTCATGGTGAAGATAATTAGATTCGTCAAACTTCTATTAACCGCGGGATTGCTGGCCGCGAACTGTAATTCTCTTCCAGCGCAGGAGTCGGCGATAAAAAATGAGCCGTCCAGTGTCGAAAACAGATTGGCGAATACGCAGTGGCAGCTCGTCTCCTTCG
>JAMQPI010000054.1 GCA_023717565.1 Pyrinomonadaceae bacterium | reverse complement strand
GTTGGTCGGATGCGGCTTTCAGACGTGTGCGTTTCAATCAGGATCGCCGCCTCAGGCCTAATCGTCAGGTTGCCGCCTTGTTCTTTGGCGCCAAGATCAAGCATCACCGTGGCTAGCTGAGCGCGAGCGAGGATTACAGTCTGAGTGGAGCCGATACCGGTCCAGGCAATAACGCGGGTAAGCCACCTGTTCGGAGGCTGGCTCGGGGCGGTTCCCGACGAGGGGCTGAGCTGCTTCCAAGCGTCAGTGCCGGCGATGGCGTCGGCAACGTCGAGAAGGCTATTGCATTCAAGGTAGACGAGAGCGTCGGCGGGTGCGTAGTCGGCCATATCGCTGCTCTGCGGTCGGTTCCACCACAACAAGGCCGCGACGACTAGAATGAGTGTGAAAGCGATAGCTGGGAACCAGCGCAAGAGTTTCATTGTTGGGCATCGTAACTTTCCCGCGGCAGTACCAGCAAGGGAAGGCAAGAACGATCCACGAAATCACACGAATAGACACGAAGAAGAAGTCACGAGAGCTCAAAAACTATAGACAGGATGAACAAGATTTACAGGATGGCTAAATCTTGTAAATTTCTGTACATCCTGTCACTGGGATCTGTGTGATAATTTGCTCACGTCTTAAGCACGGGATCTGGCTAACACTCAGTAGGTTCCAGGAACTCTCAGGGAGAATTCACTGAATGACCTATCGCGAGCTATCTGCTCAACCAACAGCGCAAGCTGACTTCGATGAGTTCCTGGCCGATTTGCACCGGAACCTGACGCAGGGGATTCGCAACCCCAACGAAGTAGTCCGAGATACGCTCTCTCAGATCTATTTAGGAGAACTGACGCAGCCGGCTGATATCCAAAAGTTGCTGCCGGGAGCACGCGCGCTGGTGCACTCGTTTGATCCCCGCAACGTGACGACGGAGCCAGAGCACTACCCTGATATCGATGCGAAACTCTACGCCGAACGAAAGCCCTTCATCTGGCTGTGGCAGATGTTTGATCGTTCCCCTCTTGGACAGAACGCACTCTTCGGGCACCGATTCCGCAGGATGTTGGCGCCACTGGTTTTCAGACGCGTCGGTGAAAACTTCAAATGCTGGCATTTTGTTGAGTGGTCCTATGGCTACAACCTGTCATTTGGCGACAACGTGGTGATCCACCGGCATGTGCTACTGGATGACCGGGGCGGGATTGAGGTGGGAAATGATGTGTCTATCTCTGATTACGTGAACGTCTATTCGCACACTCACGACATTGAGAATATTGAAAAGGTCTACAATCGCGCGACCCGAATTGGCAATGGAGTACGCATTACTTACCACGCGACTGTGCTCGCCGGAACAACCATCGGGGAACACGCCATGATCGGGACGGGCGCGGTGGTGACGAAGGATGTCGAGCCCTATCACATCGCCCTGGGGATACCCGCCAGGACCGTAAAAGTAAAAACTGCTTCGACTTTGCAAGACTCTCTGGTTCCTGACTGAAGCTCCCCGTTGATTCCTGAAATTTGAATGCGTCTTGGTCTGGAAGTCTGTGGTTTTCATTCCAGGAAGAGCGCAAATATCCCGCTTAGCCGTCTTCCTAGATGGCCTTACCCCTGTCACTGCTTAGGTTAAACTCGTTAAATTAGGAGTTGACATTGTTGGACACGTGGAGTAGTCTCGCTGCTGACGGTTGACAGGCATACTACCGTCAGAGGTGCTCGCCAGGTGATCCCCTTATAGCGGAGAAGTTCCAGGGCAAATCCGCTTCCTCTTTGAAGCCACACGATAAAGGTACTGTCGCGTGAGCGAAACGTCGCAAACCGACGGGGTTGGGGTTCAGAGAGCCTATCAACTTCGCTGTTTTCCGATGCCCAGGCTTGATTCTTGGCTCGTCAAAGGCGAGCCGCTTCCACTACAGAAATCCGCGTAAATCTCTAAGACACCTCTAATCTACTCAGCCTCAAATGCCTTGTGGGCTCGGTAAGGACATGACCGGTGAAACGCCCCATCACTTTCAGGAAACTAATGACTACCCGCCTACCAAGAGCCCGAAAAGCTCGTGCTCGCTTACGCCGCCAAAACCGCAAACGCGCTCTATCTGTGGTGAGGAATAAATAGATTATGTTCAAACAAGTCAAAAAGAGCCTCGTGGGACTCGATATTGGTTCCAGTTCCATAAAGGCGGTTGAACTTCAAAGGAAGGGCAACAACCTCCATCTGATGAACCTTGGTTTTGAGAACCTCCAGCCGGACTCGATCGTCGACGGCCAGATTATGGAGCTTAATAATGTCTCGAATGTGATCACTAGCATATTCAACGAGCATCAGATTAAGACTCCCAGGGTGGCCGCAGGTGTCAGCGGCCACTCGGTAATCGTTAAGAACATCGTTCTCCCGCAAATGAGCGAGGAGGAGCTACGCGAGTCATTCAGCTGGCACGCGGAAGAGCACATCCCCTTCGACATCGCCGACGTTAACCTGGACTACCAACTCACTGGTCACACCGCCGACGCTATCCAGGTCCTGATGGCGGCATGCAAGAGCGACAAGATTGCCAACGTCAAACAGGCTATTCAGCTCGCCGGCAAGCAGCCGGTGATCATCGATGTGGACACCTTTGCCCTGCAGAACTGTTATGAACTGAATTACAACCCGCAACCCGGCGAGGTGGTTGCGCTTCTGAACATCGGGGCGGCCACCATGAATATCAACATCCTTAATGGGGCCCGTTCGGTTTTTGCGCGCGATGCTTCCGTGGGCGGCAGCCAGTACACAAGCCTGCTCCAGAAAGAACTGGGTCTCACGTTTGAACAGGCGGAAGCCGTCAAGCGCGGGTACCCGCTACCCGAAGACATCGAGGCGCGTCCCATCAAGCCCATCATCGAGACGGTGTCCGATATTTTGGCCCTCGAAGTACGCAAGACGATGGACTTCTACCGCGCCACAGCAGAAGACAGTAAAGACTCCATTTCGAAGATTTTGATTGCCGGCGGCGGCTCGAAGCTTCCGGGGCTGGGTGAATACCTGGCGAAGCGATTCGAGATTCCGGTCGAAGTATTTGATCCGTTCCGGGAGATTCAGGTGGATTCGCGAAAATTCGATCCTGATTACATGCGAGAGATTGTTCCGGAGATGGCTGTGGCCGTTGGTCTCGCGCTTAGAGGAGTTGAAGCAGCATGATCAAAATCAATCTACTAGAGTCGGTAACGGATCGGCCCAGCGGAGCCGCGATGGTCGAGGACAGAGTGTCCAGTCCGCGCGTACAGACGTTTCTCCTGGCGCTGACTGTGTTGTGTCTCTTCATTCTCGGCGCCAGCTACGACTATGTCAGCGCGAACTCAGCGCATCGGGTGGCGGCCGCGGAACTCGAGAATCAGAAGCGCATCAATCTGCAGATGCTGGCAGTCCAGAAGGAGCAAGCTGAACTGGAAAGGAAGAGTCAGGATATCCAGGGTCGGATCGACGCGATCAAGAAGCTGCGTGAGTCTCAACAGGGACCCGGTGCAGTGCTTCGCGACATCAAGGCACGCTTCGATGCTGTTCCGGGACTCTACCTCCAAACTATCGAACAGCGAGACGGTCTGCTGACGATCAAAGGTGAGTCACCTAATGAGTCTTCAGTGACTCGCTTCGGTCAGAGTATGGAATTCTCTGCCGGCTTGTTTTCCAACCTGATTATCGAAACAGAGCGTCAGACAGCAAAAGTGATAGCGGCTCCCGGCGACATTGGTGTAGTGGCCCCTGAAGTTGTGGCCTTCACGGTGCGGTGTAATTACGCAACTCCGAAGCCCGCCGCCGCCGCAACGGCCGCCCCGAATCAGGTCGCATTGAAGAAGTAACGGATTAGTGCAGCAACTCGACAGCAACCCCAACGACAATGGGGAAGGAACAAAAAGATGAGAATCGGTAGCCTTCAAACAATGCCCTGGTACCTGCGCCTGGTGGTCATGGTGGTGATTGCTGGAGTTATGTACGGCGCCTTCTGGTACTTCGTAACTCGGGGAACGCGCACCGAGACTGCGGCGCTAAACGCGGAGATCGAGCAACTGCTTCCCCGTAATGCGCAGGCCCAGATGGCTTCTCAGCGACTCATTGAATTTCGGGCAATCTACGACGCCAGGCAGGAAGAATATGACGAGCTTAAGGCACTGCTTCCTGAACAGCGCGAGCTGACCATGGTGTTGCAGGGCTTACAGGATCGAGCTCGCAACAATGGACTCGTGCTCAGGAAATTCATGCCCAAGGAAGATGTTCAGCAGGACAACTACAGCGGTAAGAAAATTGAAGTCAACGTCACCAGCACCTTTGCTTCGCTGCGCGCGTTCTTTGAGCAGCT
>JAMQPI010000387.1 GCA_023717565.1 Pyrinomonadaceae bacterium | reverse complement strand
ACTCAATGTGAAAAGTATCATCCCAGGATCATTCCGCCCCTCCGAACAGCGCAGGGGTAGTGGCGTCCCGTGTTGCTATAAACATCGCACCCCTCGCGGGGTGAAGCCCAAGCCTACGCAAGCACGACACACGTCAGGCTTCTCATCTGAGTTTTGACACCGTCTCTGCCGTTGGTGGGATTTCTGAGTTCTCATGATAGCCTCTAGGCAAATGGTTATGTGGTTGAGCGGTGCTTCAGCTGGTTGAGTGATGCTTTTTGCTCAGCTTCGAATCATATCGATGTTCAAAACTAGAGAGCCGAACGGCAAACAAGAGCCGACGCAGGATACGGATGCGTCGGACACTCAGCAGATTGTCTTACAAGAAGGACTCGATTACTACCTTGAGAATGGGTTGATGGTTTTTACCGCGGTATTTCTCGGCAAGCGGGGATATTGTTGCGAGCGAGGTTGCCGGCATTGTCCTTACGGATACTTGGACAATCAGAAGCAACAGGGATAGCTGCAACGTTTCGTCACCCTTCCGCAGCCAGTTGATCGAGGGGCTTCCCAAACAATCGGTAGACTGCCCACTCTTCCATCGGAATCGCCCCGAGCTTCCGATAAAAACCAATCGCGGTCTCGTTCCAATGCAGCACGGCCCACTCTATGCGCCAGCAACCTTTCTCTTTGGCCAACCTAGCCAGGTAACTTAGCAGTTGCCTTCCTATCCCCAGACCCCGCGCTTCAGGCTTAACGAATAGGTCCTCAAGGTAAAGCCCGGGCAAGCCTGCAAACGTGGAATAGGTAAAGTAGAAAACCGCAAAGGCCACCGGCTTATCCCCACTGAAAGCGAAAATGACAGATGCTGCCGGCTCGGCTCCAAAAAGCGTTTCCCGAATACGTGCTTCAGTTGCTTCCACTCGATCGAGTTGTTTCTCGTAAGCCGCCAGCTCACGAATGAACTCCAGAATCAAAGGCACGTCGCGTTCGGTTGCGGCTACGATCCTTAGGGCTACACCTGAAGCCATTGGTTCACCACTCCTTACTAGTAAGATGTTCAGCACCACTCAACCACAGAACCATTTGCCGTAGCCAATGGACCCTAAGGTCAACCAGCCTCAGGAATGGTTCTGTGGTTGAGTGGCCCGGGAGTACTCGCCCCGGCGCTAGCCACAACATCAATGGACTTTTTCAATTTTGGTAATCTAAAATACGCCTTTCATCGAGTTTGTTTGCAGGAGAAAGCGTATGAAGCGCCGCTTTATTTTGATTCTGCTCGCATCATTAGTTTTTATCTCACCTTCCGGCCTTCTCGCGCAAAGCACTACGGATGCAGTAGAAGAAGCAGAAAGTCTTCGCTTACAGTTGCTGGAGGTTCAAACGAAAGAAGCAGCGCTAGAAGAGCGTGTGCAGCAACTGGATGAAGATTTGAAACCCGAAAACATCGAACGGTCGCTGGCGGGAATAGGCTCGACTCGTCCGGAAGAACTCCGGGAAAGGCGGAGACGCCAGCTTCAAATCGAGAAGGACAGCCTGCTAACTCAACTCAGACATCTGGCAAAAACTCGAGCCAGTCTTGAGGCGGCCATCGCTACCGCTGACGCCGATGCTTATCACCAGAGCGCGAAAGGAACAAGTGTGGCAACTCTTGACCAGTTGTTCCTAACGCAGTTTTCGCAACTTCCTAAATGGATGACCTTACTGTTCTTGACTCTTCTATCGGTACTCGGAATCGGTGTGTTGGTATTAGTCGTCAGGCGGTTCCAAAGGTCACGCGGAGAGCGCGCTGTTTGAGACCGTTTACTTGGTGCCAAAAACCGAAACGCGGGAGTTGGCCGTAAACCGACCCCCGCGTTTGAGTTTTCGAGTTAAGCCGCGCCCGCACAATGCTTCAAGACTACTGCGTGGCCACACCCGTCTGCGATTATCAATCCCTTTCGGGATTAGTGTGCATTCGCCATTTTCCCGATCAGCGTGAACAGAGGCATGTACATTGCGATGACGATGGAACCAATGCTGACGCCCAGGAAACCGATCAAGAGCGGCTCCATCAATGTCAGCAGGTTGGCGATTGCCGCATCGACTTCCTCCTCGTAGAAATCAGCAATCTTCCCCAGCATGTTGTCGAGTGCGCCGGTCTGTTCGCCGATACCGATCATCTGAGCCACCATGTGTGGGAAGACACCGGTTGCTTTCAGTGGTTCGACGAAGCTTTCGCCGCGCTCTACCCCGGTGCGCACTTTGAGGATCGCTTCTTCTATGATTACGTTACCCGATGTTTTGGCAGTGATTTCAAGGGACTGCAGAATTGGCACACCTGAAGAGAGCAAAGTGGACAGGGTGCGTGAGAACCTGGCGACCGACACCTTGCGCAGGATGTCTCCCAGGACGGGAACTCTCAGGGTTATCCGGTCAACCACTTTTTTGCCCCCGGGTGTCTTATAGTAGAACTTGAACCCGATAACCGAGCCGATGATTACAATCAGGATTGTTAGTCCGCCCCAACCTGCCAGGAAATCGCTTATGCCAACCACGATTCGGGTCGGCAGAGGTAGTTGCTCGCCGGGACCGAGCAGGCCAAGAAATATCTGTTGGAATTGCGGGATCACGATGACCATGATCACGGCGATCGCCGCGACTGCCATTCCTATGACGGCAATTGGGTAGATCATCGCTGAAATCACATCACGTTTCAGTTTGACGATCTTTTCAATAAAGGTTGAGAGTCGCTGCAGGATCAAATCGAGAATACCACCCGCTTCTCCGGCTTCCACCATGTTTGTATAGAGGTTGTCGAAAACTTTCGGATGCCGCGCCATTGCGCCTGCCAGAGTTGAGCCCTCTTCAACGTCCTGGCGCACTTGCATCAAGGTCTGCTGGAAAAATTTGTTCTCCTGCTGCTGCCCGAGGATCTCCAGACACTGGACGAGTGGCAAACCAGCATCAATCATCACTGAGAACTGACGGGTGAAGATCGACAGCGCCTTGGCCTTGACCTTCTTACCGCCACCTAGTTTGGGGATGCCGATCTCGCGTCCCTTTTC
>JAMQPI010000360.1 GCA_023717565.1 Pyrinomonadaceae bacterium | reverse complement strand
AAAGAGTATAAGAAGCTCGAGGGAACCGAAGCCAAACAGATGCTCAAGCTAATGGAAACTCTGGAAGATCACGACGACGTCCAGAAGGTCTCGGCGAATTTCGACATCAGCGATGCGGACATGGCCGCTGCTGGGTAGGTGCGTGGCTCTGAGGCTGGCTGCTAATCCGAGGTTTGCTACTAAGAAGACTCATTTTCCATTTTCCATTTCTCATTTTTCATTGGTCAGTTACTTTCAGCGGCGCTCTGCCGCTTATCACTATTAACGACAGCGCGGCACAAAATGAGAAATGGAAAATGGAAAATGGAAAATAAATCCGGGCAGCTACCCTCCAACTCATCCATCCGAGCTATCGACTTCCGGCAGATCACTATTAGCAGGCCCTTGAATCACCTTACCGTATGCGTCATACCGCGACCCGTGGCACGGACAGTCCCAGGTGCTCTCCAATGTGTTCCAATCAACAACGCAACCCAGATGGCGACAGATAGCCGAACGCTCATGAACCGTCCCGGCCTCGTCCTTGTAGACTGCTACTTTTGTCAGGCCTCGGCGGATGATGGCTCCCCGGCCCGGCTCAATGTCGGCAACTGAATCAACCTCGCCGGGCGTAACTAGTCCGGTGTATTCTATCGCCACATTCAAGTTTTCCCGGGCGAATTGAGGCAGGGCCCGCAGCGTCTTGCGCGAAGGCTCATACAAATCAGCCCACTTATTCTCGCGCCCCATGATCAGATCAGTAATGAGAATTCCGGCAATCGTTCCGTGCGTCATTCCGTTTCCCGAATCTCCGGTCGCTATAAAGACGTTTGGTGAGTCCATAGGATTGCGACCGATGAATGCCAACCCGTCGATCGGCTCCAGCACTTCACCTGACCAGCGATAGTCAATACTCTCGATCATGGGAAACCGCATGCGACTCCAGTGTTCAAGAATCCCGAATCGCCGGTTGGCGTCATCCTCCTGTCCGGTCTTGTGGTCTTCACCTCCGACAATCAACAGGTCATAAGCCTTGATTCCCGTCCCGACAGTTTCGATTCGCAAGTAGTGGTATGGATCAGGCGTGTCCCAGTAGAGGGCCCTGGTTACAGATCCGCTTGGTACTCGGGCGCCAATTACATATGTTTGATGAGCCGCTTGTTTGGTGTGAATGGCGAAGAGATCATTTACGGGCGAATTAGTGGCGACCACTACCGCTTCTGCCGTGACCACAACTCCTGCGCTGGTTTCAATGAGCGCCCGGTCGCCGCCTTCAATCTTGCTGGCATGTGTTTGGGTGTAGATGCTGCCGCCATTTTTCTTGATGGACTGCGCGAGTCCCGCGAGGTATTTGAGCGGATGAAACTGGGCCTGACGCGGAAAGCGCAGCGCTGCGCCGGTGTCATAGCTATCAATCGGTGCGCGTTTGACCTTTTCGAGTTTTAACCCGGCACGCAGCGCTGCGTCTAATTCATCATCCAGAATCTGCTTGGCGTCACCGGGCGGAACGAACAGATAACCGTCGAGTCGCTCAAACTCGCAATCGATCTTTTCGTCTTTGACTATGGCCTCCACCCGGTCAATTGCGGATGTGTGACTCTCCGCAGCCAGGCGAGCACCTCTCTCTCCGTGGAGACGTTCGAGGTCGCAATAGCGATCGTCGAGCGCGTTGACCAGGTGGGCTGTCGTTCGTCCAGTCATGCCACCGCCTATCGGTCCGTCGTCCAGGACGATGACCGACTTGCCCTCCTTTGCGAGGAGATAGGCCGTCGTCATTCCACTAATGCCTGCGCCTACGATGCATACGTCGGCCCGGGCGTTCTTGGTTAGCGGCGACTCATTTAGCGGCAGGCCACTGTTCATCCACACCGAGACTGTCTGTTTCGAATCGTCTTCCATGCAGGTATTAGTTTGCTGTGCCTTACGCCGACATCAGTGGGCTTGGAGCTATAACCGCGTATGTAACATTCCGGTACAAACGTTCCGCCGGTGTGTCCTTAATCTGGGCACACTGAAGACCGATCCGGGGTATTGAATCTACCTCTGACTTCAGGAAGCAAAGAACGGGCCGTGATGAGATGGCTGTAGTATACTGCCCGCCGTTCGACAAAAGATCAGAACAGCCTTCGGTTGAATTTTGGCGCATGAGAAACCCAGGCTGGACCACGAGGACGTTGGCTTTTTGATGCGGGTTCTAGGAATCGATCCAGGCAGTGAAACGACCGGATGGGGCGTCATCGAAGGCGTCGGCCGGCATTACCAGCTGCTCGAGTATGGCGCAATCCGATCTTCGCAGCGCCAGAAGTTCCCGGCTCGCCTGTTGCAAATCTCTAATGGAATCGAAGAAGTAATTGCGCGTCACCGGCCCGAAGCGTGCGCCATCGAAGACGGGTTCCTGGCCACCAACGTGAAGGTCACCTTGAAACTCGGCCAGGTTCGTGGGGTGGCGATGTTGGCGGCTGAACGAGCGGGGTTGGAGACCTGTGAATACTCGCCGCGTCTCGTCAAACAGACGGTGGTGGGTTACGGCAACGCGGAAAAACATCAAGTGCAGGAGATGGTCCGCATACTGCTCTCATTGACCGTTGCGCCAGAGCCGCAAGACGCCGCCGACGCCCTGGCGGTGGCCATTTGCCATTTTCACCATGCGGGTCTAACTCAACGCATTATTGCCGCTGAAGCGCGAATCAAACTCACCGTGTCAGCCGCCACTCGCCGGCGCGTACCTCGGTAGTGCCTGGTTTGGCGTTGGGCAGCTCCTGCGGACACGTTACTTCTAGTAAACCTCACCTTGCTAAGGAGGCAAGATATGATCTATTCCTCACGCCCCAGAGTTTTCTCCATTATTCTGATCATCGTTGGTCTTGCAACAGTTCGCTCTACCTCGGCCCAGGCCCAGGTGCGAGTGCCTGGACGCATTGGTATTGTGGTCGACGAAAGACTCTCAGCGCTTCGAGCTTCGCCGAATCTCTCTGGCAAGTTGCTGCGTCGAATCGGCCGAGGCCGGACTGTCGGTATTACCGGTCAGAGTCGTAGTCGTGACGGAGTTCTGTTCTACTCGGTAGTTGTAACCAGGCGCACCCGCGGATGGTTGCAAACGGAGAGCTTAATCGTCCCGCGCCGGGCAGGCGATGACGAACGATTGCTGAGGCTGATAACCGCCTCCGCGGACTTCGACCGAGTGGCGCGGGCCCGGATTTTTCTCGATGCATTTCCCCACTCACCCTTGCGGCCGCGTGTGCTTTTGCTGTTTGGAGATGCTGCCGAACAGGCTGCCATCAAACTTTCGCATGACGCGTCACGAAGACTTGATGCGACGGAGATGCGGGCCAACGATGCTCCCCTCTTTAGCTACTCCCTGAATTACTCCGGACTCGATCGCTACAATCGGCAGGGTGTCAGGTTTGCCTTTGATCGCGACCAGCGGAGGTTTCACTACGAAGGGGCTAGTTGGCGGGAAATCATCCGGCGTTATCCACGCAGCCCTGAAGCGGCCCAGGCCCGCACAAGGCTCACAGCAAGCGTAGCGGAGATCAAGTAAGGCGACCAAGAGAAAGTTCCTGAGTCGACCAGTGCCACCACATAGTAGGAGGTGAGTCTCGACCGGAGTTCGTTGGCTCTTCACTCCGTTCCGAGTGAGATGTCTATAGAGCGGGACAATGAATATCCCCTCGCCGTTCGGAGGGCGGAAGGATGCTGGATGAGTAAACCGCCAAGTTGAGTTCCGCCCCTCCGAACGGCGCTGGAGTTGGGTTGGGCGTCCAGCTATAAACATTTCACCCCGACGGGTGAAACTACGCCTGTACACCTATAGGTGGACATGTCCCAGGGTTCCTGCGGTCCTGGGCGCGATGATGACTCGCTAATATCCTTGCCTGCCTCGGCAAACTCTCATACACTCGGCATCCTCAAAATGCTTTCGGGGAAGGCGACCGCCACCATGACCCTGAGGACACCAGTAAGACTCAATTTCGCAATCACCCTTCTCGTACTTCTGGTCGTGGCAAGCTGCCACATCAACAGGAGAGACTCAAACACTCAATCGAAGTCCTCGGATGAAGCAATATCCTGGGATGCATATGTCAATCAATTCCTCGACGAGTACTTTGCTGCTCATCCCGACTTTGCCGTGCGTGCGGGGCGTCATGAGTTTGACGGCAAACTACCTGACTGGAGTAGCGCCGGGATCAAGAAGGAAATTGACCGTTTGCGCGCCGAGACGGCCCGCGTCCGCAAATTCAAGGATTCGGACCTCGATACGCGTCAAGAGTTTGAGCGCGACTACGTGATGGGTGTCATCGATGCCGAACTCTTCTGGCTGGAATCAGCAGAGTGGCCTTACCGGAATCCTCAGTTCTATGCCGATGCGATCGATCCGGACGTCTACGTTTCCAGGCCGTACGCACCGCTCGATCAACGTCTGCGCGCCTATACTGGTTACGTAAAGGCGATTCCTGCCGCACTCGAACAGATTCGCGAGAACCTGCGCACTCCGCTCCCGAAGACCTACG
Source organism: Pyrinomonadaceae bacterium (assembly GCA_023717565.1). Lineage (GTDB taxonomy): Bacteria > Acidobacteriota > Blastocatellia > Pyrinomonadales > Pyrinomonadaceae > PSRF01. The sequence continues at coordinate 6,542 of JAMQPI010000360.1, read as the reverse complement.
TGCAAATAGGTAAGACTACGTTTGGCGGCCTCGTGTCTTTTTATGAAAAGAACGTGCCCGCAGTTTTTGCTTCAGTCAAAGACGAACAGCTACAAAAGGAGTTTACCGAGGCCAACACTGCCGCCATCAAGGCCATGAGAGAGCTGGACGCTTGGTTTCAGTCCCAGCAGGCAACGGCAACTGATAACTTCGCGATAGGCGCCGGGAAGTTCAGCGAGATGCTGCGAAGGACTGAGGGCGTCGAAGTCAGGTTGGACGAACTGGAAGGTGTCGGTCGCCGCGACCTGGAACGAAACCATCTAGCATTGCGCGAGGCGTGCGCTACCTACGCGCCCGGACAAACCCTCGCCGCATGTGTGGACAAGGCGGAAGCGCATAAGCCCACTGGTGGGTCAGTAGAAATGGCCGGCAAACAGCTTACCGAGCTGAAGGCTTTCATAGTTGAAAAGAACCTGGTTACTATTCCAGGCACCGAGGAGGCCCTGGTTGCGGAAGCACCCGCCTACCGCCGTTGGAACTTTGCCTACATCAACATCCCCGGCCCATACGAGAAGAATCTTCCTTCCACCTACTACATTGCGCCGCCCGATCCATCATGGTCGGCGCAGGAGAAGGACGCTTATCTTCCTGGCCAGGCCAACCTGCTTTTTACGTCCGCGCACGAGGTATGGCCAGGCCATTTCCTTCAATTCCTTCACGCGAACCGGGCCCAGTCGAAGTTCGGGCAGGTGTTTGTTGGTTATGCGTTTGCCGAAGGCTGGGCCCACTACACGGAAGAAATGATGTGGGAAGCCGGACTCGGAAACGGCGATCCCGAGACGCACATCGGGCAACTGCTGAACGCGATGCTGCGGAACATACGCTTCCTTTCGGCCATTGGTATGCACGCGGGAACGATGACAGTGCAGCAATCCGAACAGATGTTTCGCGAGCAGGGATTTCAGGATGTGGGCACGGCGCGGCAACAAGCCGCGCGCGGCACTTTCGATCCGGCTTATCTCAACTACACGATGGGTAAATTGATGATTAGGAAACTGCGAGAGGATTGGACCGCTACCAACGGAGGAAAGCAGGCCTGGCAGAAATTTCATGACGAGTTTCTGAAATACGGTGGCCCACCGATTCCACTGGTGCGGCGGGCTATGCTTGGAGAGGAGAAGGGATCGTTGTTCTAGTTCGCCTGCATCCTTATGGCTGAATCAAGAACCGCAGTGACGCGTAGTCTCTTCGGCCGCACCACGCGGCGCGATGCCTGGTGGATCGAGTTAGTCCCGGTGATTTTGGTGCTCGGAGCGTTCAGCGTCTACGCTACCTGGCGGGCGTTCGAAAACGAATTCTACGAATGGGGCCCTTATCTCTCGCCATTCTATTCTCCCCTCATCAAGATCAGTTGGTGGCCCCTGTCGCCAGCGCTGTTAATCCTGTGGGCGCCGCTGGGCTTCCGCGCTACCTGCTACTACTATCGCAAGGCTTACTACCGAGCGTTTTTTCTTGATCCGCCTGCGTGCGCGGTTGGGGAATCCCGGACGCACAACTATCGCGGCGAAACTGCTTTTCCTTTCATTCTGCAAAACCTCCACCGATATTTTCTCTATGTGGCGCTCATCTTCCTGATTATTCTCTGGTACGACGCGATCCGGGCGTTCTGGTTCAACGGGCGTTTTGGCATCGGTCTAGGGTCGCTGGTGCTGGTTGCCAACATAACTCTACTTTCGCTTTATACCTTCTCCTGTCATTCGTTGAGACACATCATCGGCGGCAAGATCGACTGTTTCTCCTGCGTATCGTTTGGCCCGGCCCGGCATTCGGCCTGGCGGGGAGCAAGTTTTCTCAATGAGCACCACATGCTGTTTGCCTGGATGAGCTTGTTCTCGGTAGGCCTGAGCGACCTGTATATCAGGTTAGTTGCCAGCGGCGCGATTCGGGACCTGAGATTGCTGTGAACGAAAAGTTCGAGACTCACGAACACGATGTGCTGATCATTGGGGCGGGTGGCGCCGGCCTGCGCGCTGCGATTGAGGCGCTGGGCCAAGGTGCCACCGTCGCGGTCGTTTGCAAGTCACTATTGGGAAAAGCGCACACTGTCATGGCTGAAGGCGGCATCGCGGCGGCCATGGCCAACGTCGATCAGGCGGACGATTGGCGCACCCATTTTCGCGACACGATGCGCGGCGGGAAGTTCCTTAACAACTGGCGCATGGCCCACATTCATGCCCATGAATCTCCTGAGCGAGTTCGCGAGTTGGAGCAGTGGGGCGCCCTGTTCGATCGCACCAGTTCCGGAGACATCCTGCAGCGAGCATTCGGAGGCCACACCTTCAAACGTCTGTGTCACGTAGGTGATCGCACGGGGCTTGAGATGATCAGGACCTTACAGGACAGAGGCGTCAATCTGGGCATCGATGTCTACATGGAATGCGCCGTCACGAGGTTACTCAAGGATGGTGAGCGTGTGTCCGGCGCTCTTGCTTACTGGCGAGAGACTGGTCGTTTTGTGGTCTTCAAAGCCAAATCCATCGTGATCGCCACCGGCGGTATCGGGAAGGCTTGGCGCATCACTTCAAACTCCTGGGAGTACACCGGCGACGGCATGGCCCTGGCCTACGATGCCGGCGCTGAATTGATGGACATGGAGTTTGTCCAGTTTCATCCTACGGGAATGGTTTGGCCGCCGGGAGTGCAAGGCATTCTGGTGACCGAGGCAGTTCGGGGGGAAGGCGGCGTGCTGCGCAATAAAGACGGTGAACGGTTCATGGAACGCTACGACCCGGACAAGATGGAACTCTCGACGCGAGATGTGGTCGCCCGGGCAATCTATACTGAAGTGCGTGAAGGACGCGGTACCGAGCATGGTGGCGCCTATCTCGATATTTCGCACCGGCCGGCTGAGTATGTGAAGCGAAAACTGCCCAGCATGTATCACCAGTTTCGCGAGCTGGCCGACGTGGACATTACCGAGGGACCGATGGAAGTCGGTCCCACGTGTCACTACATGATGGGCGGTATTCGGGTGGAGGCTGAAACCGCGCAAACAACCGTGCCTGGACTGTTTGCCGCCGGAGAAGCTGCCGCGGGCCTGCATGGCGCAAATCGTTTGGGTGGTAATTCGCTTTCCGATCTGTTGGTTTTTGGACGGCGCGCGGGATTGAGCGCCGCGGAGCATGCAAAGCAAAGCGGTCAGGTGACGATAGAGGCACAAGACGTATTGGAAGCAACGCGTGAGATGCTGGAGCCTTTTGAGCGACCAGCCGGCGAAAGTCCTTACGACATCCATAGGGATTTGCAGGAAACGATGCACAACTACGTCGGCATCTTTCGTAATGAGGATGACCTGAAAAAAGGGTTGAGTGAACTCGATTCGTTGAAAGCCCGAGCAGAGGACGTGCGGGTTGAAGGATCGCGACTATTTAATCCCGGCTGGCACCTCGCACGTGATCTGAAAGCAATGTTGACCGTTTCAGAAGCGGTGGCGCTGAGCGCTTTGGAGCGCCAGGAAAGCCGGGGCGCCCACAGCCGGATTGATTATCCCAACTACAACGAAGGGTGGAGCAAGCAGAACAACATCATCGCGCGGGGTGAGCACGGAATGCAGCTCAAGCAAAGGTCGACGGAAGAAATGCCGGCGGAACTACAACGGATTCTTGAGGGTCAGTAGTCAGTAGTCAGTTGTCAGTAGGTCAGTCGTACTTAGTTCTTTGTACTTAGTTCTTTGTACTTGGTTCCTGTCTTAGGTTGGTGCTTCCGCCGAAGGTGGCAATCTCATGTCCACGTCCAAGTACAAAGCACCAGCACAAAGTACAGGCTGACAAGTGACCGGTGACCTCTGACTGACAACGGACAATGGACAACTGACAACGGACAACTGACAACGGACAACGGACATGAGCGACGCAATTTTCAAAATCTTTCGCGGCGACCGCGGCGGTGGAAAACTGGTTGAATACCAGGTTCCCATCGCTCCGGGAATGGTTGTGCTTGATGCACTTCATTACATCCAGGCCCATCAAGCTCCTGACCTCGCGGTTCGATGGAACTGCAAAGCTGGAAAGTGTGGTTCGTGCTCCGCCGAGGTTAACGGACGCCCCAGATTGACCTGCAAGACTCGAATGGACGCGCTGCCGCTGAATGAGCCCATTACTGTCCAGCCAATGAAGAGTTTTCCGATTATTAGAGATTTAGTGACCGACGTATCATGGAACTACCGCGTAAATCGAAAGATTCCTCCGTTCACGCCCCGGGCGGATGTCGAGTGGAAGATGGGCCAACGCGACGTAGATCGCGTACAGGAGTTTCGCAAATGCATCGAGTGTTTTCTTTGCCAGGACGTGTGCCACGTTTTGCGTGATCACGACAAGGGAGAACAATTCGGGGGCCCGCGCTTCTTTGTGCGCATTGCGGGACTGGAAATGCATCCACTGGACAGATTGTCTCGAACTGACTTATTGAAGAACGAAATGGGCATCGGTCTGTGCAATATCACCAAGTGTTGCACTGAAGTTTGCCCAGAGGACATTCACATTACGGACAACGCAATCATCCCTTTGAAAGAGCGCGTGGTTGATGATTACTACGACCCGGTCCGCTGGTTTCTGCGTAAGATAAAGCGACAGCCTAAGGATAAGTAGAAATGACTGCCGTTTCTCCGACGCGATAGTAGAATCGTTCGACGCCGGGAACCTCGCGCTTAATTAGCTAAGAGGCAACTTTCACCTGCGGAACAGCAAGACATTCCTCGCGCGCTTTCGTTAAATGCCACGTCGCCGTCAACCGATGCGCGTAGCATTATCGTCCAAATAGGAGGCGGAAAATGCCTGACGAGACCCCCATTACGATCGAGCATAAAAGGATCGGGCAGAAAAAGATTGTGCAGAATTTGACCGCAAAGCGCCTCAAAATTAAAGGCACCGATGGCTATGACCTGGTGCTCGCACCGTTTGAGAAGGAGCGCCAGCTTTCGGAAGAGCAACTAAAACCGTTTCCTGCGCTTGAGCGACTGGAAATGCAGAATTTTGTCAGGATCCTGAATGAGAAGGATCCGGTAGACTTCGAGACGCAACTCAAGACGTTATTTTGGGCAGCTGCGATCAGCGTGGGCGGTCTGATTTTTCTGGCCAATGCATTCTCAAAGGAGAATCCCTCAATAAATCGCTGGGTTTGGATTGGCGGTGGAGCCCTGTTCCTAATTGTAATGACCCTCGGGGCAATTCTGCTCTGGCGATCGCGGAACACTGGGGAGGGTGAACTTGCGCAATCGGTGACTCGCTGGACCGCTCAGGCACTGAGCCTGCTACTGATCCTGGCGCTGGGGATTGGACTACCGTCCTTGGCATTCTATTTTTTCGGGGGCGGGCGGGAGGTCTTCGGTAGTCAGACGTCGTTGGCCAAGCTTGGTCGCACGCTCCAGCACATCTTCATTTTCACGGCTTCACTGCTGCCCGCATTACTCTATTTCTTGTTTGACCGGCAGCAATTGGGAACGCTCCGGCAGAGGTTTGAGCAGCAAATCTTCAGACTTGATCCAAACATCCAATCGCTGGTAGATGTCAGAGCAAAGTACGGAAGACAAATCGACGAAATCTATGGCCGTGAAAGTACTAGTGGGGAAGGAAGACTAGTCCGTAACACCCGCTGGCCGATTCTCGTGGCCACACTGGTCATCACGCTGGGCTGGATGCTGACTTTGTTACCAGCAGGACCGGGCCCGGAGATTACGCAGGCGACTCAGTTGATCGACTTTTTTGTTCCGCAGAGAACGGCTGTAACGTTCGGGTTCCTGGGCGCGTACTTCTTTATCCTAAATATGGTGTTGCACCGGTATGTCCGGGCTGACCTCAAGCCAAAAGCCTACAGCAGCATTACGGTTCGGATCTTTGTCGTCGTTATCCTGGCCTGGGTCATGGGACTGACATTTCAAGGCTACCCTTGGGAGTTAATGCTGGTTTTTACGATCGGAGTTTTTCCCGAGAGCGGATTGACTCTGATTCGGGAATCCATCCGCAATCAGACCGGGCTGGCCATCATCTTTCGTCCCTTCATTCCGAGCAGAAGGGAGAAATATCCACTGACTGAGCTCGAGGAGCTTGACGTATACGACCGGGCTCGACTATTGGACGAAGGCGTTACGAATATCGAAAGTCTGGCGCATCACGACCTAATCGATCTCATGCTGGAAACACGCATCCCGGTGCCTCGGCTGGTGGATTGGATTGACCAATCCATCTTGTACCTCCACCTGGAGTCTGACGCGGGAGATAAAGAACCAAAGCAGAACGGTACCAACGGACATGGAACAACCAGTAGTTTGGCGCCCGCGGAGTTGCGCAGCCTTCGCACCTGGCTGCGTGGAAATTTCGTCCGCACTGCAAGTGACTTTATCGCGGCCTACAAGGATGGCAAAGGCCCACTGAGTGACGATCTGAGCGCGGATAAGCAACATCAGCTAAGAGTGTTATTAGAGACGCTCAAAGACGATGAATGGCTTAGTTACGTCCTCCATTGGCGTAATTCCAGTGACGTCCTGTTGGAAGAGCTCGATGCCTCCT
>JAMQPI010000349.1 GCA_023717565.1 Pyrinomonadaceae bacterium | reverse complement strand
GCAGCAGCGAGTTCTGCCGCAGCCGGAGTATGCTTAACCTCGGGAGGGTAAATTCGGTATAGCAGCAGCGGCACAGTGATCATCGACAACACACCGGGTACAACAGCCGCGAGTGCCCACCCTGAGTAAGTCAACTCAATTCCGGTGACCTCTTGCGCGAATTTCGCAATGAGAACATTTGAAGCCTGACCAGTCAGAAACATTGCACAGACGATGACATCGCACTGGTAGAGAACCGGCATCAGGTAAGCTCCCAGCCGACCCGCCGTCGCTCCAGGCCTGGAGTCGTAAGCCTCAGCCAGGCTCTTCGCAATCGGAAACACAATCCCGCCTGATCGAGCACCAGTCGACGGGATGATCATCCCCAAAAGCATGTCTGTGGAAGCGAGGGCGTAGCCAAGTCCCAGCGAATGTCGTCCGATAGCTCGAATGAACAGAAAAGCAATCCGTCTGCCCAGCCCGGTCTTAATCATTCCTCGCGACATGAAAAAGGCGGCTAACACCAGCCAGACAATTGGATCGGCGTAGCCTGACAAGGCATCGCGGACTGGTAGAACACCAGTGAGCGCGATTGCTGATATCCCCAAAAGCACAACCGCGCCGCCTGGAACGGGGCGAACGATTGAACCAATTATCGTAGCAATGAAAATTGCGAGTAAACGCCAGGAGTTGGGCGTGATGCCTTCCGGCGTCGGAATGAGGAGAACTAAAAGACCGGCTAACAGTACGATGCCCCATCTGACAAACTGGCCTGCGATTTTCGAGTTGGCTTCCGGAGGCTCGGCAGCTGCCCGCGTGACGCGGTCCGGTTCTGGAAGGCGATCTTCGTCCATCGGGCGTTCCTTCGGGGCTTCGCAATCGAGTGTGAAAGCTTCGGGATACTATTATGTTGCTATTGCTTACTCAAGCTTTGGCTAAAGGAACGCTGCGACTGAGCGTTACAATAGAAAACCCTTAGACAACTTCGCCTCGTAAGTAGTCAGGGACAACCTGGAAAGTGCACGAGGGTTCGTTACTAGAATGGAAAATAGGAAGCCAGCCGATATTGACGCCAGCGAAATAACCGACAAACGGGTGTATTTGAACCGGCGCTTGTTTATGCGAGGTGCGGCGTTGGCGGCTACCACGGCGGCGACGGGACTACTCTATCGGAAACTGAACCCACAACCGGTAGAAACCACCAAGCGTGAAGAATTGGCAGGCTTTGCCAAACCGACTTCGGACGGGTTTAGGGCTAACGAAAAGCTCACCCCACTCGCAGACATAACCAACTACAACAACTTCTACGAGTTTTCCACTGACAAGGGTGCTGTCGCCTCAGAATCCAAGGGGTTTGTCACTAAACCCTGGACGGTTTCTGTCGAGGGCCTGGTTAACAAGCCGCGGAGCTTTGACCTGAACAAGTTGCTGAGTTTTCCTCTCGAGGAACGAGTCTATCGACTTCGATGTGTGGAAGGCTGGTCGATGGTAATCCCTTGGATTGGCTTTCCACTAGCAAAGCTCCTGGAAGAGGTCGAACCCACCGAGCAAGCAAAATACGTGGCTTTTCAAACACTCTATGATCCAAAGCGCATGCCTAACCAGCGGACGGGTGTACTTGATTGGCCGTACGTGGAAGGACTGCGCCTTGACGAGGCGATGCACCCGCTGACCATCCTCGCCACAGGCCTCTACGGTGAGGTCCTGCCGCCGCAGGACGGAGCACCCATCCGTCTGGTTGTTCCATGGAAATACGGATTCAAGAGCATCAAATCGATCGTCAAGATCCAACTGGTCGCTGAAGAGCCTCCCACGACCTGGAACATCCAAGCGTCGAACGAGTACGGGTTCTATTCGAACGTCAATCCGGAGGTGTCACATCCGCGCTGGAGCCAGGCAACTGAGCGTCGTATTGGAGAGTTTAGAATGCGAGAGACGCTCATGTTCAACGGCTACTCTGAGCAGGTTGCGCACCTATATCAAGGCATGGACTTAGAGCAGTATTTCTAAAGAGTCCTCCTATAATGCCAATGAAAGATACTCGATTCTCAAAACTCCTCCTCTTTGTCAATGGATTAGTTCCGCTCGTCCTGCTTCTGTGGGATTACTACCGGAAACAAATGGGCGCTAATCCGCTCGAATTTGTTACCCGCACCACCGGCATGCTCACTTTAGTTTTTCTGATGATCACGCTGGCGCTAACGCCTGTGCGAAAAATTACCGGGCTAAACTGGATCGTGAAGTTTCGCCGAATGGTTGGCCTCTACGCGTTTTTCTATGGCACCCTTCACCTGGTTACCTATCTCTGGTTCGATCGTTTCTTCAACCTGCGCAGCATAGCCGGAGACGTCGCGCAGCGGCCGTTCATCGCAATTGGCATGACTGCTTTCTTCTTTATGGTTCCACTGGCTATAACGTCCACCAACAAAATGGTAAAACGCCTGGGTGGTAAACGTTGGGCGATGCTGCACAAACTGGTTTACGTTGCAGGCATTGGCGGTGTCGTTCACTACTGGATGCTGGTGAAAGCGGATAAGCGCCTACCGTTAACCTTCGGTTTCATTCTCCTACTCCTGCTTGCGCATCGTTTGTTTCTCAAGTTCAACCCGCCAGAGCAACAAGCGCAGCAGTCGTCGCTCATCCCACGTGAGTAACCAAAGCTTTTCGGATTGCGAATTTCGAATTGTGAATTTAGTATCCATTGAGACGACCCGATTACTGGTGACCTCCAACCCGAAATCCGCAGTCCGAATTCTATCCCGGAGACGCAATGGTAGATTCGATCCAGCGCTTCAGCACCCGAGTTGGGGACTATGCGAAGTTTCGTCCCACTTATCCCCGCCCTATCATTGATCTACTCAAGTCCAACTGCGGATTGACAGAGGCTTCAATAGTCGCTGACGTGGGATCGGGCACCGGAATACTTTCCAAGCTGCTTCTCAGGAACGGCAATAGAGTGTTTGGGGTTGAACCGAATGAACAGATGCGGAGTTCGGCGGAGAAATTCCTGAGCAACTACCAGCAATTTACGAGCGTTGATGGAGCTGCTGAAGCAACGACGCTCAAGTCACACAGTGTTGATCTCATCACGGCAGCTCAGGCGTTTCATTGGTTTGACCGAATCCGCTCTCGAGTGGAATTCGCTCGAATTCTCAAGGAGCAAGGGTGGGTAGCTCTCATTTGGAACGAACGTCGGCTGGATTCAACGCCCTTCTTGCGCGCATTCGAGCAATTGCTGCTGCAATACGGGACTGACTATCAAAAAATCAGACATGAGAACGTGACCGGACAGATTGCGGATTTTTTTGCTCCCCAAGAGCTCCAGGTGGAGTCTTTTGAAAATGTTCAGACCTTTGACTTCGAGAGCTTGCTGGGGCGCGTCCGGTCCGCCTCCTATACGCCTGAGCCTGACAAGCCGAGCTTCGCACCGATGATCGCGTCGTTGCGAAAGATCTTCGAGGCATATGAACGGAGCGGGACCGTTGCGTTTGAGTACGACACAAAAGTCTATTACGGTCAGTTAGACGCTTAGAGGGAAAGATGGATAAAGAGAGACGCAGTGATGAACGCGTGCGCACAAATCTGCCGGCAAAGTGGGACGGCTTGTCCGGTGGGCACGAGGCACGCATTGAGGATATTAGCCTCGGCGGGTGCTTCGTCAATACTACCGGTCGAGTGGATATTGGCGAAGTTGTAGTACTTCAGGTA
>JAMQPI010000325.1 GCA_023717565.1 Pyrinomonadaceae bacterium | reverse complement strand
TCGAGCCGCTCGCGCAGGGTCTCGCCTTCGATGTACTCGGTGGCGATGTAGTGGCGCTCTCCGGCCTTGCCGATCTCGTGAATGGTGATGATGTTAGGGTGATTCAGAGCAGAGGCCGCACGCGCCTCCTGACGGAAGCGGCGCACCCGCTCACTGTCACTAGTGAAGTGTTCGGGCAGGAGCTTGAGGGCGACGCGGCGGCCGAGCTCCGTGTCCTCGGCCAGATAGACTTGCCCCATTCCGCCCGCACCAATCAGCGAGAGGATTCGATACCGAGAGACCGACTTCCCGATCAGTGCGTTTGCTTGACTGTCGGCAAACAACCCAGCGGCAACCGCCAACGCCGGTTTCGCGATGAAGTCCGCAGCTTCCTCGTGCGAATTAATAAGCGACTCCACTTCGCGACGCATTTCGTCGTCGCCGGCACAGGCGCGGTCCAGGAAGGCGGCGCGCTCTTCAATGTCAACCTCAAGTGCGGCGTGATACAACTCGCCAATTTGCCGGTAGCGTTCGGGCGTCATACTCGTGACTCGTGATTGGATGGTAATCGTTCCAGACGATCTCAATTCAGGTCCTGGATCAATTTGCCTGACTAGCGTTTTATTCGCACCGCGGCTTCTGCCCGGTGACCCGGAGCGTTCTTGAAAACCTCAGAACCGTTTCAACGGTTTACTTTGCAGTAGTGGTGTGCGAGGCGTCGTAGCTCATCGTAGACCAGTGGGGTCAGACTCTGTAAGGCCGCCTCGTCACCCTCGCCCCAGGACGAGGAGTTGAGTGATCTCCTTCGGGGCGGGCGCCTGCATAGAAAACCCCCTTTCGGTCGGTGCGCCGCAGAAATTATCACAACTGTCCTGTGCCCTCTAATCATTTCGCGCCGCCGCCGGGAAAAAAATCCCGGCCAGCGTTAGATCATTTACCGTCTGTTCCCGCTTTAACCAGTAGAGGCGGAAAGAAACCCGCGAAAGGAGAAAAAATCATGAACACCGGAATGGCTATCGCAACGATATTTTCGCTACTGCTGGCGCTGGCCACCGCAGGGGACGCGACCAAACACCAAGCGCCTGTGAGTGATAGCACAGCGATACGCGGCCAAAACCTGAACCACAACGAGACGCTCGTACGCGATAGCGAGTTCAAGACCGTGGGCCCAGCCAATTGTCCGAAGTGGCTTTGCGGCGGTAACCACAACGAGACTCTCATATGCGACACCAAGTTCGAGGCAGTCGGCCCCACCACCTGTCCGAAGTGGATTTGCGGCAGTAACCACAACGAGATGCTCCTTCGCGATAAGACGCCGCTCCTGCGGGCAGACGATTGGAGTCTGTGGCTGAGCGGTGAACAATCGTTCGACGCCGCCTCGCTTCTCATCCAGTTCTCGTTCTATCGGCCCCTTGCCTGTCCACCGATAATGTGCAACCACAACGAGACGCTCGTGAGCGACTCGGCGACACCCCAGCGGCAGACGATTGGAGTCTGTGGCTGGGCAGCGAGCAGTCGTTCGCTGCTGCCCCGCTTTTTAGTCAGTTCTTGTTTTACCGGGTCGGTGGCACCTGTCTACCGTGGAAGTGCAACCACAATGAGACGCTGGTGAGCGACCTCGAGTTCAGGACCGTCGGCCCCACCGGCACTCGAGTGCCGTTGAAATGACAGGCATGGATGAAAGGATGTGGACATGAACTCTCAGAGGACATCGCCCAAGCTACTCTTAACCGTCGCGCTAACACTCGCCGCTTCTTTCCTCGTGGTGGCGGGCGTCAGCGCGTTGAGACACCGCGCGACCTTGCGCGCCAACACCTCCGCACCTGACGGCCAGCCAGCAGCAACAGCGGGTAACGAATCGGCGCCACTCCGACTGCAGTCGTTGATCCTGCGCGGGGGCCAACTCCGCGACGCGGGGCGTTACCTGGAATCGAAGCCACTCCTCGACGAAGCGTTGACGCTGGCGGAACGAGCTTCCGGCCCCGACTCGCTCGAAGTCGCCGCCGTCCTCAACCAGCTCGGCATGCTCGGCAAGTACGACGGTCACTTCGACGAAGCCGAAGCCGCTTACCGCCGCGCACTCCACATCATGGAAAAGACCGCCGGCCTCACGCACCCGCTGGCCGCCACCCTCTTCCACAACCTCGGCGGGCTGGAACATGCACGCGGGCGGTTTGCCGAGGGGGAGCCATATGCAAGGCGCTCCGTCGAGATCAGAGAGCAGCTGCTCGGCCCAGACCACCCCGACACGGTGGCAGACGTGGCAGCCCTCGCTGCGCTCCTCGACGGACAGCGCAATTACGACGAGGCGGAGAAGCTCTACCGCCGCGCGCTCGCTGTCTTCGAGCGGACGTACGGGCCGGAGCATTACGAGGTGGCCGTGAACCTAAACAACCTCGCCGCACTTTGCCACGCGACCGGCCGAACAAAAGAATCCGAGCAACTGTATCTGCGCACGCTCGCCATCAAGGAAAAGCTGCTCGGGAAAAAACACATCGACGTGGGAGTGACGCTCAACAACCTCGCAGTCTTCTACAAATCGCAACAAAGATATTCAGAGGCTGCCGGGCTTTACCATCGCGCGCTCGAGATCTTCGAGGCTGCGCTCGACCCAACGCATCCGATGCTCGCGACTTGCCGGGAAAACTACGAGCACCTGCTTATAGAGATGAATTGAGCGGCGTCGAAGAAAAGTTTCTCTGCCGTTGGCGCTTCCGCAGGTAGTTCTCGCCTTAACGGTTCGCCCACAAGTGCGGTCCAGCGCCTGGGACGGCGTACCTGCGTAGTAAACAAGCAAGCCCGTCCTGCGATTGTCGTTATCGAAGAAGAGTCCTGACGTCTTTCAGCTCTAAATGCAACAGCTTGCTTCACAACAGGAGGAAACTGACATGTGGAATATTAATCGCCCACGGAATCTCGGAATGATCACGTGCGTGCCAAAGACTTTCATTAGCAGCGTATCACTCATGCTCATCTTCGGCTTTTCAGCCCTGGCGCAGTCCTCGTCGGACATTGTCGAGACGCATAAATGGGTGAGGAGCATCGGGCAGGATCGCAGTGGCAGAGAACAGGTACTTAAACTGCGGACTGCATCAGGCGATCCGTGTGATACGCAAAATGGACCCGGACCCTTCGATCCACTTCCCTGCGTAGACTTACAAAAGAAAGAGTGGCTCGCGATGATGAGAAGAGCCGATTACATCCAGGCTCCCGTAATTGTGAAAAGGACTATCCCGCGGATAGTGGAGAGTCTGAACAACTTTGAGAACCAATGGAAATCACTCTCACCAGCGGAGAGGGAAAAGCGAATCCGGCAACGAAAAGAGTTGCAGCAAGCCATCAAACAAACCCAGGCCCGAATAGAGTCGCTGGAAAAAATCGCCGATGACCCCGCCCGCAGTCCAGAGACGCGCACGGCAGCGAGGACACTTCTTGCCACGCGAGGATTCCAGATCTCGTTCATCTCGGAATGCCCGGTCTGCTACTGCTGTTGCCCTCAGGACTGTTCCTGCAGCTCCGTCTGCGAATACAGTTGGCCATCCGATCTCTGGAGGAACCCGAGGTGACGACAGTCGAAGGTGAATCGGCGCGCTCAGCGCCGGTTCAAACTTGTGGAAGCGAAGGAGGAAAAACTGTGAAGATCGTTGCTGTTACTTTGCTCGTTTTGGGGATCGGTCTTACCGTACTCGGCGCCGGATATTTCTTCAGCTCCGACAGCGAGCTTTGTCAATGATACGATTCCGTGGCGAAAGAGAAATTGGCCGAGGCGCAGGCCGCACAAGGAACACCGAGGGAGGCTAAGCTGATGGAGGAAGCCCGGCTGGAAGTGGATAGCGCTGAGAGAGCGTGCAGGAACGCCAGACGAACGCAGCAGTCGGCGATGTTGGCTGGGCCGGGTGGATTGCCGCAGTCATCGTCTCCGTCCTGTTGCTGGTTATCGCGAATAAACGCGGAAAGCCGAAAGCGTGAACAAGAGAATCCAGAAATCCCGCCGGTGACCTTCGAGATCGCGGCAGAATCGATCGAGGTGGTAGTTCCCTAGACTGAACTTTTGAGAATGCGGCAACAGAGCGGATTATCCTGGCGCACTCAACCTTACCCAACGTTCTGCGAACTAACCTCTCAGCCATGCCGCACGCAACGCTTTCTGGCCGGCGGTCGCATCTTGTTTGTCTTCAATCCGATACTCGAAGCGATCCGGAGAACCGACCAAGAGCGTGGTCTGAAGCGTTCGACCATCGCGCTTATATGAAACCGGAACACGGCTGCCCTGCTTGTAGCGGCTGAGCGTTTCCAACCATTCCCTGCTCGATACCCTCCTACCACCGATCGTGCGGATCTCATCGTCCACCTGGAGTCCGGCATCTTCGGCAGCCGTTCCGTTACGGACATTTGCGATAATGGCCGGTCCAGGATCCGAGACGTTGACCGAAATGCCACCGCTATAGGGCTCGCCTGCCGGTTGTCGAACCAAACGCAGCCCCACATAATTCAATGCCTCGTCGTAAGGCGGCACTTCAACACTCCGCACGTGCTTCGCAAAGAACTCGCTAAAATCACTCCCGGCAACCTCCGACACGACGCGCTGAAATTCTTCCGAACGGTAGCCGCGTCCGCGCAGATAGTAGGTTGCGTTCGGACTGTTCAGATAGAACTCCTCATACATCAGGCGCATAACGTCGTCGAGTGACTTCTGGCCCTCTGTTCTTCCCCGGATTAGGAGATCCAGGACCAAGCCTAACAACTCTCCCTTGGGGTAATAGCTGAATGAGGTATTAGCCAGATTTGTGCGTTGGATGTGTTGGGCCCGATCGATGAAGGGTGCCGTCAGAGACGACTCCTCGGCGCTCATCAGCCGGCTTCCCGGAGCATTCTCGATGTTGGTGATGGTCTCGCCCTCCCGATCGAGGAAGCGCGACTCGTCCCAAATCCCCGCCCGCGTCATCATCAGATGGCCGTAGTAGTTCGTCAGACCTTCGGCTATCCAGAGACTGCGCGTGTTTGCGGGTCTGGTGAAGTCCCAGGGTCCGAACTCGATTGGTCGCAAGCGCTTTACATTCCAGACATGAAAAAACTCGTGGGCCACCGTGCCCAACGCGTCTTCGTACATTCCCGGATCGGCGAGCGCTCTCGGCTGAATGATCTGCGTCGAGGTTAGGTGCTCCATTCCATCGCCGGAGTGATCGTCGGCGGCAAAATGTATCAGGAAGGTATACGCGTCGAATTCCGGCGGCCCCCACATCGCTGTCTCAGCGCGTACAATCTTTTCAATGTCTCGCACCAAAGCCGGCCGCTTGCCACCTTCATCGCCAAAAGAGTGGACCATCACGTGGTATTTCTTTCCTTGCACCTGAAACTCTTCTCGGGTCCAGTCGGGAGCAATCTCAGTTGGCGTGTCGATCATGATGTCCCAGTTTGGGAAACTCCACTCACGCTGATCACTCCGTTCCATCTGGCCATTGATAATTCGCCAGGTGGGTGGAGGGTTGATCACTAACCTAACCGGGTCCGATTTGTGATTGACGATGTACATGAAGACGGAGCCGCCGTTGAAGTTTGCATGGCGCGGGTCGAGTTGGGAGAAGGTGCCAGAGAGATCGTTGGCGAAGACCTTGTAGGTAATCGTTAGGCTGCTACTATTCATCGTCGGCACCCGCCAGGTCTGGTCATCAACCCTGGTAACTGGACGATGGGACAAATCACAAAGAGACCCGGGTGAACAGATGCCGGCATCCGCTCGAAACTCCTGAACGTTTTTGGCAAAGTTGAAAACTGAATAGCGCCCCGGCGACCACCTCGCCATCTGGAAATCGAGCGACTCCGGCGCGTTCTCGGGCAGCTCTACTTCAATTTTCACTGCGAAGAGATGGGACTGCGGGCGCGACATTGACAGTCGATAAGTGACGGAGCTCAGTGGCCGTTCCTGACCCGAAATAATCGTAAATCCCGCCAGCAAGAATGAGGCAAGCGAGAGATGAATTAGGAGTTTTCTAGTAACAGTTCTCATGGTACGCAACTTTAGCACATTGACGATTGTCGATTGTCGATTGCCGATTGCCGATTATCAAACTCTCGGTGGTTTAGTGCACTGGCCGACAACGGATAAAACGATCCGCAAAAACACCCAATCGGCAATCGGCAATTGACAATCAGCAATGTACAGGCTTGCATACTCTTTCCCCTTAGATTATTAACTCATCATGCCCCCAACCGAACGTCTCTACTATCAAGACTCCCATCTCATCGAATTCGAAGCCCGAGTTATCGCCAACAGCGAGCGCGTGAGCGGTTGGACTGCCGTTACTCTCGATCGCACGGCGTTTTACCCGACCGGTGGCGGCCAACCCAGTGACACGGGCACACTCAACGGCTTACGTGTAGTGGAATGTATCGATGATGAAGCAGACGTGGTCTTGCATGTGATTCAAGGAAGAGCGCCGGAGGTTGGGACAATCGTCAAAGGCAGAATCGACTGGCTGCGCAGATTGGATCATATGCAGCAACACACCGGCCAACACATTTTCTCCCAGGCGTTCGTCAAACTCTTCAACGCACCCACTCGCAGCTTTCGGGTCCTGGATGAGGCTTGCGAGATTGATGTGGATCTCGACAATCCGACCAGTGAAACCATCGAGCGGGCGGTAGAACTTGCCAACAACGTAATCTGGGAAAACCGCGCGATTACTATTAGTCAGGTGAGTTCGCAGGAAGCCTCCGGGCTGCCGCTACGCAAGGAATCTGCGCGCGCCGGCGATCTCCGATTGATCGAGATCGAGGGGTTCGATCTCACTCCCTGCGGCGGCACGCATGCCTATCAGACCGGTGAGGTAGGGATGATTGCCGTTCGTTCGTGGGAAAGAGCTAAGGGCCTGGCACGCATTGAGTTTGTCGCAGGCCTGCGCGCGCTCGCCGACTACCGGCGGGCGAATCAAAGCGCGCGGGCTGTGGCCGGAGTGTTTAGTGCGGCTCTATCTGACACGCCCGAGCTGGCGTCGCGCATGATCGAAGAGAACAAACAACTGCACCGGCGTGTGCGCGCGTTGGAAGAGATTGCCGCTCGAGTTGAAGCCGAAGAGCTACTCGCCCAAGCTGCCACGACGCCTGACAACGTGCGAATCGTGAATAAAGTTTTTGACAACCGCGACTCCGAATCGCTGAAACAACTGGCGCTAAGTTTGATTGCTCACCCAGCGACAATCGCCCTGCTCGGTTCACGAGACAAAGATGCTGCCCGCCTGGTCTTCGCTCGTTCTGTTGACGTTCCAGGCGACATGAATGTCTTGATTCGCGACGCTTGTGTTATGCTTGATGGCCGCGGTGGCGGCAAACCTGATCTGGCGCAGGGTGGCGGAAAGAATCTTGACAAGTTAAGCGAAGCCATCGAGATGGCGGCTAAACGGCTTTAGTTCACACTCGCTAGAAGTAGTAATCGCACTCGCCCCTAAGTAGTAGCTACGCATCGAGGCTTAAGACATACGTTTCATTTTCACTGTCGCATCGCCGGGCGGTGATCTCATGAACGCGAAAAGTGGACTCAGTAGACGAGCCGTGGCTATATCTCCAATGCTAAGCGTGAGGCTGTGCGGTGAAATTGCCAACCCGGCCTCTATCACTCTTTCCTTCCCTATGACACTGCGCCCTGTCCTTAAGCGGAACCCTTTTCGGCCCGTGATCTGTCCTAATCAACTGACCTAAAACGTAAGGAGTAACAAGATAATGTCGCTGCCCGATTCGGCTCTTACCTCCAGGAAGTTCTTCCTCGGCGTGTTGTTCATTGCGTTAGCCTTGTTAATGAGTGTCCCTATGTCCCGCTCGGTTGAGAGCGCCGGTCGTGGAGCGGGCCGGCGGACTCCTGGCCAAGCGAAAGAACAAAAGCCGACCTTGGAAAACGTCGAGCCCGTGGCCAAAGCCCGACGGTACCCCAACATCGACATCAGGGTGACTGAGCCGAGTACGGTATCGCAAATGATCGCGCCGAATTCCGCCGCGATCGTCAAACAGGTTCAGGCCAGGAAGCGGGCGATCGCGCAAGGACTGTCGCGCCTTAGAACTGATTCACGTGGAGTTGAAGCCAGGCTTTCGCCGCTCACCGCGGGGGTCGAGGTATTGCGTAGCACGACAGGCGCGTTGAGCCCCGCCGCTCCCGGTCGTTCCGGTGACGGAATTGTGCTGGCCTTCATCCGCGACAACAGCGACCTCTATGGACTCACACGCAACGATCTTCTCACTCTGCACGTCATCGGCGAAAGTGTCAGTCAGGGAAGCGGCATGCGCATGGTTCGCGTCGAACAGGTGGTCAGGGGACTTCCAGTCTTCCAAAGCGAGACTCGTTTCATTCTCGATCAGAGTGGGCGCGTCTTCCGATCGACAGGTTTGATAATCCCTAACGCATCCGCAACAGCCCCCGCACCCAACTTGGGTGAACTGATGTCCGCGCCAGAGGCGCTGGTCATGGCAATGGCCTCGGTGAACATCCCCATGGATGCAGCCCGCGCGACATCAACGAATACCAATGTGACCGGGACCGAGACTGAAGTGGTCGCCAACAGCGATGGCATCGCCGGCAACGTGACGAGCAGGCTGGTCTACTTTCCGGTCGCGCCGGGCGTGCTCGCCCTGGCCTGGTCACAAGTGACCTTCACTAATGGTCCAGACGACTGGTACACGCTGGTTGATGCAAAAACTGGAAGACTTCTATGGCGAAAGAACATACGGGCCAACGTCTCCACTCATGACGCTCGCTTTAGAGTATTTGTGCAAGCTGACGGAACAACACCGGCAGATAGCCCAGCTCCACTCTCTCCGACAAATGTGACCGTCGGCTCCGGCACACAGCCCCCGGGCATTGCCCCCACCATCGTCAGCATGTTTACAGCGATGAGCTCCCTTGCCAGTCCGAACGGCTGGATTGATGATTGTCCTGGCGGCATCTGTACCCTGGCGCAAACCCAGACCATCGGAAACAACGTGCACGCCTACATGGATCGGGTCGGCGGGGCCGATAACAATATCCCCGACACCGCCGCATCATCCGTACTCGACGGCGCCGGCAAGCCCGTCGGCAACCCGGACGCTAACACTCGGAATCGCGACTTCCTCGGCACCGCACCCCGCGATTTCCAGACGAATTACTTGCCTCCGCCACAGGGCGGCAACCCGGAGGCGGGCCAAACGCCAACAGGCAACGGCAACAACGGTACACTCGCCGTTGATCAGTTCCGGCGCGGGATGATTACCCAACTCTTCTACGTCACCAACTGGTATCACGACAAACTCTATCTCCTGGGCTTCGACGAAGCAGCCGGTAACTTTCAGCTGACCAACTTCAGCGGCATGGGCCTTGGCAACGACCGCGTGCTCGCCGAAGGACAGGACAACGCCAGTGTAAACAACGCTAACTTCTCCACTCCGCCCGACGGACAATCGGGACGCGCGCAGATGTTCAGGTTTACCGGCCCCACCATCGACCGCGATGGCAGCCTCGATTCAGAGATTTTGATTCACGAGCTGACCCACGGCACATCCAACCGTCTCATCGGCAACGCCGCAGGGTTGATCTGGGACCCGGGGGTCGGCTTAGGCGAAGGATGGAGCGACTACTACGCGCTCTCGCTGCTCAACAACACCAACGCGGACGACCCGAACGGAAATTACGCGTCCGGAGCTTACGCCACCTATAAAGCTTTCGGTGTCGTCTCCTTCACCGATAACTATCTCTATGGCATACGGCGCTTCCCCTATTCGACTAACAACACCGTCAACCCACTGACCTGGGCTGACGTGGACGACTACACAAATAACCTTTCAGGCGGGATCGCAGCTGATCCACTGGGGTTCAATTTCGGAGGCGCGCTCGAAGTGCACAACACCGGTGAGGTTTGGGCGCTGACTCTGTGGGAAGTTCGCAGCCGGATCATCGCAGCCAATGCCGGCGACGTGCCTACCGGCAACCAAATCATGCTTCAGATCGTCACCGACGCGATGAAGTTGACTCCGATTAACCCTAACTTCACCGACGCCCGCGACGCTCTGATTGATGCCGACTGCGTAACCAACGCCTGCGCCAACGAGCAGTCTATCTGGGACGGCTTCGCTGACCGCGGCCTTGGCTACGGCGCCCGTCCGTCGTCGGCTTTTGGTTTCGCACCAGTCGCCACGCATCAAGGCGTGGTCGAGTCTTTCACAGCGCCTAACCTCGACGTGCAAAGCGTCGCGGTTGACGACAGCCTCGGCAACAACAACACCGCCATCGATCCCGGTGAGCCAATCAGTATCACAGTCACTCTGACGAACCCCTGGCGCAACGCGTCAAAGAACGTCGCCTCGGCAACCGCGACCTTGGCCACCTCAACCGCCGGCGTAGTCATCGTCGACGGCAACTCAACGTACCCGGCCATCCCCGCGCAAGGGAGCGCCGCCGGCGACGTGTTCCAGTTCACCGTTCCTCTGACCGCTGCGTGTGGCCAGTCCCTGAGATTTACTGTAACGTCCACGAGCACTCTCGGGACGAAGGCTGTTGACTTCTCTTTCCGAGTCGGAGCGCCTGGTGGTACGGCTGCGCCCGTCACCTACCAGCGCACGATTCCGAGTCCGCTCGCGATCCTGGACAACCAGCCGCGCGGCGTGATTGATTCGCAAACTATCACCGACGATTTCGAGATCGCGGATCTAAACTTCCGCGTGGACAGCATTCCGCACACATTCCCCGGCGACCTTACCGTGGGATTCAAAGCCCCTAACGGTTACGGTGTTGACTTAGTAGCCTTCATCGGTGGTGCGGTAGCGGGCGGCGGCGACGGCGACAACATCACAAACATGATCATTGATAATCAGGCGGTTGGCGACATTCTTCTCGCCACCAACGCCCAGGCGCCATACACCGCAAGCTGGCTGCCAATCGCGAACTCACCGAGCTGGCCGGGCTTAGGTTTTGGCCCGCCGGAACCCGTCGGAGAACTTAACAAATTAAACGGGGCCAGTACTCTGGGTACCTGGCGAGCACTTGTTTCCGACCAGGCTGCGGTTGACATTGGGACGTTCAATGGCTGGTCATTGATCGTGACGCCCAGAGCATTCACCTGCCAACCGTTTGGTACCGTGGCCACAGCGGGACAACTGCTCATCTCGGAGTTCCGCGTGCGCGGGCCGGGTGGCGCGACCGACGAGTTCATCGAGATCTATAACAACAGCGGCGCGGATCACGCGGTCGTCGATTCGGGAGTGGGTGCAGGATATGCTGTGGCCGCCTCTGACGGGGTGGCGCGCTGCGTCATCCCCACCGGCACGGTCATCCCCAACCGTGGTCACTACCTCTGCACTAACTCCGGCGCCTATTCGCTGGGAGGTTATGCCACTGGCGATGCAACCTACACGACCGACATTCCCGACAATGCTGGCATCGCGCTCTTTAATACGTCGGTGGCGGCTAACTTCACACTTGCTAACCGGCTCGACGCCGTTGGCTCTACGAGTGAAGCAAACACCCTCTACAAGGAAGGGACTGGCTATCCAGCCCTGACTCCGTTCAATATAGATTACGCCTTCGTACGCGATAACTGCGGTAAGCAAGGCTCCATCACGACGTTCGGCAACTGCCCCTCTGGAGGTCTTCCAGTCGACACGGACAACAACGCGACGAACTTCTACTTCTTCGATACAAATGGAACGAGCGCGGGCGCGGGTCAGCGACTCGGGGCGCCAGGGCCGGAAAACCTCGCGTCGCCCATCAATCGCAACTCCACAGTCCCAGTCTTTTTCCTCGACACGACAACAGCGCCATCAAGCGTGCCAAACCGGGTGCGCGACTTAACCTCAGACCCAGGGAACAACTCGACTTTCGGGACAATCGATATCCGGCGCCGGGTCACCAACAGCACTGGAGCGCCAGTGACGCGTCTGCGGTTCCGGATAATTGACACCACGACGTTCCTGGCGCCGTCGGGTGTAGCCGACTTGCGCGCACGCACTTCTCCGCTGGTGGTGGTGAGCGGAGTGAACGACCCGGCGACTTGTTTCGCATCAACAGGTTCGGCAACCACGCCCTGCACAATCAACGTGCAGGGAACAACGCTGGAACAGCCGCCTTTGCAAGCGAACGGCGGGGGCTTCAACTCGACGTTCTCCGCAGGCACGGTAACGCTGGGGACACCACTGGCTAACGGCGCCTCGGTCAATGTCCGCTTCCTGCTGGGAATTCAGCAGACCGGCAGTTTCAAGATCTTCGTGAACGTCGAAGCTCTGCCGTAATGGAACGTCTAAGCGCTCCGTTCTGGAATAGGATGAACCCGAGAAGCCGGCGGATGCTGAATCATCCGCCGGGTTCTCTGGCGTCATCTTATCTTTGAACTTCCAACCAGCGTCTTTCGATCTAGTCGCTCTATTAGACTGGTCAGAGTCGACTAGACTGGTCAGAGTCGACGATCGGAATCTGCCACTGAACATCCTTGACCGGGACATTCTAATTTGACACTAACCCATCCGGCTTCTTAATATGCTCTCCACGTGGGGCAGTAGCTCAGTTGGCAGAGCGCCGCGTTCGCAATGCGGAGGCCAGGAGTTCGACCCTCCTCTGCTCCACCAATAACTTCAGACCATCCGGATCGCTCATTCTTCCGCACCGACATCGAAACGCCGCGAGGTCCGCGTGACTTTTCCGCTGAACAACTGAAAGGGTAAGTGGAGGCGCGCGGCCCACGACGTCTCACCGTGCTGGGCGTTTGGGAAGACGAAGTGGAGGAAGTCGCGCCCAAACTTGTACCCGCGCTCGACGAGCGCCATGCTCATGCTCAAAGTGACTTCGTAGTTGTCGCCGGGCCAGCCACTGTCGAGGTAAACTTTTATCTCCCGTTTCGACTCGCACAGCACGCGTTCGATCAGGTCGTCTTTCCAGCTGAAGGTACTCGAAAGACAGCCGGCCCGCCCGAAGACCTCCGGCCACTCCCAAGCCATATAGAACGAGACGACACCGCCCAAGGACGACCCCATCACGCCCGTGTCCTCCGGGCCAGCGAGGGTCCTGAAACGCGAGTCAACGAACGGCTTGACTTCCTCGACTATCGAACGACCGTAGTCGTTATAACCGGGCGCGGTATATTCCTCCTCCCGGTTCTGGGCGTAGATGCCAACGACGATGGTCTTGTCGATCATGCTCATCGAGTCGAGCAGGTCTAGTGTCTCTTCGACTTTCCAGTCGGTGCCGAGGAACGCCTCTTCGGGAAAGAATAGGTTCTTGCCGTCCTGCATATAGACGACGGGGTAGCGCTTGAGCGTGTTCTCACCGTAGCCGGCGGGGAGATAGACGCGGAAGAGGTGCGGCCTCCCGAGCGCGGGGGAGTCGTTCCTAATAACCGGAGAGATGTCTCCACCCTTCCCCGCGAAGAAGTGCGGGTAGATATCGCGGCTGCCTGGCTGGGTCATCAGGACGAGGTTTCCCGGCCCGCAGGCTCGGTGCACGCCCGCATGAGAGACAATACACGGCTTGCAATAGAGGAACGGGCGCTCGGAGGTGAGCGTGAATTCATAGACGTGGCCGCTGCTCACCGCGCTGGCTTCGATGCGTTCATCCCACGTGGAGCCTGTGGCGAGGAAGATTCTCCCGGCCTCCAGCGGGTAGATCACGCGTACCACTCTCTTGTACATGACTCGTTACCCAAGCGGTTCCTGAAGTCGAAATGATTTATGGCCCCTTTGATTTTCGATAACGCCGAATCAAGTTGTTAGTGGAACTATCATGCGTGAACCCGGGATCGGTCTTGCTCTCAAGTTCAGGAATGATTCGCTGAGCCAGCACCTTACCCAACTCGACGCCCCACTGGTCGAACGAGTCAAGGTTCCAGATCACGCCTTGCGTGAAGACCGAGTGTTCGTAGAGGGAGATGAGTCTGCCGAGCGTTTCCGGCGTGAGTTGATCAGCGAGAATGATGTTCGAGGGACGGTTGCCCTCGAAGACCCGATGGGACACTAGCCAGTCCGGAGTACCCTCCGCCCTTACTTCTTTCGCCGTTTTGCCAAAGGCTAGTGCCTCAGCTTGGGCGAAGACATTCGCCAGGAGCATATCGTGGTGTCGGCCAATTGGATTGAGCGACTGGTTGAATGCGATGAAATCGCACGGGATGAGTCGTGTTCCCTGATGAATCAACTGATAAAAAGAGTGCTGACCATTGGTACCTGGCTCGCCCCAATAGATGGGACTGGTGTCGTAATCCACTGTGTCCCCATTGAGCGTCACGTGCTTCCCATTGCTCTCCATAGTCAACTGTTGGAGATAAGCAGGAAATCGCTTGAGGTACTGTTCATAGGGCAACACCGCAATCGTTTCGGCTCCAAAAAAATTGTTGTTCCAGATTGACAGCAGCCCCATGAGAACCGGCAGGTTCCGCTCAAACGGTGCACAACGAAAGTGCTCGTCCATCTCGTGAAAGCCGGCAAGCATTGCACGGAAGTTGTTGGTGCCGATTGCCAGCATCGTAGAAAGTCCGATCGCCGAGTCCATCGAGTAACGCCCACCGACCCAATCCCAAAATCCGAACATGTTCGCGGGGTCGATACCGAATTCGGAAACCTTCTCGGCGTTGGTTGAAACAGCGACAAAATGTCTGGCGACCGCACGTTGATCTCCTCCAACACCTGCAAGCAACCACTCACGAGCGGTTGCGGCGTTTGTCATAGTCTCGAGCGTTGTGAAAGTCTTCGACGAAATGACGAAAAGGGTCTCAGCCGGATCGAGATCTACAACAGCTTCAGCTATATCGGTACTATCGATATTGGATATGAATCTGAATGTCATCGATCGATCGCTGTAGTGCTTTAGCGCCTCGTAAGCCATGACTGGCCCAAGATCGGAACCGCCGATACCGACGTTGATCACATTGCGAATTCGCTTACCGGTGTGACCTTTCCACGCGCCCGTTCGCACTTGCTCAGAAAAGCCAGCCATCTTATCGAGTACCTCGTGAACATCAGGCACCACGTTATGGCCATCAACAAATATTTGCTGACCTGGAACTGAGCGCAGCGCAACATGCAAGACTGGCCGGCCTTCGGTGACGTTGATCTTGTCACCACTAAACATTGATTCAATTCGTGAAGGAAGGCCACACTCCCTCGCCAGTTCGCAAAGGAGCGCAACGGTTTCGTCGGTGATTCGGTTCTTGGAGTAGTCCAGGTATAGGCCCGCAGCTTCGAGGGTGAAGCGCTCGCCTCGATCGGGATCATCCGCGAACAAGGTCCGGAGGTGCACCTTGCTGATCGCATCATAATGCGCTGCCAGCGCCTTCCAACCTTGACGACTGGTAAGCCTCGACTGAATTGCCGCCGTCATGATCGTGCTCCTCGTTAGAACGGCCAGCGCCATTCGACAATGTCGGGCCTGTCAACGCCAACCTCGTGTGCGTATCGCCTACACGCGATCTGCTCATTCTTGAATTTCTCCTTCGCATGTGCACCGGTTGCTTTCAACCTGGGCACTCGGTCGATCACATCAATTGCGAGTGTGAAGCGGTCTGTCTCGTTGTTGATCGCCAACTCCATGGGCGTATTGATGTTGCCCCGTTCTTTGTAGCCCCGCACGTGCAGGTTGCGATGATTGGTCCTGGTGTAGGCTAGCCGGTGTATCAACCATGGATAGCCATGGAAATTGAAGACGATCGGCTTGTCGACAGTAAACAAGGAATCAAAATCCCGGTCGCTCAGGCCGTGTGGATGCTCTCTATCCGATTGCAGCTTGAACAGGTCAACTACATTGACGAAGCGGATTTTCAAATCCGGGAATTCATTTCGAAGCAAAGCCGTAGCCGCGAGTGCTTCCTGCGTCGGGATATCGCCCGCGCAAGCCATCACTACATCTGGTTCCTGACCCTGGTCGTTGCTTGCCGGGCCCCAGATACTGATGCCCCTGGTGCAATGCGTGATCGCTTCATCCATAGTTAGATACTGAAGGTGAGGCTGCTTATCGCTGACGATTACGTTGATGTAGTTCTCACTACGGAGACAATGGTCGGCGACGGACAACAGAGAATTGGCGTCTGGCGGCAAATATATCCTCGTAACCTCAGCTCGTTTGTTTACAACGACGTCAAGAAAGCCGGGGTCCTGATGTGTGAAGCCATTGTGATCCTGCCGCCAGACAGTGGATGTAATCAGCAGGTTGAGTGAGGCTACGTTCTGACGCCAGGGAAGTTGATTACAAATCGACAACCACTTCGCGTGTTGATTGAACATCGAATCAATGACATGAGCGAATGCTTCGTAGGTCGAGAGGAACCCGTGCCGGCCGGTAAGCAGGTATCCCTCGAGCATGCCTTCCATCGTATGCTCGCTCAACATTTCTATGACTCTTCCATCGCTCGCCAGCTCACCGCCATCACTGTCCTCGGGAAAGTATTCGGCAATCCAAAACTTCTTGGTGACCTCATATAGAGCGTCGAGCCGGTTGGAGGTCGTTTCGTCGGGACCAAAAACGCGAAATGAGTTCATGTTCAACTTCATCACATCGCGCAGAAAAACGCCTAAAGGCCGCGTGTTGTCGGCTTCAGTCTGGCCGGGCTTGTCGAACTTGACACCGTATTTTCTGAAATCCGGCAGCCGAAGGCTCTTCTTCAGGAGCCCGCCATTGGCGTGCGGGTTGGCGCCCATGCGGCGAATGCCGGCCGGCGCTAGCTCACGAAGTTCAGAAACAAGTGTCCCGTTGGCATCGAACAACTCTTCGGGGTTGTAGCTGCGCATCCAGTCTTCAAGCAGCTTCAGGTGCTCCGGGTTTTTCCTCACACCCGCGAGCGGCACTTGATGTGATCGCCAAAAGCCTTCCAATTTGTGCCCGTCGACTTCGGCCGGCGCGGTCCAACCTTTGGGTGTGCGCAGTACAATCATGGGCCACCGGGGCCGAGCGGGAATGCCAGTGTCGCGAGCTACACGTTGAGTCGATCTAATCTCCTGCACACAATGGTCTAAGGTTGCGGCCATTGCCTGGTGCATCGATTCAGGATCAGAGCCTTCAACAAAGTACGGTGTGTAACCATATCCTTTGAATAGATTCTCGAGTTCTTCATGGGATATCCGCGCCAGCAGGGTGGGATTGTTAATCTTGTAGCCGTTGAGATTCAGGATGGGCAGTACAGCGCCGTCTCGAATGGGATTGAGAAACTTGTTGATGTGCCACGAAGTGGCCAGCGGACCAGTCTCGGCTTCGCCATCCCCCACAACTGCCGCGACGATCAAATCTGGATTGTCGAAGGCAGCACCGCACGCGTGCGACAGCACATATCCTAGCTCCCCACCTTCATGAATCGAACCCGGGGTTTCGGGAGTGCAGTGGCTGCCGATGCCACCCGGAAACGAAAACTCCTTGCAGAAACGCGTCAAGCCGTCAATGTCCTGGCCCTTTTCGGGATAGATTTCTGAATACGCTCCCTCCATGTAAACCGGCCCCAGCACGCCCGGCGCCCCGTGACCCGGACCAGCCATATAAATGACATTGAGGTCAAACAGCTTTATGACGCGATTCAAGTGCGTATATATAAAGGAGAGTGCCGGGCTGGTGCCCCAATGTCCAAGCATGCGCGGTTTGATATGTTCTGGCTTCAGTTTCTCGCGTAACAGCGGATTGTCCTGAAGATAGATCATGCCCAACGCCAGGTAATTCGCCGCTCGCCAAAACGCGTGTAGCTTGTTGAGTTGGGCATCGCTCAACGGCGCGCCTATTACTGATGAGCGGGCAACTCCGTAACTGTTCAACTCGCCCAAAGAAGCCTCTGTCGCAACCATAAATCCTCCTATGCCTTCGATGTTCGTCTCTGCTACGCTGCCTTCGTCACGGACTCGCGCTTCGAAGCAATCACCGCCATCAAACTCTCCCATGACTTAGCGAACGACCTTGTTCCTTCGTCTTGCAGCCGCTCAGCCAGAGTGTCGATGTCGATTCCCCCCGCTGCGAACTCCGCTAACACCTGTTCGCAATCGCCGCCGTCCGCAGCCATGATTGAACCCAGTTCCGTTTCTTCCACCAGCGCCTTCAAAGTGCCTTCTGGCATCGTGTCGATCGTGAACGGCGCCGCGAGGGCTTTGACATACAGATCCGCCGAAGCTTGAGGATCTTTAACTCCGGTGCTGGCCCAGAGAAGACGCTGCGGCCATGCGCCCGCGCTGTAAAGGCGGGTCCAGCGCGGCGAAGTTAGTAATTCGCGCGCTGCTTTGTACGTA
This sequence comes from Pyrinomonadaceae bacterium, assembly GCA_023717565.1. Taxonomy (GTDB): domain Bacteria; phylum Acidobacteriota; class Blastocatellia; order Pyrinomonadales; family Pyrinomonadaceae; genus PSRF01. Next base: position 3,268 of record JAMQPI010000325.1, on the reverse strand, counting down.
CGTAACGCGATAGCGATCCCAAGTTTGTTTCGTAGTTGGGCAGGCCCTTTGTCCTTGACGGCAGCGTCCCATCGACTTATGAATACTGACGCCACTGACCCGACGTTCGCTTTGACACCGGCAACGACGCGCCTCTCAATTCCGCGCAGGAATGCTTCAGCCGCCGCCAGGTATTGCTCGCGAGAAAACAGAAGCGTCACATTAACAGGGACGCCGGCAAAGATCGCCTCTTCGATCGCCGGCAATCCTTCCTTCGTGCCGGGGATCTTGATGAAGACGTTCGGACGGCCCGCTCTGGCAAACAAATCTATCGCCGCAGCAACCGTGGCGGCTGTGTCGTGAGCGAGTAACGGCGATACTTCTAGTGAGACCCAACCATCGATGCCGTTAGTACGGTCGTAGATCGGTCGAAATAGATCGGCGGCCCGAGTAAGATCCGCCACCGCGAGTTCAAAGAAGACCTGCTCCTCAGACTTTCCCTCATTGAGCTTCATGCGGATATCTGTGTCGTATGCAGTGCTGTTCTTGATAGCGTGCTCGAAAATCGTCGGATTGGACGTAAGTCCCGTCACCGATAGCTCGTTGACGTATCTTTTGAGTGTGCCTCTGTCGAGGAGGTCCCGCGTAATGTTGTCAAGCCAGAGACTCTGGCCCAGTTTATGTAAGAGTATAGTCGCGTGCAGCTTACTTCCGCGCGGGGGCAAATCGGTTTTAGTTTCAGTCATCGTGGCTCCTCGTTCTCTATCATCGCGATGCAGAGGCAATAGACGTTTGAAGATTAGATGTAGTTTAGGTGCAGCTTGGTCCAAGTATCTCCGTCGAAGCGCAGGCGCGCGCCACACTTTAAGCAGGTGCGGCAAGGTTTGTCGTTTACAGTAAAGGGTCGGCTCAAATGCGAGTGTCGGCACCCGAGAAGCCGTCTGAAGATAGAGGCAATCAGTTTCGCTGAATTGCCTGCCTGTGTCATCTGAATCATTGCGGTTTTGGCTTTCATAATTCTCCTGGCCTCCTCACCTCCCAACTACGTACAAGGAGCCGTCCCTGCGTTCATACATTGGGTTAGTCCTCCGCAACGGTGAAGTGCAACGGGCGTTCCAGCGAAAACACTGAACTTCTTTGGAAATGATGTGAAAAACTCTCTCGTGATTTCACGAGATCTCGGGGAACCACGACCTCGCTGGACTATGGGTTGAAAGCACTGAAAACGATTGCAACCGTGGATCCTTACGATCTATCCCACTGAACTCAGCAGATGACACACTGGAATACCTGTTGCTCAGAGGCCGGTGACGGAAGAACCAAAGGGCGCGAGCCCGCGGCAGACGGCACAGGAGAAGAAGCAATGATCCCTGATGAGAACTCAAATCGGCCCGACGAAGAGCTGGTGCGTTTGGCCGCGGATGGAAACGCAGCGGCCTTCGACGAGATTTACAGTCGTCACAGAAGATTTGTTTATAATCTCGCCGTTCGTATGACTAACAATCAAGCGGACGCCGAAGACCTGACGCAGGAATCATTCGTCTCGGTTTTGCGGCGGGTCGGCAGCTTCAGGGGCGAGGCGTCGTTCACCACGTGGCTTTACCGCCTCGTGATCAATCAGGTCAAGATGCACTTCCGCTATCGCAGCGCGAGACCGGAAATGCAGACGAGTGACGGAGAAATTCCTGAGCGCTGGCCGGGCGTGGCGAGCCGCACCGATCCCGCCAAGCAGTTGATTGATCGGCTCGCGATCGAGAAGGCGGTGCGGACGCTCCCGCCTGGTTACCGAGCGGCATTCATCCTGCACGACATCCAAGGTTACAAGCACGAGGAGGCCGCCCGGCTGCGGGGGCGCACGGCCGGCACTTCGAAGTCGCAGTTACATAAAGCGAGAGCCAGCCTAAGGACCGTGCTCTCCGGCAGGTCGCCCGCGCTTCCAACGTAAAATTCGAAAGTCTCGCCTCGTATGACATTCAATTAGAACGCATTCTGGTGGTGTTGTTGCAACGTTTCATTAAGCGCTACAACAGCGAGCTACAAAAAGGCACAAACGCGCAAGGCAAGTGAAATTCACTCTTCTTGTGCCCTCGTGCCTGCCTGTGGCCCGCTCGGACTTCTGAATCAGCGGGTTACTTCTTTATCGATTTCATGTAGGCAACCAGCGCCTTGGCTTGGTCTTCGGTAATACCCTTCTCTTCGTAGCCGGGCATATTGGGTGGCTTCTCTGCCTTCTTTCCCATGAGCACCATCTGAACGAGGTCTGCGTCAGCTAAAGTAGCGTCAAACCTCTTTTCGGCCGCCGCGCCGTGACACGCGACGCACTTCCCTTTGTAGGTGGCGGCGGAATCAAAATCATCTGCGTTTCCGGTTCGGGCTGCCGCCGAAATCAAAACAAACACGGCAATGAGCATCGTGATCGCCGTCGCCAGAGCCAATGTTCTTAACTTTTTCATGTTTCTCCTCTCTAAGTGCGATCGATTTAGTTCTCACCGATGCCGCCGGTGAAGACAACTGCATCCGCGCCATTCATCGCCGCGAGATATGCGCCGATGTATTTTCGCGCGCGATAACAAAAGATCGATCGCGAACTCGCCTCTGCGATCGTTCTCTTCACGCGCTTCTGCCAGCAGTTCGCGCATACCGCTCGTAATCCTGGAATTCCCATTCATTGATTTATCCAGTCACGACTCCGGTGGCGCTCGCAAGAGCATGATGGACGATCTCCTGAGCCTCGCTTACGATCTCCTGTAAATGAGCCTCATCGCGAAAACTCTCTGCGTAGATCTTGTAGATGTTCTCGGTGCCGGAGGGCCTGGCGGCAAACCAGCCACTCTCGGCCACAACCTTCAGACCACCTATCGATGCTCCGTTACCAGGGGCGCTGGTCAGCCTGGCAGTGATCGATTCGCCGGCGAGACTTGATGCGTGAACAGATTCTGGCGCCAGCGCCCCCAATTTCGCTTTCTGCTCCCGCGAGGCAGGCTTGTCAATCCGCGTGTAATAAGGCCGTCCAAACTCGTTTTCCAAATTTGAAAAATGTTCGCTCGGATCTTTCTCGGTCCGCGCCGTAATCTCCGCGGCAAGCAGGTTCATAATCAAGCCATCTTTATCCGTCGTCCAGACGGTACCGTCGCGGCGAAGGAAACTGGCGCCCGCACTCTCTTCACCGCCGAAGCAAACCGAGCCGTCGATGAGACCAGGCACGAACCACTTGAAACCTACCGGTGTTTCCCAAAGCCGGCGGCCAAGTTTTTGCACAACGCGATCGATCATCTGGCTGCTGACGAGT
>JAMQPI010000318.1 GCA_023717565.1 Pyrinomonadaceae bacterium | reverse complement strand
AGTCCCGAAATTGCTCGGCTTGAACGTGCCCGAGGCAAGGGGCCCGGCGTCAGTCATCGTGGCGGCCGCCGCGTCATCGAAGGTGTAAGTGTTGTTAACGATGTCCCCGGTGCCGCCAGCATCGGACATCAACAACAACTTCTGACCTCCAGGACCGACCAGCAGTACGTCTACGTCGTCGGGGAATGTGTGGTTCATGTTCTTCAGCGTGACGGTTACCTTGCTAACCGTTCCCACTACGCCGGCGACAGTGATGTTTGACGGATAAGGAGTGGCCGGCGCGCCGGTCGACGCTCCCGTCCCTGACGCCGGTATTGTAATGGCCCCAGGAGTCGCGAAGGTGGTGGTTGAGTTACTAACCACGCCAAGCACGAAGGTCTTGGTAACGGTACCCAGATTGATAACCCCGTCTTGAAGCTGCCAGGTTGCGGTAATAGTGCCGCCGCAAGATCCGCTAGCCGTAAACGAGAAGTCTCTGGTTCCGGTTTCTCCGGGTCCCGGTGACGGAGTCAGGACTCCATAACTCTGTGGTGGGCTGGGTGATCCGACGCCGCCGCCTGTCTGCAGCGTGGCCACGAGATTACCCGTTGCGCCATCACCGATGTTGGTGAGGCTCAGATTAACGGTAACGCTCTCGCCAGGATCGATGGCGTCGTTATCGGGCGGGCAGCTCTCATTGACGAGAGTTGCCGGACCAGCTGAGATCTGCGGAGTACCGGAAACGCCGCAGCAGACGAAACGTTGGCGGGTGATCTCTAGTTGCACGCAACCGATCGTGCCGACGTCTAATGCTGCGGTATCGCTTATCCGCAGTTTCCATAGGCCGTTAAGACTCTTGCCGTTAAATGCCGACAGCGGACTCTCTGGACGGAAGCTGCCTGCAAACGGCGACGTCCCGGCGGAGATTGCAGTGGCCGCGGCGTCGTCGAATACCGTGTGCGTACCTGAGCAATCGTTTGCGCCAGACCCATAGTTCGCACCACTACCGCCGCGATTCTGCGAAAGTGTCACGCTGGTGCCGTCTGGTCCGATAAGCTCAATTACGAGATCGCCATCGAACGTATGGTTCAGCCGAACCTTCGCGTTGACATCTGTAACAGAGCCAGTGTCCGTGATGTTGATAGGAACCTCTACGCTGGAAACGTCAGGAATTGGGACTGCAATGTTACCGGAACTGTACGTTGCTGTGGCGGTAGCACCCAAGGCACCAGTCACAAAATTAAATGAAACGTTGCCAAGATCGGTCGCACCATCCTGTAGGTGCAAGGTTGCGGTCAGGTTTTCGCCGCAGTTTGTCGTAGCTGTAAACGTGAACGGACGTGAAACCTGCGGTCCGCCCGCAACCACTACACCGTAGTTTTGAGGGCCACTCGGAGAGCTGACGCCACCGCCAGGTAGCAATGTGGCTACGAGGTTCGCCGTATTGGCTGTACCGATGTTTGAGAGACCAAAGTTAATGGTCACTGTCTCGCCGGGGTCAACCGCGTTATTTCCGGGAGCGCAGCTCTCGGCTGTAAGGGCTGTTGCGCCACTGTTGATGACAGGCAGTGCTGCTTCGGTCGCGTTGTAGATTACCAGCGCGTAGTCCTGGTCTAGAGGATCTGCATCACCAGGAACGCCGTTACCAGCGATGTTAGTGCCCTTCACCTTGACGATGAAGCTGCCACTGACACCGGCGGGAATAAAGACACTCTCGACGTTATTCCGGGTGTCGGCCAGGCCGCCGATGACGGAATTAGCACCGCTGTATACGTTACCTTTATAAGCGTTGCCGCCGACAGTTACTTCAAGATCCAGATTGTTGACAAAGGCATTGCCGCTCGTCGGTCCAGGTGCGTCGGTCCAGGCCAGCGTGACCCGAAACCCCTTGGTATTGTCACTGACAAGGCCGGTGACGATCCGTTGTTGACCTGAGGCCGTGAACTTGTCGGCGCCGGTTTGATCGTGCCGAATGTTTGCGGTGGCAAAGATGTCGAAAAAGCTATTGAAGTTTGCTTCGCCCATTCCCTGGTTGTTGGAGGGCAGCGTATCGTTGGCTCCGACGCCATTTAGATAGCGAGCCGAATTCATCATTAGTGCTTTGGTCATCGCAGGAGTCGGTACCGTGAAGCCCTGGTTGATGAAGAACTGACGGATCAGCGCAGCGTAACCAGCAATCGCGGGCGTCGAGTGACTGGTGCCGGAAGAGGCCGTGTACCACTGCTGTCCGCCTGGAAAGAAGTTGCCGCCACCCGTGCCGCCGCAGACTCCGCCGGCGCTGAAGCAGGCGATCTGAGCGCCGGTGCCGCTGCCGGTTGGGCTGGCGATAGCAGCTTGTGCGACGCCGCCCGAGATGTGCGTGCCAGGAGCGACGATGTCAGGCTTTTTGCGACCGTCGGAGGTGGGGCCGCGACTCGAGAAACCAATGATGTCGTTAGCATTGTCCGCGCCTGTGTCTCCGACGCCGCAACCGTCCGCGCCGCCAAACGCCTGGACACCTTCCGACGCGCCGACCGTGATTACGTTCTTGCCGGTTGAAGGCGTTCCCACGGTATTCGAACCTGAACCATTATTGCCGGCTGCGAATACGATTACGTATTCCTGATTACCCGCAACTGGAAAGGTTGAGCCAGTAGGTTGCGCGTCCCGTACCAGTGCGTCGTAGGCTTGCGAATCGACCGAATAAGCATTATTCGCGGAACCCCAGCTATTTGTGCTGATGCGCATGCCGTCGTTGTAAGCTTTGGACTCAAGGTTTTCGAAGTCGGGAAACGTAAAGCTATTCGGATCGAAGATTACCGAAGAACCAAACTTAACGAACGGCGCCACACCGAGGCCATAACGGAAGCCGGCTGCGTCGGCATGTGGAAAGGCGGCAAAGATGCCGCCAGTTGGGACGTAGCCGCCCACGATATGTGTGTTCAGATTGCCGTGGCCGTCACAACCTTGAATCGTGCTGCCGCCATTCGGTGTGCCTTCGAGACGGTTGTAAACAACGCGGCTATTGGCAGGGCTGGTCGGATCACCGAGCTTATACAGGCCGAAGTGATTAGGCGTGGTGGTTGCATTGTCGACGCCGCTGTCTGAGACGTTAACACCGAACGTTGAGGTGGAGCCGAACGTGAAGCCATGCGCCAACAGATAAGCGAGATAGTCGCCCGGCGTGGGTGAACTACCGCCAGTAAGGTTACCGGCGATAATCTGATTCTGACGTTCGTCGCGCTTCGTCGGCATGAACCAGGGCTGGATGGATACGACATCACCGCGTTGGGAGAGTTCCTTGACGACGGCACCCGTTGCGAGTCGCACAATGACGTTGACGTAATTCAGAACCTCGGTTTGACTCTTGATTGGTTCAAGTTGCAGTTTTTCGATGAGCTCAAGGGTGTTGGCATTTTCTACTTCGTCTTTCACCATTTGAATAGCAAAGAAACCATCACCTTTAAGTGCCTGAGCAACCGGTTGACCGCCTTTCGATTTTGCGGCTGACGCTTGCCCGGCACTGATTGAACGATCGAGGCGATACTCACTCTTGTATTCACCATCCCATTGCACCGCTCCCGACGAAGCAGACAGCGCCTGAACCCGACTTAGACTTCTTGCGTCTCCATAGACTAGATAGGAGTTGCTCGGGATGTAGGTAACGATCTCGACTCCGGTTTTTTCGAGTCCCCGATACCACTCGGGTTTGATCGGGCCGGCGAACTGAACGAGGTGCATGCGTTTGCCAGCAAAAGAACCCACTGCTTTACGTGCCGCCTGAACCTCATCCTTGGTGGTGTCGATCGCTCCGGCATTGAGTTGCAGAAGGTTATCTTCATCGCGAATCTGGGCCCCGGCGTTGCCTGAGAGCGAACTGACTACAGACGAATTAGTTTCGTAGATCCTGGAGGTCTTGTAGTCGGCGATTAGGATTCCGCCGTTCGATTCAATCATGCGAGCCGTCTCGGCATCACTTACTTCCACTTTGTGACGGTCACCGGGACTGCGGTAAGTAGCTTCGAGCGAAGGCTTCGCAGCCTTTTCGCCAGAGTCACTCGTGTTAAGAGAAGCACGCTGAGCGTGGCCTTTTGGTAACAGGAACAAGGGCGATGCGATCGCTATTAACGCGGCCGCTGCCAGGAGAATATTTCGTTTCACCGAAGAACCTTTTGCCGGGGACTGCTTCCCAGCGGGAGACGTTGAACGTCGATTCATTGCGTGGGCCCTCCTAGAGCCTGGAATATGTGTTTGACGATCAGGATTTCTTTTGGGCCGACTGGCCCATTCGGTAACGGAGTCAGCGCCGATCAAGGCGTACGCGGAGTGTTAGAGCTACCCGCTGGTTGATAACGTTCCCGTTTCGCTCTTAGCACTTGAAATGGAAAACTTGCCACCGGGCATTTAGTGGCAACATCAGACTCAACAAGTCCGAATTAAACTATGAGCATACAAAAAGTGGAGTCCGAAGGAACAACGACTCTCAATCCCTGTGCCAATGCCTGGGATTCAGCTTTGAATTAAGGATTTAGCAGAGTCCTCTACGAGCGGCAGTAGTAAGTCCTGGATCGAGACTTTGATTCTAGAATTCAGACGGATACTATTGCAGCTTTGGTGAGGGAGGGTCAGTAGCGACGGCGGTCAACTGGCCCGTGGCGGCGAAGTTGTCGGAGATGTTTGATGATGCAATTGTTTGCAGGCTAAGTCTAAGCTCGCGTTCCTCGTCCAGGAACTCGCCCGTGACTTGGAACGGACTTTCGATGGCACCAGTAAGAGTAGTTGAGTTAAGTCGAGGCAAACTCACCTGGAGCGGATTTTTCACGAGACAACTCGCGGCATCCTTCAACTGCTTTGTCTCCTGGCCAGCTTGACTTCGCAGGTCGAAGATAAAAGTAGCTAGTTCCCCCGCGCGCATAATTCCGACAGTACCCTCAAGACTCCTTCTTTGATTCACTCCGGCGAATCCGCCCGTGACCAATACCTGTCCGCTAGTAACGCGATAGCCTCGCAAGCGCTTTTTCCAGGTTTCATCCAGTGCCAGTTCCATAGGCCGATCTGTCTGTACCGGAATGGCGACGACCTTAAAAGGCGCCGAAAGAACCATCTTGACCATCGCGCCTTTTGGGGGGGAGTGCTCCACAATGCGAAGACTGCCATCGTGGCCATTTGCGATCTCTATGCTGTAGCCTCCGGTGCGTCGCTGACCAAGGAACACCGCGACCACTACGTTAGTCTCGAAAAACTCGGCATTCTGCTCCGGTAGACTGGGACTTGCGATTCTTAGTGCCTCATATGTTTTGGAGTCGCGAGCGATCAGCACAAAAGATTCGAAAATAGTGCTGTGATTGCGGGCTGCCAGTTCTTTGATTTCTCCGTTCGTAACGCCGCTCCTCTCTCGATGTCCGGGAATCGGTTTCCCCGTCGAATTGGAATCCTGCGGTAGCTGTTTGCGTCCTTGCTGATTGCAATAAAGCGAACTTAGGCTCCCGGCCCATGCTACCCCCACAAACACCAGCGCACTCAATTTCTTAATCATCATTCAGCCTCTGCCTCCAGCATTCGCACGGCATTAATAGAACCACTGGAGACCGCACGTCTTGCGCGAACGATACAACGGCGCGCGTTTCATTACTCGTCTCTGCTCAAGTTTGCCCGGCTCGCCAAAGCGAAGGCAACGGATGCGAATACAAGCAATAAAGCCGCTGGTGGTACCAGCCAGATTGCCAGTCCCGGGTCACTCTCATAGTGCCAGATGCCAGCGAGCAGAAACCCAACCGGCATGATTATGGCACCGAGCCGGAATGCGATTACTGCAATTCGGGGTGGCGAAAGTTTGAATCGTTGACCGCAAAGAGCTGCAGCAATCAAAACCAGACCCAGAAACGTGCCATGAGTATGGGCAAGTCGAAACAATTCGCGACGCTGATCGTCCTGTAAGTAGCTCGGAGTCTTGAATCCCAATAAGCCTTCGAGCAGAACTCCGAAGGTCATCCAGACTGCAATGCTTAGCCAGCCTTGAAAGAGACTTTGAGTCCACCAACTCTGTCGCACGGAGTCACCAGTGCGATGGTCGTCTGCCCCCGGCTTGATCTCATCAGCCGATGCGGTGGCACCTGCAGGCTCTTCATTCACCGTCTCGGTTTGTCCGCGTCTCTTGTTTCTGGCCAAATCTATTCACCTACTTCGATGTCAACGTCGCGACGGCGAAGTCTTAGCGTGGACGAGAGTAACCCGGCTTGCTGCCGAACATCTGCCGGGCAGGCGTTAGTGGCCTCACGCCATTGTCGCAACATGGCGTCGCGCGCTGCCGCAGGCGCCAAATAGTCGGGCTTTTCCAGTTGCCACGGTAGACCCGATCGTGTCAGCCCGTTGGCGACGAAAAAGCGAACAATCGGATAGTTGTCAGCAAACGCTTCGACAAGGAAGGGACTGGCCCAAAGTGGATCGGGCTTCATTGGACCACCACCCCCAAGCAGGTTGGCTGCCAGGGCGCGAGTCAAAGCGTCACCTGCAAACAGTGCTCGAGGGCCTTCCGGCAAACTAAACTGATCGTCGGTGCTCAGTTGGGCGCTGGCAAAGTATTGAGGCCATAGTCGTTTCGATTGCTCGATACTCCAATTCACGCCGCGATCAAGATGACACTGATTGCAAGCGTTAGGTACACCGGCGGACGCAGTTAGTTGCGGATCGGGTACGGTGATGTCATGAGTTGGATGAAACGCCATGATTCCATAGACAGCGCGAGGCATGTGGCAATTGTAGCAACGACTACCTACTGAATCCGCAGCATGTTTGGTATGGGCGACCAGAGCTGGCTTGTCCGCAAACTGTCCATGACATGCGACACAAGGCTTGTCGGTGCGATTCTCGGCTGTGATTTGCCCATCGGGATCGCCGCTGTGCATTGTGTGACAACTCAAGCAGTTAATTCGCTTGCCAGGTTCGCCCTTCACAAAACACTTGGAGCGCAAAACTCCCTGGTATTCGTAAGCAGTTAATCGTGGGCTTCCATTGGCCCAGAAGCGATTCGCGAAGGAAACCTGGCCGACGTGTACATGTCGTTCGATCGGGCGATAGTATTGCGCCAGATCCTCGCCGGCATTGAACGGATCGCCTTTCGTCAGGATGGTCTGAATACGATCAAAAGGTTCAGGGACACGTTGGCCGTGACAATGACCGCAGATCATTAATGAACGTTCAGCCGACAGCTTCAGCGGGTTCACGATCTTCTTGTCCAGGTCGCGCTGCAGGTGCCAGGCGCTTCGCGTGAAGGGTGATAGCGCTGCTTCCGCGTGAGCGGCTCCGGCGCCATGGCAAGCACCGCACGCGATGCCAAGTTCTGAAACCTCAGTCTGGAATTGTTTGGACTGAAAATCGATATGAGGCTGGGCCTTGACGTTGTGGCAGAAGACACAGTTGGCATCCCACTGCGCGAGGTGCTGAAAATAGTTGTCACTGTCGGGATAGAAGAACGATCCGTTGAGGCTCATCCAACGTCGGTTTACCAAATCGTAGGCAACAGGCAAACGAGTGTACTGCCCCTGCTGTTTGGTCAGGTATTGTTCGATACGTCGCGAACCAACGGTGCGATCAATGCCGGCAGTCTGAGAGGACCCGTCGGGAAACTTGAACGTGATGAAGAAACGATCGTCGCGTTTCTCCATTGTTGCTTTGACGTCGAGATATTCGTAACGGTTCTGATGTAAGAAGTCTCCTTGAACAGTCGAGACGCGCGCTTCCTGAGTCATCCTGCTATGGAAAGTGCGGGACCACGAAGCAAAATGATCTGCATGGCAGGAGCGGCAATCGGCAGACTTGATGTAGTTCTCGTCTGCGTAGCCAGCGCGAATACCTTGGTAAGACGGCCGCGCGTACAGGATGATGCCGGCAACGAGAAGGAGGGCGCCTGAAGTAATGATGATCGACTTGGCGAGCAAGTGGCTATTCTGCTATCGGAGAAACAAAAAGCAAAGGCCTTGCGTGCACAATTCACGTTGGGCCGGGTCGAAATAGGCAGATCGTGACACGAAGAAAAGGCTGGTGGGCCACAAGCTCACCAGCCTCTCTCTATTAGTCCCCTGACGGAATGAACCGCACGTCAACCATGTTGGGGCGCGATGCGAGTTAGGATTTTTGGGCTTCGCGTCGTTTACGTCGTCTCAAGGCCGCAGCCCCAGCGAGGCCACTACCCAGCAGCAACATGCTGGCCGGTTCGGGAACCGGGTTCTGGCCACCAGGTAGAACGGTGATGGAGAACTCCTGAGTGCCGATGATGTCATCAGCATTGGCGCTGTCACCGCCCAGTATGGAAACCGTGCCGGAGTAGACGCCGGGAGGTACCAGGGCCGAAACCACCGCGTCGAAGAAGGCCACCAGACCGGTGCTGCCGCCGGAGGTCAAACTGGCTGGCAGCGCGAAGAATGCGGCATCATTAAAGGTAATTGAACCC
>JAMQPI010000033.1 GCA_023717565.1 Pyrinomonadaceae bacterium | reverse complement strand
TCATCACGAAGGTAGCCGCGGACCACATTGTTGGCCAGCACGGGATCTATATAAGTGTTTCCAGCGGCGACTGTGCGAATAGCGTGGATCAGTTCTTCGGCCATGGCCTTTTTGAGCACATAGCCGGCCGCACCAGCCCTCAGGATCTGCCGCAAATAACCCTGGTCGTCGTGGACCGTGAGGACCAGAACCTTAATCTTCGGACATTCTTGCGTGAGGATCTCAGTGGCCTTTACCCCGTTAAGTTCGGGCATCGAAACGTCCATTACCGCCACATCAGGTTCAAGATCTTTCGCTAACTGACAGGCGACGCGCCCATTATCAGCCTCGCCGACAATCTCCATATCGGGCTGGGCGTTGACGAGCGACTTCAAACCCTCCCGAATGACGGCATGATCATCAGCCAAAAAAATTCGTAACTTCGTCATTTGGATTCTCCGGGCTCAGCGGGCGGCGATGGCAAGTTAGCGGGGTACTTATAAGCTTCCTTCTTCTGTTTGAACCCCGTAGGGGTCGCATGTTTATAGATCGCATACCATCTCCAACGTCGGGACGCCGTGCGAAGGGGCGGAACGAAACCTGAATAGCACCACTCAAGTTGACCTCCGCCCCTTCGCACGGCGCCGGGAGGTGGTCTCTGCGCAGGCTATAAACATGCGACCCCTACGGGGTGAAGCCGAGGTGAATTATTCAGCGATCTTTAGAAACAGGACACTAACTGACGCAGTAAGAAGTATTACGCTCGCTCCTTGTCCGGCTGTCATTGAGTGCGGTCCGCTAGTGCTCCCGGTTCTGTAAAGCATTCACGGCCAGACTATGAAACTCGCGCCTCACACTGTTGATGTTGGCAAATGGGAGCGCGCGAGCGTGAGTGCGGTTGGTTAGTAAAACAAAAACTCGCTCTCGATGCGGATCGATCCAGCAGCTCGTCCCTGTGAATCCGCTATGCCCGAAACTGTCTGGAGGCAAAGCTAAACCAGCCGCTGACTCCGGAGTTGCTGCCAGTTGCCACGCTATTGAGCGCGCCTCATCCAACCCGTCAGTCATATTCGTTGTAAAAAGATCACAGGTTAGCGGACTGAGTATTTCACTCTGTTGGGCAAGAAACTGCGCAGCAATGCGCGATGTTTCATTAGCGGTTGAGAAAAGACCTGCGTGCCCGGCGGCTCCTCCGAGGAAGTGGGCGTTGCCGTCATGTACCTCTCCCCAGATCGGACTTTCGCGCCAGTTGGCATAGTCGGGAGCGCCCATCTCTCGTGAGGTTGCGCGCTCGTAGGCATTTCCTGTTTCGCAGGCAGCGATACCGGTTTGCATCGCAATGTCGGGGTTGAAAAAAGTGCTTTGAAGTCTTAGGGCTTCGAAAATCTCAAAACGCGCCAGTTCCGACAGCTGCTTGCCTGTAATACGCTCGAGCAGAAAACCCAGGCTGATAAAGCCCAGATCGCTATAGACGACCCGAGCGCCGGGTAGGTATTCAAGCTCTTCGCCGGCGATGACTTTGAGGGCTCGATCGCGCTTGCCTTCAGCCAGGATGTAAATTGGCCGCCAGGCTGGCAGTCCCGACGTGTGCGTCAGGAGTTGGCGCACCGTGATCATCTGTTTGTCCGTCCGTTCAAACTCCGGCAGGTATTGGGCGACAGAGCCGTCCAGGGTTAACTCGCCCGCGTCGATTCGGCGGGCACATAGAAGACCTGTGACGAGCGGTTTGGTCAGGCTGGCGAGATCGTAGATTGTTTGCAACGAAGCCGCGATGCGATAAGGCTCGACAACGGCATTTCCGATAGCATCGGCAAAGACTGGGCGACCGCGCTCCGTTACCAGATAGACGGCGGAAGGAAAGTCGCCGGCTTCTGTGCGAGCTCGCAAGAGGGAGGAAATAGTTGGTTCGGGCTGGGTCTTGTGGGCCATTCTGCTAAAGATTCATGGGAAGCTATCCGCCCTGGGCCCCAAGCAACTCGCCCACGGAGCCGCCCCGCATTTTTGCTGAGTGTTCCTGGATTCGTTCCAGCGCCCGCAGAGCCAGCGCGAGCGCATTTCGTCCATCCACTCCGGAGACAGGCGAAGGCAGGCCATCTCGGGCGGCTGCGATGAAGGAGACAATCTCAGCCCGCAGTGGTTCAACGTCGATCACCTCCAGGTGTCGAACGTGAACGCCCGGCCACAACCCATCTGCGGTCGGCGGGGCCAGCCCGCTAATCGAGGCCCGCTTAGTCGTGTAATCCACGGCGACATAATCATGCGGTTGGAAGAAGCGCATCTTGCGAATCTTCTCCGTGCCGACGCGCGACGCAGTGATATTAGCCACCGCTCCAGAGGAGAACTCCAATCGGGCATTAGCCGCGTCAACCTTGTTCGTCAAGATCGGGATACCAACGGCGTGCAACTCAGTGACTTGAACATCTTCGCCAACCAGCCACTGCACGATATCAAGGTCGTGGATCATCAAGTCGAGGACCACATCGATATCGAGCGAACGGGCGGTGAACTCGCCAACCCGATGGATTTCGAAATAGACAGGATTGCGAACGTGTGGACGCAGCGCTACCAGGGCAGGATTGAACCGTTCCAGATGGCCTACCTGTAACAAGGCGTCACCCTTGTCTGCGGCTAGAATCATGCGATCCGCTTCTTCGAGGGTTCGCGCTATGGGCTTTTCGACCAGAACGTGAATTCCTGATTCAAGCAGACTACAGGCAATTTCGCAGTGCGACTCAGTGGGAACCGCCAGACTGACGGCATCAACGCGACCAATCAATTCGCGCCAATCGGTGGTCCAGTTAGCCTGTCGCTCTGCGGCAACCGCCTGGGCGGCTTGTTCATTGAGATCGCAAACCCATTCACATTGGGTCAGACCTTCGTCGGCCAGGGTCTTATGGACGCGGGCATGCTGCCGCCCAAGATGGCCTACCCCAATGACTGCTGTTCGTAAAGGCATAGTCTTATTGGTAGTCAGTTGTCAGTTGTCAGTGGTCAGTGGTCAGTGGTCAGTTGTTTGTGCTTTGTACTTTGAGCTTTGAGCTTGGTACTTCGAGTTATTTGAATGCGTAGCTGGTTTCGACGATACTCGACCGTTCCCTGAGTCGACTACAATTGACAACTGACAACTGACAACTGACAACTGACAACCGACTGACCATTTCGGAGCGACTATACTTGCAACCTTTAACGCCTGCCAAGCGGGTCTGGCTTTTGATATTTCTCGCGGTCATTGCTTTCTACTGTTACGGTCTTGGTCATCTGCCCTTCGTCGGATCCGACGAACCGCGCTACGCCCAGGTGGCCCGCGAAATGTTTCTGCGCGGGGATCTCGTAACTCCGACACTGGGCGGCCACACTTGGTTTGAAAAACCGCCGCTGCTTTATTGGATGATGATGCTCGGCTTTCGCCTGTTCGGAGTTAGCGAGTGGTCCGCCCGGCTTGGGCCTGCGCTCTCTGGCTTGTTAACTGTGCTCGCGGTTTTCTGGATGGGTAGCCGAGTTTGCAGAGCGAGCAGCGAGCTTCAACTGATAGGACTTGCTCCCTGGAGCGCGATCATCACGGCCTCGACTCTGGGGATAATAGTTTTTTCCAGAGGTGTCGGCTTCGATATTGTCGTCACCATGACCACTGCCTGGGCGCTGGGTTTTTTTCTGGTTTCGGAGTTGGCGGAAGACGACCGGCACCGTAGGAAGCTCCTGATTGGTTTCTATGTTTTCATTGGGTTGTCTTTGCTGGCCAAAGGGTTGATTGGCCTGGTCATTCCTTTCGGCGTTATTGCCCTGTATCAACTCGTGCGCCGGCAGTTCCCCGCAAGATCGTTCTTGAGTACTCTTTGGTGGGGTCTTCCGTTGGCGTTGGCAGTGGCTTCGATCTGGTACGTTCCAGTCATCCTCAAACACGGCTGGGTATTCATTGATGAGTTTTTTATTCAGCACCACTTTGCGCGTTACTTTTCAAACAAATACCGGCACCCGCAGCGTTTCTACTTCTATCTCCTGATCCTGATTCCGTTGTCCTTGCCATGGACTGCATTTCTTATCGCGGGACTGGTGAAAGCGCGTAGTTGGCGATTGCGCTCCCCTGATTCGGTGGACCTGCTGCGGGCGTTTTCTCTGGCCTGGTTGTTGATGCCACTCGCATTCTTTTCTCTCTCTGGATCGAAATTGCCCGGATACATCCTGCCCGTTTTGCCTGCCGCAGCATTAATCGCCGGAGACCGCTTCACAAAGTTCTTGTCCGGAGATCGCGATGGACTCTGGGCAATGCGGATCACCGGGGCGCTTTTCGGTATGTTCGCGATCGTGGGATCGGTTTACGTGGATCGCAACCAAAGCCTTTCACTCATGTGTGTGGCGATGA
>JAMQPI010000294.1 GCA_023717565.1 Pyrinomonadaceae bacterium | reverse complement strand
CCCGATGAGAGAGCGCCAGTCATTGATGAATCTGCGCAGCGCTTCCCTCGTTTCGTCTTCGTTCATCTCAACGTTGCTGCCGACCTTCGGAAGATTGAGCTGACTACCAGGGTTTGCAGGCAGACTCTTGATGGTCGCCGTCACCGGTTCCAGGTAATCTTCAGTCAGGTTTACCGGCCCACTTCTTTGTGCTATCCGATTGAATGCGAGTACTGCCGCTTCTCGTCTTTGAGACTGTTCGGTCAAGGTAACTGGATAGGGTGGCCCACTGGTCGCTGGCCCACCTGGATTTGGAGATTGCAGGGCGGCGCACGCCCCGGTCACTAATGTGATAACCAGGAGGGGCAGAGATTTCAGGTTCAGTCTGTGCGTCACGCTGTAAATCAAAGGGCGTCTGCGAACTTTACCCCCAACTTCTGCCCCGGCAGAATGCTTGGGACCCGAGGTATAATCAAAAGTCTTGGAGGACTGGTTGCCGAAAGATAACGAAAACATTCCTTTCTTAGATGATGAGCCCTTGCTGCCATCCGAGCCGCAAGGGTTTACACCGGACCTGATGGTCCGCTGCGAAGAATGCTTGCGGGCGAATCCGCCGACCAGACTAAACTGCCTGTATTGTGGCGCAACTCTTCCAGTTAGCGAAAAGACCGCCGAACTTCTCAAGCCAAGCCTCAAGCCGCTGGATCATCGCGCGCTGGGATATAACAACATTTTCCTGTCCCAGGCGCTAGAAATAACGAGCGAAGGCCTGAACGAGGCGGCCGGTCTTCTTAAACTTGACCCCAATAACCTCAGCCGCCTGCTCTCCGTTCCAATGCCGATGCCGCTGGCCCGCACCGACACACTCGACGAGGCTGAGCTGATCGGGCGCAGGCTCAAGGTCCTGGGGTTCGAGACGGCGATCGTACCGGATGCGGACCTCCAACTTCGGGAATCACCTCCGATTCGCCTCCGCTCCGTCAGCATCGATGAAAACGGACTGACGCCAAAGCTTATTGCGGAAGGTGATGAATCTCAAATTCCCTGGAGCCAGCTTGTGCTAGTTGTGACTGGGAGATTGTCGCGTAAACGCGTCGAGCTGCAGGAGCGGAAGGGTGGACGAGGCGACAGCGAGATTCACGACGAGAGCCAGTTTTTTTACGACGAGGCGGTGGTGGATCTATATAGTGAAGGCCCCGAGGCAAAGTTTCGCATCTATTCCAACGGCTTCGACTTCTCAGGTCTCCGAGAGAAGAAGCTCATGGTTGCCGAAAACTTTTCTCTGCTACTCGACGTGATTCGCAACCAGGCGCGGAACGCTGACTACGATGATGGCTACAATTCATGTCGCCAAGCGCTGGAAATGGTTTGGCCATGTGAACAGCAAACTCAGTCGAGCGGCTGGCGCCGTCAGCGGTTCGGAAAGTACACCGTGGGCGCCGTCTCGGAGAGCAGCAACGAGGATCAGTTCACGCGCTACTCTCGGCTTCGTTATTTCTTGAAAGCACAAGCCAGGCCCTAGTGTCCTGTTTCTAAAAGTTAGTTGACAAATCCATCGACGGGATGGGCAGTTTGCTCAAGTCAATTGATCGCAGCCAATCCCGTAGGGATCGAATGTTTATAGAGCGTTTGCCGAGATTTGGCTTCCAACTCCATCGGAGTGAAATGTTCTTGCGGGTGCGTGACGCCAGGAAGACATTTCGCTCCGCTGGAGCTTCCAAAGAACCCTGGTGCCGCGGGTCTATAAACATTCGATCCCTACGGGATGGGCGTTGTGTATTAATCTGAGCAATCCGTCATTCCTGACTCGACGAATTTGTCAGCGGACTTAAGAGCTAGCTCCCCGGCGGGCCGCTCAAGACCTGCCCTGACTGCGGTAACGATGAAGACAACTTACAAGAAACTGAAACCTCAGGGTCGGCCCGGCCATCGGCCAGACGTCCAGCGGCGTGACGCGAAGCCTGATGACCCAGCGGGTTCCGTGTTCGAGGGTGGAGAAGACAAAGGAAGTGACATGATTTATGGACTGATTCCGGTGCTCGAAGCGCTCCGGGCGGGCCGGCGAGCAATCGATAGCATTACGATCGCGGAGGGAGCGCGACACGTGCGTCTGCAAGACTTGCTGGCGCTGGCAAGGCAGGCGAATGTGCCCATTCACCGGGCACCTCGAATCAGCCTCGATCGCTCATTAAAGGAGATTACTCATCAGGGGGTTGTCGCCAGGACTGCCGCTGCTCGTTACCAGGACGCAGATGAACTTCTCGACTTGGTTGCCGCCAAAGTTGGCACTGCCCAGCCTCCGCTCGTGTTAGGGCTGGATGGAATCGAAGATCCGCGAAACTTCGGAGCGATTCTCCGGACGGCGGAATGCACCGGAGTGGACGGAGTGTTTATCCCCGAGCGACGGGCTGTAGGTCTAACCGATACTGTAGCAAAAGCGGCTGCCGGCGCAGTGGAATATGTACCCATAGCTCGAGTGACGAACCTGGTTCGTTTGATAGAGCAGTTGAAAGAACGTAACATCTGGGTCGTGGGAGCCGCTGCCGAAGGATCCTCAAATTACACGGACTGGGACTGGACACTCTCGTCGGCAATCTTTCTCGGCAGCGAAGGAGCCGGTCTCCATCGGCTAGTCAGGGAACGCTGCGACAAGCTCGTGCGAATTCCTGTGCTTGGACGGTTGGGATCGCTTAACGTATCAGTAGCCGCGGGTGTTTTGCTGTACGAAGCCTTGAGGCAACGAGCGAAAGCAGCAACGAAGTAGTATCTGGATAATCGGAGGTACGCATGTTTTGTCCCAAGTGTGCAGCGCAAAATCTTGACGGCGCCAGTTATTGCCGGGGATGCGGAGCCAACATTAGTTTGGTGCCGCAGGCTTTGTCCGGGCAGTTGTCGCATGCAGATGTCGATGGACTTTCCCGCTCAGACAAACGCGCGCTCAAGAAACAAGACAAAGAGGCCAGTCTCGCTAACGCGTGCCGGACTGCTTTCATGGGGCTTGCTTTTCTGCTCGTTTCGCTGGCGCTCGCGTTTTCAGCAATGGGAAGGGGTTGGTGGTTCTGGATGCTGATTCCGGCCTTCTCTATGCTGGGGACCGGCATGGCGCAATACATCAAGTTTAGGGAAGACGAGAAGCGCGCCATGCTTCGCTTTCAGGCTCAGAATTTTCAGCCGGCGATGCAGCCTCCTGCTCACATCAATTCATTTCCCAGGAGCAACACCGGCGAACTTGTGCCGCCTCCCAGCGTGACTGAAGGCACCACGCGCCACCTCGGGGCCGAAGCGCCTACTCGACATCTCGATGCTTCAACTGAACCGCATAAGTAAATGATTTTGAGACTTGGACGGAGGCGATGCCGCTCGCGAAATCGGAGGACGGGCATCGCCTCGATCTCTATTTGATGAAAGCCGACAATTCAATTCGTATTTGTGTTCCCGTTTGCGAGCAGAGTCTCGGTGGCGCCGAGGTCGCTATCGCGAAGGCAGCGGAGATAGGCGATATCATTGAGGTGCGACTTGACTGCCTTGATCCAGTTCAACTCGCCGGGAGTTTTAGAAACGGCGAACACCTCTTTGACCAGTCTCCCAGTCCAACCATTCTGACTTTCCGTCCTGCCGAGCAGGGTGGTCATCGCCAGCTTGATACCAAGGCCAGGTTGTTCTTTTGGTTGTTCAATCGTCCCACTTCAGCCGAGTTTCTCGATATCGAACTTGATCTCGCTATCAATTCAACGGTTTTTGATTATGGTAAGAAAGTTGATTGGACGCGGGTTATCTGTTCTCACCACAACTTCGTGGGAGTGCCCGGAGATCTCGATCGAGTCTTTGATCGAATGATTCAGACTCCAGCACGCATTCTCAAGATCGCTTTCCGGGCCGGAGATATAACCGACTGCATTACTGCATTTCAGTTGCTTGACCGCGCGCGCTCCGAGAGTCGCGAGATGATCGCCATTGCCATGGGAACGGCGGGAATTGCGACTCGCGTTCTGGGTCCGTGTCGCGGCGCCTTTCTGACTTATGGCGCACTGGAAACGGAGAGTGCGACTGCGCCTGGCCAGGTTACGGCGAGAGAATTGCGGACCGTTTATCGGATTGACAGGATTAGTCGGGAGACCCGGATTATGGGTCTCGCAGGTTTGCCTGTAACGCACTCTATTTCACCGTACATGCTGAATGCCGCCTTTGAGTCCGCGGAATTTGATGGCGTCTATCTGCCGTTGGAGGTTCGCGATATCTCGTCGTTTGTTACTCGTATGGTCCATCCCCGCACCCGCGAGATCGATTGGAACTTTCTGGGCTTGAGCGTGACGGCGCCGCACAAGACCTCGGTCATGAGTTGTCTGGATTGGATCGATCCGGCCGCTGAAGAAATTGGAGCGGTCAATACGGTTTTGGTCCGGGGCCTCGAGCTGCATGGCTTCAACACCGATGCTGACGCCTTTATCAGCCCGCTAGTTTCCCGGATCGGGGAATTGCGCGAGGCGCGCTGTGCGGTGATCGGAGCAGGTGGCGCAGCGAGTGCTGCCGTGTGGAGCCTGCGACAGAAAGGCGCCGAGGTAACGGTCTTTGCCCGCGATGCTAACAAAGCTCGACTGCTGGCTGAACGATTTGACTCTACCTGGAAGCCGCTGGACTCGGCGCTGTTTGAGGGATTTGACGTAGTAGTCAACGCTACGCCGTTAGGAACGTCAGGCACGCAGGAAACCGAGACGCCGGCCACCGCCGCTCAGCTTAGCGGTGCGCGTTTGGCCTACGATCTAGTCTACAATCCTGTAGAAACCCGCTTCTTACGTGAAGCTCGCGATGCTGGTTGCGAGTTAATTGGCGGATTGGAGATGCTGGTTACCCAAGCTGCCGAGCAATTTCGTTTGTGGACAGCCATGGAAGCACCTGCAGAGGTTATGCCTGACGCTGCCATGAGGGCATTGGGAATCTCCGGCAGGATCTCAGAATAATCTCAGATCTCAAATTTCAGATCTCAGATTGCATTTTGGCCAAGACCTATGAACGAACGATACAGCCGGCAGATTCTGTTTAGCGGCATCGGCAAAGAAGGCCAACAGCGTCTGCTTGATTCACGAGCCTTGATTATCGGCTGTGGCGCTCTGGGTTCGGCGCACGCCGAAGCTTTGGCTCGCGCCGGCGTCGGTCGACTGCGGATAGTCGATCGCGATTTTGTCGAGGCGTCGAATCTCCAGCGGCAGACTATGTTCACCGAGCGGGATGCCGCCGAACGCATGCCCAAGGCAATTGCCGCCGCAAACCACATCCGCGACTTCAATTCGGACATCCACATTGAATCCGAGATCGTAGACGTCAACCACTCAAACATCGAACGATTGATTGAGGAATGCGATGTGGTCCTCGATGGAACCGACAATTTTGCCACCCGTTACCTGATCAACGACGCTTGCGTGAAGCATGAGGTCAACTGGATTTATGGTGCGGCCGTCGGATCTTACGGCGTAACGATGACTGTTCTTCCGCATCAAACTCCCTGCCTGCGATGTGTGTTCGAAGAAGCACCTCCCGCAGCCAGCGCGCCAACGTGCGATACTGCGGGCGTGATCATGCCCATCATTAGCGTGGTCGCTGCGGTACAGGTCAGCGAGGCTTTGAAGTTATTGACCGGCCACGATGAACAACTCCACCGGTCGCTGATGCAGTTTGATGTCTGGCGCAATGAGTGGCGGAAGATCAATCCCGGCCCTCCCTCCACGGAGTGCCCGACCTGCGCTTTGGGACGCTACGCCACTTTGGAGGCCACTGCGGGCGATTTTTCGGCAGTCATGTGTGGCAGAAACGCGGTCCAGATTTCGCCGGTTCAGCCGACCCGGGTCGACTTCAAGAGTCTCGCGGAACGACTTAGCGGGGCCGGAGAAGTTAAGTTTAATGACTACCTCCTGCGCTTTCGCACTGGCGAGTATGAAGTAACAGTCTTTCAGGACGCGCGCTCAATCATTCGGGGCACTGATGAAATGAAAACGGCCCGCTCGTTGTACGCAAAATACATAGGAAACTAACCTTAATCATGTTCCGATCACCCAACGTCAATCGCACGGTCTCAATCGCAACGCTTTTTCTTCTGACACTGAGTTTCTGTCCCATCATTCAGGCGGGCCAGCCTGTGATCTGGGAAACGAGTGGACGGGCCGAACTGCTAAGAGGAGACGCTCGCGGTGTTTCCATAACCGACACCGGGGTATTGATGCTGGCGCCAAACTTCACGGAGGTATTCAACACCGAACAGGCATTTATCTGGTCCAGCGCCATCGATAGTCAGGGTGCGGTTTACCTGGGGACTGGCCACGATGGGAAAATTTATCGTGTAGGCGCCGACGGAAAAGGCTCGTTGCTCTACGACGCGGCGGAGCTCGATGTCACGGCGCTGGCTATCGGTCGCGATGGCGTGCTCTATGCGGGCAGCTCACCCGATGGCAAGGTTTATCGCATTGCCTCTGACGGTCGCGCTGAAGTCTATTTCGATCCACCTGACAAATACATCTGGTCATTGGCAATACTTCCCGAGGGCGCGGTGGCTATCGGCACCGGAGACAATGGCAAGCTTTACCGCGTCTCAAGCGCCGGTGCGAAGCCCGAGGCATCCTTACTAATCAGTACCAATCAAACTCATGTCATATCCCTGGCAGTCACCGCTCAGGGAGATCTGGTTGCGGGAACGGATCCGGGCGGATTGGTGCTTCGGATTTCACCGGATGGAAAAGCGTTCGCACTCTTTGATGCCCAGCTTCGGGAGATTCACGCTCTGGCGCCAGCCGCCGATGGATCAATCTATGCTCTGGGGCTGAGCGACGCCGCCTCAACCAGCCGTCCGCAAGCTGCCCCTGGGCCCGCACCCCAAACCTCCGAATCCGGAAACACGCCTTCGACAAGTGTGACGATCACGGCGATTGATGAGTCCGGCGCTCCTATTCAGTCGCCCGGAGCACCACAACGCAGCCGCACGGATCTTTCCAGTGCCCGCAGCGCGGTGTTTCGTATCCTGCCGGATGGCGCCGCGGATGTCGTATGGAGTTCATCGTCGGTAACGGCTTTCGCCATCGCCCCGGCTTTGCAACCCGGAAGCGTCCTCATCGGTACTGCCGACAAAGGACGCATCTACTCCGTCACCAATGACGGTCGGGATACTCTGCTGTTGCAGTCGACTGAGGGACAGATTTCTTCCTTCCTCGTCCGGGGCGGGCAAGTCTATGTGGCTTCAAGTAATCAGGGGAAGCTGCTCCGCTTTGGCAAGGAGTTGGTCACGAGTGGTTCCTATGAATCACCGGTGCGCGATGCAAAACTAACCGCCACCTGGGGACGCGTCTTCTGGCGCGGCGCTGGCAGTGTTGAATTGCAAACCCGAACGGGAAATGGTGAACGACCGGATTCGACTTGGAGCGAATGGAGCCCCGCCTACCGCCAGCCGGAGGGAAACCAGATCTCCAGCCCACGGGCGCGGTTCATTCAGTGGCGAGCAATGTTGCGGTCGGCGACCGGAGCAGCGAGTCCAACTTGGATGGAGGACGTAAGCATTGTCTATCTTCCGCGGAACGTAGCGCCTGAAGTGCTTTCGATCGCCGCGTTGCCAATTGGAATCGGTTTGCAGTCGGTAGTTCAAATGCAAGTCGATCCTAACGTGGAAGCGTCTGGGCTTGATCCGTCACTGTTTGGGGCGGTGGCTCAGGTTCCTCCGCGACGCTTGTTTCAACGTGGCGCGCGTTCTTTTCAATGGCAGGCGGAGGATCGCAATGGCGACACTCTCGAGTATGCGGTTTATTACCGGGCGCTGAATGAGACCACCTTTCGCTTGCTAAAGGACAAGCTGCGCGACAATTTTTACACCATCGATGGCGCAACGCTGGCGGACGGCCGCTACATCATCAAAATTACAGCCTCTGATGCCGCCGACAACCCAGTGGGCCAGGCCTTGTCAGGCGAACGTTTGAGCGAAGCCGTTGACATTGACAACACACCGCCGGCTGTAAAGCTGGTAGGGCAGCCGCAGGTTCGGTCCGATAGAGTGTTGGCAGTGTTTGACGTTGAGGACGCGACCGGAAAAGTCAAAAGAGCTGACGCGAGTATCGACGGCGCACCCTGGAGCCCCATCTTTCCCGATGATGGAATTGCTGACAGCGGGAATGAAAGGTATTCGTTGGATTTTGCAACTTTAGCGGCGGGCGAACACACGATCTCGTTGCGAGCCTTTGACATCAGTGGGAATGTGGGCACCCTGAGCATTAGTATCCGGCGCTGACTGACGAAATACGCACGGTTTCGAGCGATTTCGCACGGTATCGTGCAGCCATTTCTGAATTCTGGCTTCTGACTCCTGACTTCTGCTATGGCACCCATCTTGCTCGCTTGTAGGGCGGCGCAACTCTTCTCCCTCCCATGGGCGCTGAATTAGCCATGAGGAGACACTTGTCATGACAAACTTTAAGCGAAAGGCGATGGCAGTCGGGATGGCCTTCTTCGTATCCGCTGGGGCCTTCGCCCAAAAGCGAGGAGAGGACAAGCCGCGTCCACCCAAACCCGAAAACACGCCGAAAGTCGTTGTCCAGCCTAAAGAGAAGCCGCCGAACAATAATCAGGGCGACAAACGAAACGACGGCAAAAAGGGACGAGGCTAAAGCTAGCTGAATAGTCCTTCTATTAAGGCACACGACAAAGGACCCGCGCATCGATTCGATGTCGCGGGTTTTGTTTCGTTGAGCCAGTCTTAGCGCCTAATTTGCTGATTTTCATCCACAAAACATTTGGTCGTGGTGTTTACATTTTAATTCGTGGTGTCTACATTCCGTTGAACAGGAGGAAGATCAGGATGGGGCACAACTCTCTCGACTCGGGCTATCTTGAGGTTGGCAAAGTCAGGACGGCTAAGGCTTCGTGCCGCTGTTCTCATTACTCTGGCTCTTCCCTTTGGCCTGACATTAGGGCAAGGCGCTGATCAGTCGGGACCGGAAGCCAAACAGCTTACCTCCCGACTCGAACAAAGCATTCCCAGCCTGATGGCGCAAGCGGATATTCCCGGGCTTTCGATTGCACTGATCCGCGATGCTGAGGTCATCTGGTCGCATGGCTTTGGCGTCAAGAATTCCGAAACCAGAGAAGCAGTCGACGACAACACCGTGTTCGAAGCCGCATCCCTAAGTAAACCGGTATTCGCCTACGCCGTCCTCAAGCTGGTCGACAAAGGCCAGCTCGATTTGGATACGCCGCTGACGAAATATCTCCCCGTTAAGGATGCCAAATACGAGGTAGGTGATGATCCGCGCTTAGAGCAGATTACGGCCCGCCGAGTACTTAGCCATACCACTGGATTCCCTAACTGGCGCCCACGCGGCGACAAAACTTTGAAGATCTATTTCACACCCGGCGATCGTTTCAGCTATTCCGGTGAAGGCTTTGTCTACCTCGCTAAAATCGTGGAACACATCACCGGAGAGACGCTGGATACCTACATGAGAAAAGCCGTGTTTGACCCCCTGGGTATGAAGAGCAGCAGCTACCTCTGGCGAGCTGACTATGACTCCCGCAAGGCATTCGCGCACAACTCGATGGGCGCGCTAACCGGAAGAGGAAAACCGGAAAGGGCCAATGCCGCCGCCAGCTTGCAGACTACCGCTTCTGATTACGTGCGGTTTGTCTCCGCGATCCTCAAGGGCACAGGATTGAAGCCGAAGACGATCAGGTTGATGCTCACACCCCAGATTAGCGTAAGAGAAGGTGGCGCCAACAGCATCACTCGTCCGGCCTCACCCCAATCGTCCGCGATTTCATGGGGACTCGGTTGGGGCTTAGAAAAGTCGGACCAGGGAACTGCTTTCTGGCATTGGGGTGACAATGGCGACGCGATGGCCTATGTGATGGCCTCAGATAAGAACAGGACTGGAATGGTGATGTTCGCCAACAGTGGGTCCGGCCTCTCGATAATCCGTGAACTCGTCGAAGATACATTGGGTGGCCAGCATCCCGCTATCGCCTGGATAAATTACGAGAGATACAACTCACCAGCCCGGCTAATGTTTAAGGAGATCTTGAAATCAGACGCCGAAACAGTATTGAGCGACTACCTCAAACGTCGAGACGCGGGCGGAAAGGATGTAACGCTGACTGAGTCCCAAATGAACCGTCTCGGTTATCAGTTGCTTGGCTTGAAGAGAGTTAAGGACGCGATCGTAGTCTTCAGACAGAACACCGTGGACTTCCCGCAAGCATTCAACACCTGGGACAGTCTCGCCGAGGGCCTCATGATCAGCGGCGACAAGGAATCGGCTATCAAGTATTACCAGAAGTCGCTCGAGTTGAACCCCGAGAATACAAACGCGGTACAGAAACTAAAAGAGCTCGGCCTGTAGCAGGATGGCAGCAGAATGTAATGATGCTCAAGCCTGAAATGTGAACTCTACTGTGCCTTTTCTTCTTCCAATTTCATCCCGTGCTCTTCGAGATAATTCTTCAGTTGCACGAAGATCTGTCGCGCTCTTGATTCATCGACGCCACCGCCTCGCCTGCCCCAGATAAAGACTGTGCCGCGCGGAAACTGCAGCAACTTCTCCTTTAGCG
Source organism: Pyrinomonadaceae bacterium (assembly GCA_023717565.1). Taxonomy (GTDB): domain Bacteria; phylum Acidobacteriota; class Blastocatellia; order Pyrinomonadales; family Pyrinomonadaceae; genus PSRF01. The sequence goes on along the minus strand of JAMQPI010000294.1, from coordinate 9,299 downwards.
ATTCGAGCGAGAAGAGTTGATAGTGGGCGACGCCTACTAGATATGGTTGATCCTCGAAGGGACTTAGACCAATTTCGATTCTTCGATTCCAGGCCCGAATCATGCTGTCAATCTGGTTGCGACTGTCATCAGTAAGACAAAGAGCACGCAGTCGCTTCAACTTCTCAGGATCTGAGAGCCACGCTTGACCTTGACTCAGAGCTTTGAACAGTTCTTGTTCAATCATTACTTCTCCGCTCAACGAAGAAGCACCATGGGCAGGTACTCCCCGATGCTGCTTTCTCAGTTCAGCGGCATGACTCTCCATCTTTTCATGCCATCTTTCGAGACGTTGCCAAAGCTTCTCTTCCGCGTTCGCTGAGCCAAACTGTCCCAGCACACTCGTTGCCTGCGCCACCATTTCCGGGTCGTCTTCTTCCAGCACAGTACTCGCAGCCTCTTCCATCTCCGCTGACATGTGAAGCCTGGCCACATCGGTCAGCACTGATGGATAGCATCTGGTGAACTCTTTGCCGCGGGCGGCAAGCGCCTTCTTAAGCAATTCACCGCCGGTGGCCGAATCCGATTTAAGAATGTATGCAAGCAGGGAAGCTTGAATGCTGCAAGCCCAACGCCCAGTACCCGGAGCTTCGTAAACGGTTAGCACTCGGGGCAAGATTCCAGCCGATGCATAACGTTCAATAAGATCACTAATCGTTTCGGTGTCTGCGCTTCCGTTCGGCTGGCGGCTTTCCTCCAGGTTGGTCACTAGCACATCATCGAGTTCAGGTAACGTTTCATCTGGCAACGATCGTAGCGCCTTTTGATTTACGCGCGGCTTAAGGCGACGAATCTCGTCAAGCAGTAGCCGGCGTCCTTCCTCCGGCGCCAGTTCGAAAATTCTGCGCAGGGCGATGCTACGCAGTTCGCGCTCTTGATACTGATCTTTTGAGATCTCTCGTCGTTCGTATGTTTGGCGCAAGACTGGAAGCATCGCCGACCTGGCCATCGGCTTCCACTGGTACGTCAGCAGACGGATTTGCGCGTCCAGAGGTAAACGATCGAAAACCTCAGGCATCATTGCGAGCAAGTTCCTGAATTGAGTCGACTCGCCGGACTTCAGGCTTTCCTGGTAGTCCAGCAGCGTTTGCAGACTGACGGCTCGTGCTCCGTCTTGTTTTTGAGGCACGGCAGCCAGGAGTTGCCGCAGGTAATTCAACACCACCTCTTCATAAGAGTGTCGACGCTGCTCCATTAGAGCTTGCCATTCTTTGATTCGTGCGTCGTCTCCCTCAGGGTATGGCGGAGGTGCTGGCAATTGCGTCGTGAAAGCCAGCAGCGACAGCGTCCTGACTAAGCTGGTAGCTACCGGCTGTTCGGGTAAGCTAATTGCCCGCTCCATCGCGCGAATGACGAAGTCTCGATGGGGCGAGCTGATCAACCCGAAGCTGGATTCGAAATCACAATTATTGTCGCTACCACGAAGCAGTCTGACCATTTCAGTGGCGGCGTCCATGGTGCCAAGGAAGCGCAGAGTTCGGCAGGCAGCACGGTGATCGCCATCTGGTTTTCCCAGCACGGCCTTAGCTTCATTGATTGTTTGCCTGGCCCATTTGTCGTCGGCAGGCAAGATGTCAAATTCAATTACGTTCGAAACAGTCGCCGTGCTACGACTACCGTATCGATCGTCAGGAGCGCGCTTTGTGCCTACGCGTCCTGAGACGACGTAGAGGCGATAATGTCCCGGCCTGTCAAAACGGATCCATTCATTCAACTCAGACGTCATGACTTGTGGTTTATCGGAAAGCTCCCCTATTCCGCGCAAGCCACCACCCATAAACCCGAACATTGCGGAATTGAAGTAGTCGTAGAGCGGATCGGCCGTACCGTCCCGGTGATCCAGAACAAAACTATCTATTTCCAGACGCCCGCTGCGGTCATAGCTCGCGGTGTTGAGTAAGAATGTCTTGGCCGCCGAGCTGGAAAAGTTGAGTTCCAGTCGCACGACCTCACCCTGGCGAAACCGTGTCTGGTTGTCTTTGAGTCGGATCGTAAAGATCAGCCCGGCAGGATTCTGCGCTCGCTTTTGGTCGTTCTCGCGGATGAACGGGTCCGGCGGTTGTGTCTTGTCTTGTGGTGGTGAGCTGAAGGCGGTTCCAGCACTGACAGCTAGAATCAGAGACAAGATTAAGAGCTTCATGTCGACACCTCTGGAAAGAAGAGAAGGGAAGCCATCAGTCGCGACTCAACCCAACGAAGCAAACGAACAGAACCTGTCGCAGTTCCACAATCAATCGCACCTGATGATCAGAACGCCTAACAGTTCTCCAATTCCGACGTCTTGCGCAGACTCACCATGGACAGTGAGGCTTCTCCCTGCACTGGACTATGAAGCATCTCTGAGTGAAATTGTTGCTCACACCGGGTCGACATACTAGTGTCCTGTTCCTAAAGTTCGCTGACAAATTCGTCGAGTCAGGATTGACGGCACTGCTCAGATTAATTGATACACTCCAATTTAATTGATACACAACTCCAATCGCGGAGGGATCGAATGTTTATAGACCGCGGCACTGAGTGTTTTTGGATCTCCAGCGGAGCGTCAACGCACCCACAAGAACATTTCGCTCCGCAGGAGCTGCGAACCGTTCTTCGGCCAACGCTCTATAAACATTGCATCCCTACGGGATTGGGGCGATCAAATTGATTTGAGCGGGCGGCTGACTCCAAGCGGAAATGAAGACGGAGTCGAACTTGAAAAAGTGGTGCCCGCTAGAGGATTCGAACCTCTGACCCCTCGCGTGTGAAGCGAGTGCTCTACCACTGAGCCAAGCGGGCGTCAAGCTCTTTAGAATCAGTCGCTTACGGGGGTTATTGAACCACAATAATGAGGTCGAAATACCACCGTAGACCTGGCATCTTATACGATCACTGCTCGCTTGCGCCAGTGGTAGGTGCACTCTCTCATCGGCAGAACTTTACCGAAGTAGGTAGGTGGCTACACCTTTATCGGGATATCAATTTCATAAAAACCGCCTACTTTGGTCGCTCGAACAGAGGGTCCTGACGCACTGGTGAAAAGTTTAGCCCTGACCTCCGCATTGCGAATCAGACTACCGGCAAAAACGTAAGTAATTGCCTTTTCTAAAGTTGCAGCCACCAAGAGATTTTAAAGGTTTTCCGGTTCTTTCCCATTCCTTACCATCGGGTACCGTTAGCTTCCTGGTTTTTTTGTCCACGTATTGGCCACTTGGAATTGATCGATCACCCAACGGTCTTTGAGATGCCAAATTGGCATCTCAAGATTAACCTTCCAACAAACTAGCAAAGTACAAGATTAGGTTGCACCCCAAGTCTCAATAATCCGCGCCGCCTGACATTAGCCGCAGTAGTGCGAATTCCGGAAAGCAAGGGTTGGCCTGGTCAGCCGGGAAATCTTTGTTCGTAGAACCGACTATATGAATGAAGTATATAGACAACTTTGCCGGACGTGATTATGCTCTGCCGCGTTGTACAATTGATACTACATCTCTTGATACTACATGTCTCCTCTAAGCAACGATGAAGCATGAATGCTTCCCCTTGAAGATTGCGACCTATTGATAGTGACTCGTCATAATATCTTTTCCGAGATTAGAGAGGTGGCGTACTAATGTCCTTCATGCGCTCGCGACGCGAATTTCTAGAAACAGCCGCTCTTCTGGGTTCTGGTTTGACCGCTTCGTTGTGGGCGTCCGGAGTGCGCTCCGCCATGTCGTCAGCAGCGTTCGCGACCCAACACTTCATCGCGCGCGGGCCATTCCAGCCGACCTGGGATTCGCTGACCGGTGGCTATCACTGCCCGGAATGGTTTCGCGACGCGAAGTTCGGAATCTGGGCGCATTGGTCGGCGCAGTGTGTGCCGAGCAGGGCGACTGGTACGCGCGCAAGATGTATCTGCAGGGTGATCGCTATAGCGCCGCGAACGCGCCGCGCCTCTACAACCCGATTTGCATCGGCGCTAATCCTTGCCAAAACACTCCCACCAATCGTCGGGCCGTCGATCCCGCATTGTTGGTGCCGGGGTTTGTCGCCACTGCCGCAAATACAATTGATGGCGCCTACATCGGCCGCCTCGTACCGAATACGGGCAAGTTGCTCAACGGTGTATTTCAGGCAGGATCGGGAATTGAGAAGGGCTTATACAAGAATCGGGGAATTCAATTTGCTCCGCGTCTCGGCATCGCCTACGACGTGACCGGTAAAGGAAATCTGATCGCGCGCGCTGGCGGCGGAGTATTTTACGACCGGCCGCAGGGTAACGTGGTCTTCGACCTTTTGACCAACCCGCCAACCACTCTGACACCGACCTTCAACTTCGGGCGGCTGCAGGACATTGGCACGGGCCCCGTGCTGCTCGCGCCACCCGCACTCGTGGCCTACGATCATGAGGGAAAGAACCCAACGATCTATGCCTTCAACATCGGCGTGCAGTACCGCCTGCCGCTCGAGTCGGTCGTCGACATTTCCTACGTGGGCACGGTCGGTACGCACCTGTTGCAACGACGCAACATCAATGCGCCAAACTATGGCGCTGCTTATTTGGCGCAGAATCAGGATCCAACGCTGAACGCTAGCACGATTCCCGGCGCCACGGCTTTGCAAACTGACTTCCTGCGTCCATACAAAGGCTTCGGCACCATCTCCTACATCGAGCCGGCGGCCAGCTCGAACTATCATTCCCTGCAGGCTTCGCTCAACCGCCGGTTTAGCAGAGGTCTGTTGTTTGGGGTCAATTACACCTGGAGCAAGGCGATGGGAACGCAAGGCACTGACCTGCCCGGCGTCAATGGCTTCGGAGCGCCACGCAACGACTCGAACCAGCGAAGAGTCAACTACGCGCCACAGGATTTTGACCGGCCGCACAACTTCAATGTCAATTGGGTCTATGAACTACCAAAGGCAACCAACAGCCACGGCTTGGGCTATCTACTCAACAATTGGCAGCTCTCTGGTGTTTACCGTTACCAGAGTGGCCAGCCTTACAATATCGGCTTCTCGATCCCTAACATCGGCAACGCTAACCTGACCGGGGCGGCGGACATTGAGAACGCGCGCATCGTGCTACTTGGTAGTCCCGGCACCGGTTCCAGCAGCGATCCGTATCGGCAGTTCGACGTGACCATGTTCACGGTTCCGAAGCCTGGGAGTTTGGGCATCGAGTCTGGTCGTAACTTCCTGCGCCGGGCTCCGATCAATAATTGGGACCTGTCGCTGACGAAGCGGATCAAGATCAAAGAGCGTGCTTCGTTCGAACTGCGACTAGATGCTTTCAATGCGCTCAACCACACGCAATTCGACGCGGTCAACACGACGCTAAACGTTACCAGCCTAACCAATCCAACGCCGACCAATCTGCCGTTTAATGCGGCTGGAGTGCTGGTGAACGCAAACGGCTTTGGAACGATCAGTTCCGTGCGCCCGCCGAGTAATCTGCAGCTCTCGGGACATTTTATCTTCTGAGGCGTGGATCCGATGAGTTCGAAATTACCGGTTGATTAGCCTACCGGCAATTGCGACCTAAAAGACAAGGCCTAGAACCAAAGGCTGGAGTGGGATCGGATATTTTGTCTCACTCCAGCCTTTGGCTTTACGACGTCGACGCCAAGGAATGGCATGCCGATCTCCGCGACTTAACCCTGCGATTTCACTCAGCCGATGGTATTGTCAAGTGTCCAGTGCTGGCCGGAGCAGTTAGTTGAGATTGATGTTGATCGACTGGTTCTCGCGACTGCGATCATAGTCTCTGAGGAACATCCTGACATCGGACTGCCGGATTAAAAACCCCGCAATGCGGCTCATCTAGTCGAATCGAATAATGCCGCGATGAAATGCTTCCGAGACTGCTTGCACGCGGTCGCCGCAGCCGAGTTTCGCAAAGATATTGCTCGCATGGACTCTGACGGTTCCTTCACTGATCGCCAGGGCGGTGGCCACGTCGCGGTTTGATCGGCCCTTGGCGATAAGCGTAAGAATCTCCAACTCTCGTGGGCTTAGTTCCGTTCGGGGAATTCTCTCTGCCAGACGGGAGGCAATTTCCGGTGGTAGCGGGCATTGACCGGCCAGCACCGCCCTAATCGCGCCGATTAGATCCTGACCCTTAACGTTCTTCAGGAAGTACGCACGAGCTCCAGCCTGCAGGGCTTTGAATATTTCTTCATCTCCGCCGTACGTTGATAAGACGATGATCTTAGCGCGGGGAAACTTCTTGATAATGGAGGCGATCGCTTCGGTACCGCTTAACACCGGGATGCGCAAATCCATTAGCGTCACGTCCGGCTCGTGTTGCGTGAACAGGTCGACTGCCTCCTGGCCGTTCCCGGCTTCGGCCACGATTGCCATATCAGGCTGGCTATTGATGATGGCCGTTAGACCAGCGCGCACTACGAAATGGTCTTCGACGATCATAATGCGGATCTTGCCAGATTCATTCATGTAGTCTCCTCTGCTCGACACCCTATGCCGCACCTGGGAAATCAGTGTGATGGCAGCGGAACCTTGACCAGCAATTCGGTCCCTTGTCCGAGTTTGCTCTTCAGTGTTAGTTTTCCGCCGATCCGTTCTGTCCGTTCACGCATTCCGGTCAAGCCATAGTGGCCAACCGCCAGGGGAATAACTCTCTCGGTATCAAAACCGCTGCCATCGTCGCGCACGCAGAGCGCCAGATGGTGGCGGTCATAGCGCAGCTCAACTTCTATCGTGCTGGCGCCGGCGTGTTTGATCGCATTCGCCATTGCTTCCTGAAAGATGCGCAGCAGATTTTTCTCGGTCATCGCCTCCAGCGGTCGCGGCGTGCCGAAGACTTGTACGCGTGCTTCCAGTGCCGCGCCAGCCGCCAGGCGCTCGGCGATTTGCGGCAGCACCACCGCCAGTTCGCGCTGATCGAGTTCGTCCGAATGCAGATCCCCAACTGCCCGCCGAGCTTCAGACAAGCTGTAACTAACCAGGTTACAGGCCTGGTCCAAATGTCCGCGCAGGCCGGCCGGAACCTCGGGCGAGAGCATGCTAATCGAGTCGAGCTGTAAACCAATACCGGCCAGGTTTTGCGCCAGCGTGTCGTGAATTTCGATCGCGATCCGGTTTCGCTCGCCGAGCACTGCCGAGTAGCGAGCCCGCAACTCAATCACTCTCAGCCGGTGCAACAAGGCGACCAGCAAAAGGATGGTAGCGATGACGAGCACCAGAAACAGCGAGGTCTGATAGAAGTGCGGCTGCAAGTAGAACCGAAACGCCTGTCCCTGTTCATTCCAGGGACCGTCGATGTGCCCGGCAATCACCTTAAACGAATAGTGGCCCGGCGGCAGGTTGGCGTAATAGGCAAAGCGCCGCGTGCCGGCCTCCACCCAATCTTTGTCGATCCCTTCAAGCTTGTACTTGAAGCGCACCTTTTCGGGAGAAGTATAGCTAAGCGCAGCATAATGGATCTCGATTTCGCCGGCTCCCAGCGGCACCTGTAGATCAGAAGTGATCGGCAGTTGCTGTTTGTTAATTAATACCTCCTCGATCTGGACCGGCGGGATCAGGTTGCTGGAATACAATCGCTTGAGGTCGACAACCACAACGCCCTTCAGAGAGCAAAACAACAGCCTGCCGTCAGTCGTTTTCCAAGCGGTCGGTTGATCACCGACATTGCATGCGCGCGTCTTCATCCCGTCTCTGACGCCATAGTCAACTGAGGTCACTTTCTTAATCCGGCCCGCAGCAAAGTCTTTGAGCTCGGCCTTGCTGACCCGGAATAGACCCTGTGCACAGCTGAACCAGAAGTTACCCTGCGCGTCATCAAGAATTGAGTAGACAAAACCAACCAAGAGACCACTCTCGGCATTGTAGGTAAAAAAGTGACCGTCTTTGAATCTGCTCAATCCTTCTCTGGTGGCGAACCACAGCGCCCCCTCCTCATCTTCATGGATGGCCGTGATGCGGTTGCCGGCTAACCCGTTCTGCTCGGTATAAGTGATAAATTTCCCGGCAGCATACTTGCTGATCCCTTGGCCAAAGGTGCTGATCCAGAGCGCGCCCTGACGATCAAACAGCAGACCCCGCACCTGGTCGCTGGCGAGCCCGTCCCTGGTCCGGTAGCGATTAACTTTGCTACCGTCGAACTCAAACAGACCCTCGCCGTCGGTGCCCACCCACATGTGCCCTTTGGGATCACGATAGATCACTTCGATTTCAGAATGCCACTGCCAGTCACGGACTTTGCTCAGGTTTCCATCCTTGAGAACGAGGAGGCCCTGCTCCGATCCAATCCAGATAGTGCCGTCGGAGCCTTCAGCCAGCGAACGCACCGAGCCTATCCGTGAGCCGTTCAAGTCTTGATAGTTAGTGTTCTTGCCGTCTTTGTATCTGGCAAATCCATCAACCGTTCCAATCCAAACGTTCCCTTTGCTGTCCTGAAAGACTGATCGGGTGCTGTCGTTGGGCAGGCCGTCGCTCGCGGAGATCGTGAAGAGTTGCCGGGCGCGCAGTCGCCCGAGTCCGTTCGACTGGAACCCAACCCAGATGTTCTCCTCGCGATCCGAGAAGATGCTGTAAACGACGCCTCTGCCGACCTCACCCAATGGCACCTCTTCAAAGTGTCCGTCGCGCAGGCGGCTGACGCCCTGCTCCATGGCTACCCAAAGGGTGCCGTGACGATCTTCATGAAGCTGATCGATCCGGGGAGAAAACTTGTGGGGCCAGTTATAGGTGGCGACTTGGCCATCCTTCCATTTCTTGACTCGGCCGTGGAAGCCCAGCCAGACCGAACCGTCGCTGCTGCTCAGTAGATGATTGATTGGGCCGTCGCCATTTTGGACAAGGTGGGTCTCCACGACTTGGAATTTCCCCTCGACTAGCCGGTGGAGCGTCTTTCCGGTAGCCACCAAAACTCCCTGCGAGGAATTTGCGCAAATTGCGCTGACCTGATTGTTCGTCAAACCGTCGTGCATCGTGAACTGGGTGAAGGCTCCGTGAGCGTAACGCGCGACTCCGTTGGGTGTGGTAATCCAAATATTTCCTTCCCGATCCTTTTCGACCTTCTTAACTACGTCCGGTACTCCGTCGGCCTTAGTAAAGGTTCTGAACCGTTTGTCCTGAAGAAGCGTCAGCCCGCCGCCGTAGGTACCGATCCAAAGCCCCCCTTCGTTGTCTTCCTGAATCGCCCATACCTCATTGTCCCTCAGGCTTCCGGTCTCCACAGTGAAAGCTGTGAAAGTTGTGCCGTTGAATTTGACTAGGCCGTTGTCGGTGCCGAGCCACAAATAGCCATCCTTTGTCTGAACGATGCTGCGAATTCGCGA
>JAMQPI010000276.1 GCA_023717565.1 Pyrinomonadaceae bacterium | reverse complement strand
CACCTGAGGCGTGGCATTGCCGTTTGAGATGAAGGCAGTTTTGAACCCCTCGGGTCGTGCTTTCTTGAAAACTTCAACTGCCCATTCGGCGGTGATGAGCGGCTCATTGTAACTGCTGCCGACCAGCGCGGCGCCGTACGCCCTGGCCATAGACACCAACCGGTTGCTGGAAACAAGGGTGGGAGATGTTCCCGCTGAATCGTCGCGCAGTGCTTGCGAAGTCAGCCAGTTTTGGCAATAGCCGCAGTGCAGGTCGCAACCGAGCATGCCGAACGTCAAAGTATCAGAGCCTGGCAGCACATGGAAAAAGGGCTTCTTTTCAGTTGGGTCACAGGCGAGCGCCGCGACGTAGTTGAAGGGAACTCGAAGCTGGCCAGCCTCGTTGAAACGCACTTTGCAGATGCCGCGTTTCCCCTCTTTAATCAGGCAACGATGCCCACACGCGTAACACTTAAGGGCATTGGCGGGAAGATGCTCGGTTAGCTCAACTGCTCCTTCGGCAGTCAAGTCGTCGAGAACGTGTGCTAAGGAGGAGGCTTTAGTGCTGATTGGCATTGCGGTTACCAAGAAATCGTTCAATAGCGAATCTTCATCGAGAGAATTATACTGACGAAGAGGTCAGTAGTCAGTTGTCCGTGGTCAGTTGCCTCTTGGTCGCGACCCCGCTAGGGGTGAAATGTTTATAGCTCGCGTCCCGCCCCGTCCAGAGCCGTTCGGAGGAGCGGATGGTGTCTTGATGAGTAACTGGCTGCTTGAGTTCCGCTCCTCCGAACGGCCCCGGGTCTTGTGTAGGGTTCCGATTCTATAAACATCTCACCCCTAGCGGGGTCATTACCAAGAGGCATCTGACTACTGACCTCTGACCACTGACCACGGACCACTGACCACGGACCACTGACCACGGACCACTGACCACGGACCACGGACAACTGACCACTGAGCCAATGATCATAGAAGAACTCACCGTCACCGCCTTTCAACAACACACGCGCATAGTCGGTTGTGAAAAGACCAGGCGCGCCATCTGTATCGATCCGGGCGACGATTCTGAGAGTATTGTCCGGGCAATCGACAAGCACGGCTTCGACTTGCAGGCGATCGCTATAACTCATGCACATCTGGATCACGTGGGCGGCGTCGCATCCCTGAAGAAACTCAAGCCAGACGCGAAAGTGACACTGCATAAAGCTGACGAGCCCATTTACCAGGCGTTGCCGGAGCAACCCGCCTGGATTGGAATTCCGCGCGATGAATGGCCGGCCCTGGGGTTTGAGTTCGAACCCCCGCCAGCGGTTGATGAATATTGGGAAGATGGCCAGAGCTACCAGGTCGGTGAATTGGACTTCACCGTGCTTCATTGCCCGGGACATACGCCGGGCCATGTTGTCCTGTTTGAATCGCGTGAAAGAAAGGTTTTTGTCGGCGACGTACTGTTTGCCGGCTCGGTCGGAAGAACTGATCTCCCGGGAGGATCTGCCGAGCAGTTGATGGACGCGATCTTTAATAAACTCCTGCCACTCGGTGATGATGTAGAGGTTTATTCAGGTCACGGTGCTTTGACCACGATCGGGCATGAGCGACGCACGAATCCATTTCTGACCGGTGCTTACAAATTCGGCGGCGGCAGATTCTAGGACAGCGGCAGAGAAGATTAGTCGGCGCGGCGGTACATCCAAGAAGTTGAGAATTTACTTTTTAGTTACAGCTACCCATCCGGACAAGCTAAAGCCTTGAACTCTGAACTGCTTGAGTCTTACTTATGCCCGGGAGTGCGCAAGCGACTATTCTTCAACTCTTCCCACCTGTCCCGCAGGTCACCGGCGAGTTGGCTGGGCAGCGTCTCGACCGGGATGCTGTTTTGCTCGCAGAAGTGCCGCCAAAGGATAAAACGAAGATCGAACTGGCCTGTTTGATCTGAGATCACATTATCCACTGGGGGCGGTGGTTCTTTCTTTTTCCCGAAACTCATAGTTACTCGTCACTCGCCTGGTTTGGAGTGCGTGAAGTGTAACAGCTTTTTGGGAATTTTTTTAGGAGGGACTGCTGAGATAGATCTGTCCGGTCGGTTCTTGCACACCGGGTTCCGGTTCTAACGTGATGGCGAACACCGCCGCATTGCGAGCCTGAACGGGGATCTGATCTTCCAGGGTGCCGGCGCCGGACGCATCGGTTTTAAAAGTTTTCCCGGGCATCGGCTTGCCACCGGCAATGAACCAGAGTTGATAGCCCATTCCAGCGGGTGTTGGAGGCAGACCCTTGGCCATAAGAATCGCGCGTCCGTTCTTATCGTAGGCAAGCATCGCATGCGCGTCAGGCATCATCTTGGTGCCGGCAAGTTCCGTCATGCGTGACCCCGGCGACGTCACGAGAGCGATCAATTGACGTTGCCGGTCCAGTTGTTGTTCCGCGGCACGATTCTGCGCGAAGAGACGATCAAGTTCCTTTCGGGCTTCGCGATTCTGGTTCCAAAGCACAAACAGCGCAGCAACTAACCCGACAAATACCACTCCTGCGGCTATCGCGCTCCATGTC
>JAMQPI010000267.1 GCA_023717565.1 Pyrinomonadaceae bacterium | reverse complement strand
TCGCGCCGGATCAGTTCTCGCCCCAGGTGCGCCAAAAGGAAGATCAAAAATACGACGGCTTGAAATATCAAAACCGCCACGCGCTTCTGCGGATGATATCTCTCGTTGTACCAAAGCCAGAACAGCAGCTGGGTGCCGAAGTAGGCGACTGAGCTTAGTCCCCTCCAGTGCTTGAGCAGAGCCAGGGCGCCGAGATCGAGCGCTACTATGTAAGCGAACAAAGACCGGTACTGGTCTCGATCGGAGTGCAGGAGCAGGGGCGTTAGAAAACCACCCACCAAAGCCATGATCGCGATTGCCGGCGCATTGTAGAGCAGTGCCAACCCCGCCGCCTCGGCAATCAGAATCGCGAGAAACACGAAAGCTACCTTCTGAGTGACGAGATGGTAGTACCCAAAGGCCGCATAACTGGACAGGTAGAGGAGAACAACGCCGCCGGCAGTAAGTATCTGCGAGAAGATCCGCCAGCGTCGCAGCTGGAACTTGAAACCAAGTGCGACTAATCCGACGCCCAGAGCGACGCCGATTGCCACTCGACCCAGTTCCCCAATCCAACGATTGTCAAAGGCATACTTTAGGAAGAAGGCGGTCGCGAACAGGATCAGCGCGATGGCTGCCCATCCCACCAACCGGCGTCCGATTAGCGATTCAATCTGGTTGGCACGCTCGGTGTGGCTGGGACCCACTGAGGCGGCATCGGGCATGAAGACCGGTTGGGTCGGTTCGGAAACACTCGGGGGAACATCAGGCGATAATGCGCCAAGTGGCTGCGGAGTCGTAGTCGATGACGTTTGCACCGGTTCCGGCCGCGGTTCGCTGGATTTGATGTCAGGATCTCTACGTTCGTCCCCTTCGGGAAATATCGAATGGTCCGCCAGCGTCACTTCGAGCCGTTGTACTCGCGCAACGAGTTGTTGGACGCTTTGAGCCAGTGATCCCTCGGCCGGTTGTTGCAATCCACCAGATATCGGGAACTGCCCGGCCTCGAGTCGAGAGACCTTTTGGTTCAGTATTCTCCGCGTGCGAATAGAGATTATAAGGGCGACAATCGGCAGGACGATTCCAGAAATGATCAACGCAATCACGAACAGAGCGATGATCAGGATTATGAGATCTTGCATTGGTCGCAGAGACTGGCGAACTCGTTACGAACTCAAGGCGACGAACGAAGGGGCGCAAGCAGTTGGGTAGTGTCCGACTCGCTGTTTCGCGGCGCATTCTATTTGCCGCCCCAGAGACAAGTCAATGAATTAGGTGATGGCCATGCCACGCGGCAATTCGTGCCTCTCGCTGAATCGCAAAGGATGCGGCAGATCGCCGAAAACTCGCGTATGATGACCGGACATGGAGCATCCCGACCTCAGACCCAATTCACATCCAAATGGACAACGTTCAATTTCCTTTGGTGAAGAGACCGCGAACAGCATCAGTCATGGTCTGGGCCTGGTACTAGCGATTGCTGCGGTGCCGGTGCTGGTGCTTTCTGCTGTGCGGATCGGCAGGCCAAGTTTCATCGTGGGCGCCAGTGTGTTTGGCGGAACGATGGTGTTCCTTTATCTCGCCTCGACGCTCTATCACTCGCTTACTCACGAACGCGCCAAGCGATTCTTTCGTCTGTTCGATCACAGTGCAATCTTCCTGCTCATCGCGGGTACTTACACTCCATTCACGTTGGGTGTTCTCCGTGGCCCTTTGGGCTGGACGTTACTAGCCATCGTTTGGAGCCTGGCTGTGGTCGGGGTCTTGATGAAAGTCATAGTTGGCACGCAGCACTCCTGGATTTCGATTGTTCTTTATCTTGTTATGGGCTGGCTGGCCGTCGTGGCGATCAAGCCGATATTGCTGCTCGTGCCTTTGCCCGGGGTTCTCTGGATAGTGGCCGGCGGGTTTGCTTACACGGGTGGTTTGGCGTTTTTTGCCGCACACCGCTTGCGCTACAACCATTTCATCTGGCACTTGTTTGTAATCGCGGGAACGACCTGTCATTTCTTCGCCGTGCTGTGGTACGCGGCGTGAGCAACTGCGGGCGCGAATAACATTGTAGGGGCGGCCCCTGTGGCCGCCCGTCGTTTCCGCCACACGAATCTTTCGAGATCTTGTCATCACCGCAACCATGGGGCGCCCGCGGAGGGGACACGCCTACAAATGTTGTCCGCGCCAACATTGCTCGTGGTTAAGCCTCACGCCTCAGCCTCGCGATCTGCTGCCCTGAATACTTCTACCAATGCCAACGTGATGGCCAGGACCACTGGACCGAGCACTATCCCCAACACGCCAAAGACCTGGAGACCTCCCAGCACTGCAAAGAATATTAGTAGCTCGTGCAGCTTCGTTCGCTCGCCCACCAGTTTTGGTCTCAGGAAGTTATCGGCCATGCCAATCACGAGTGTTCCCCACAGCACCATGAACAGAGCCTTAAGCGGATGCCCGGTCAGTGCGAGGTAGGCGGCCGCAGGCACCCAAACCAGAAATGCCCCGAGCATCGGGATCATCGACAGAAACACCATGACCACGCCCCAGACAATCGCCGAAGGCACACCCAGCACCCAAAAAGCCAGGCCTCCGAGTGCTCCCTGAACCACGGCGATTGCCAGTACGCCGTAGACACTCGCCCCAATCACGTCTCGGGTCCTGGCCATGATGGCCGTCGCTTGCGCCTCCTCGAGTGGCAGGGCATCTCTAACAGTAGCGAAGATCTTGTCTCCGTCCCGGAAGAGGTAGTACATGGTGAAGATCACGAAGAACATCTGGACGATCGCCCCGATTAACCCACCAATAACTCCCAAGGTCCGCCCGGCAACCTGACCACTCACGCCTTTCAGACGGTCGAAGATGTACTGCCCTGAACGAAGTTGCTCAATGTCAACGTATTGGCTGGCCCAACCCAGCACCCGCCCCGTGTAAGGAGAAGATGGATCAAGCAGATACACGATCAGCGACTGCAAACTGTTCATTGCACCTGATAATTGGTTGAGCACGGCAATGGTTACGAGCACCACCGGCACCAGAATGGTGAGGATGACCAGAAGGCACGACAGCAAAGCGCTGAGGCTGGGCTTCTTGAGGCGTTTTAGCAGTCGCTGGTGTATTGGATAGAAGACAATCACCAGGACTGTGGCCCAGGCCAGCACCGCTACAAACGGCTGTAGCATGAGCCAACAAAGATATAGAGCGATGGCTGTCACCGCCAGTAACATCCACCATCGAACCTTACTCTTGGGTTGCGCCATTAGTTTTCTCTCTCCGCAGTTGATCAGTTTTCTGGGGTACTACCGCTTCCGTCGACGCCGTTTCTTTTATTTCGGATTGACATGTTACAAGTTGCGGGCGAAACTTTGTACCTGATTAGTGCAGAGCCAGACTTTATTGTTCGACACTCCAATTAAGACTCGCTCCAAACAGGTCTATCATCTTTCCCGAGGTAATTACTGTGGCTGAAGCTAACCTTTTAAGTGAAGAGAGTCCCGCGGCTGAGGAAACCACCCAAAAATGGGTCTACCTTTTCGAGGAAGGTAGTGGCGAGGACAAAACGCTGCTCGGTGGAAAAGGCGCCGGTCTCAGTGAGATGACTCGGGCCGGGCTGCCCGTGCCGCCGGGTTTTGTGGTTACCACGGAAGCCTGCAACGCGTTTTTTGACAATCGCAAGAACTTCCCCGATGGCCTTTGGGACCAGGTCAAAGAGGGACTCAGCAAGATCGAGGAGAAGGTCGGCAAGCGCTTTGGTGACCCGAAGAATCCCTTGCTCGTGTCTGTGCGATCGGGTGCGGCTTTCTCGATGCCGGGGATGATGGACACGGTACTCAACCTCGGCCTCAACGAGGAGACTGTCCAGGGATTGGCGGAACAAACCGGAGACCTCAGATTTGCGCTCGACGCCTACCGTCGTTTTGCGTCGCTCTTTGGCGAAATTGTCATGGGGGTTGCTCACGAGAAGTTCGAGCGAGTGATGGATCGGTTCAAGGCGCAGACCATAGGAGGAAGCGACACCGATCTCAAAGCGGACGAACTGCGGGACATCATTGCCGCTGAGAAACAGATTATTGTCGCTGAGCAGCACGCCATACCCGAGGATCCGTACGAGCAGCTGCGCGTGGCGATCGCTGCCGTTTTTAATTCCTGGATGGGCCGGCGCGCAATTGACTACCGGCGCGTGAATCGAATTCCCGATTCACTGGGTACGGCCGTGAATGTACAGGCCATGGTTTTCGGCAACATGGGCAGCGACAGCGGCACCGGCGTCGCTTTCACGCGCAACCCATCAACCGGGGAGAAAAAGCTTTATGGCGAGTATTTACTGAATGCCCAGGGCGAAGATGTCGTTGCGGGCACTCGCACACCGCATCCGATCAGCGAACTGAAAAAGGAACTGCCCGCGGCTTACGCCGAGTTTGCTTCCATCGCCAACCTGCTCGAACAACACTACCGCGATATGCAGGACGTCGAGTTCACCATCGAGCGCGGCAAGCTCTGGATGCTGCAAACACGCACCGCCAAGCGCACTGGCGCCGCCGCGGTGCGGATTGCCGTTGAGATGGCCCAGGAGAAGCTAATCGATCAGGCCATGGCAGTGCAGCGGGTTACGCCTGAACAGCTCGATCAGCTGTTGCATCCCACCGTTGATCCGAAGACTGACGCGACGGTGCTGGCGACGGGATTGCCGGCGAGTCCCGGCGCCGCCCAGGGTCAGGTGGTATTCAGTCCTGACGAAGCCGAAGAACTGGCGCGCGAAGGCGCCAAGGTGGTCCTCGTCCGACAAGAAACCAGCCCCGACGATTTTCACGGAATGGTAGCCGCGCAGGCTATTGTTACAGCCCGCGGCGGCATGACCAGTCACGCGGCGGTGGTGGCCCGAGGCATGGGGAAGACCTGCGTGTGCGGCGCAAGCTCTCTGGAGATTGATTACAGCCAACAGCAGTTTAGCGTCGGCGGAACCGTAGTGACCAAGGGCGAATGGATCACGGTAGACGGGTCCACCGGACGCGTATTTCTGGGTCAGGTGCCCACGATTCAGCCAACACTAAGTGCAGACTTCTACGAAATAATGAGCTGGGCGGACAAATTCCGCCGGCTGCGGGTACGGGCCAACGCCGACACTCCTCGTGATGCGAAGATTGCCCGGCAGTTTGGGGCCGAGGGAATAGGGCTGTGCCGCACCGAACACATGTTCTTTGGCGATCAGCGTTTGGCGGCGATGCGCGAGATGATTCTTTCAGATGGTGTCGGCGCACGCGAGAAGGCGCTGGAGAAACTGCTGCCGCTGCAACGCGGCGACTTTCTGGGAATCTTCCGTGAGATGGTTGGTCTACCGGTCACGATTCGGTTGCTGGATCCGCCCCTGCATGAGTTTCTGCCGAGCGTGGATGACCTGTTGGTTGAACTGGCGGAACTGAAGATGGCCGTCCGTTTGGCGGCGACTCTCGCAGATATGGACAAGCTGCTCGATGAGATCGATGAAAAGCGTCGCTTGCTGCGTCAGGTGGTGCGCACGCGAGAATCCAATCCCATGTTGGGATTCCGTGGTTGTCGATTGGGTCTGCTATTTCCCGAAGTCACCCGCATGCAGTGTCGCGCAATCTTTGAGGCCGCCTGCAAGGTGAAAGGTGAAAAGAAAACAGTAACCCTCGAAATAATGGTGCCGCTGGTTTCGCTCAGCGAAGAACTTCGGCAACAGAGAGAGGTAATTGACGAAGTGGCGCGACAGGTGATGGGCGAGCAAGGGATGACCATCGAGTATCACGTGGGCACGATGATCGAACTGCCTAGGGCTGCGCTGATGGCTGATAGCATCGCAGCGCATGCCGATTTCTTCTCTTTCGGAACCAACGACCTGACGCAGACGACTTTCGGGTTGAGCCGAGACGATTCGGGACGTTTTCTTCCCACGTACATTGAGCGTCGGATTTTGCCGGAAGATCCTTTTCAGATGCTCGACCGCGAGGGAGTGGGCCAGTTGGTTCGGCTAGGCTCTGAACGAGGTCGCAAAGCCAAACCCGATCTAAAGATCGGGATTTGTGGCGAGCATGGAGGCGATCCGAGCTCTATCACGTTTTGCCACGAGATTAATCTCGACTACGTGAGTTGTTCGCCTTTCCGGCTACCGGTGGCGCGTTTGGCGGCGGCACAAGCGGCGCTCGGCGAGTTGGCGGCTGCACAGTCAGGTGAACGGACTGTGGTGGACGCGACCCTGTAGCTGGATTTTTGATTTTAGATTGCTGATTTTAGATTGGGATGATCTTCAAGTCTCAGATCTCAAAATCTCAGGATCTCAAATCCCAAATACCCTGGAGCTTTGAAGCCCCAAACTTGTCCAAAGTCTAGAATCCGATCCAGCACTCAGACAGTTCTGCTATATCGGTCTCTTCGTTAACACAGAAATACGAAGAGATCGCCCAAAATCGACCTTTCTGGCCCCAATCACTGCTCTCGGCTTGCAGTTTGCAACAGCTATCGCTGACAAATACTGTTTTTCTAAGTTCGAACTGTTTGTTTACTTCTCTTAAAGGAAACAAAAACGATGATTACTGCGAGGCCAATGAAGTTAATAATCGCTCTTTTCGTGTTTCTGGTGTCCGCCACCTCCATTGCCCGCGCCGATGTCATTAGTGTGGGACCAGGTGCGTTTCCTGGGGGTACAGTGCCGATTACCTTTACGGGCCTGGCTACAGGCACCGAGGTTAATGGACTGACTGTCGGAGGCATTCTGTTCAACTACAGCCTGGGCAATGGGCAAGTGATTATCGATGGCGGGCCAGGTACTACGAATAATGTCGCTCCACAGAATATCGTGTCGATTGGGAACAACACTGGCATCCTGACACTCACACTCTCTGGACTCGCGAACACCTTCGGATATGGCTATGCCGTCCTCAATACGGTCAATGTTGCCAGCGCGACGACAATCACTCTCTTTAATGGCGTTACGAACGTGGGGTCGCTTGCTTACAATGGCGTGCCCGACCCGATTTTTGCTGGAGGCTTCGCCGGCATTCAGAGCACCCTGTTGTTCAACCGGATCGAAATAACTTTCAACTCCGCCGCTGCGCCGGCGTTCGCGCTCGACAACATTCTGGTTGCGAACACCGTCCCCGAGCCAACTACAATGCTGCTCCTCGGGACTGGTTTGGCTGGTATCGCAGCTAAGCTTCGCAAGCGCCGCAAATCCTGTTGAGCACGACAAGCCGCTAAGAATCTACAGCCCCGACACGACAAGCCACCCGCCAGGAGTTCTACCTGGCGGGTGGCTTTGATTTAGGTCACACCTCAGATATTGATGGGGAGGATTCGCAACCGCTGACATGTACGGCGATCCGCAGGCTTACGCGACCAGACTCAATTTACGACGAGGAGTCTTTGAGCCCTCGAGATGACGCTCCGAGATTTCTTTGACAACCTCCGCAATGCGCTCTATGAGAAAGGGCTTAGCGACAATCCAATTGACCTTTGCCGCCCATTGTTCATCCGCACTGATCGGTTCTCCCCAGCCGCTGAGGATGGCCAGCGGCAATTCGCTGTTGCGCTCACGAATCAGCCGCGCCAACTCCCAACCGCTCATTCCAGTCATGCTGATGTCCGTGAAAACCGCATCGAAGACTTGCGAGTCGAATAGCTCGATCGCTTTGAATCCATCCTCGGCTTCGACAACTTGATGGCCGAGCGATTCCAAAATGTCTCGCAAAAGTTCTCGCACATAGTCTTCATCATCAACCACGAGCACCCGAACCGCCACCTGATTAGCTAAAGCCACGGCCTGAACACTATTCTCGCTTGATTGGGCGGGCGCTGATTGGTTGGCAACTGCCAGCTTTATGACAAAGCTCGTGCCGCGTCCGACTTCTGATTCTACTTCGAGTCTTCCCTCGTGACGGCAGACGATTCCGTAGCTCACAGCAAGACCGAGGCCCATACCTGCCTTTCCCTTGGTCGTAAAGAATGGATCGAAAATGTGTGAGCGCACCTCGTCGGTCATGCCTGTGCCGCTGTCGGTGACGCGTATTTCAACCTGACCGTCGCTCTCACTCGCCGAAAGAGTGATCTTGCCTCCGACTGGCAGCGCGTCGATGGCATTGAACACAATGTTGACCAGCACTTCGCGAAGTTCCGAAGGATCGCCCATCACCATCGCCTTAGTAGTAACGCAGACGTCGAGGTTGATATAGACGCTCGCGGCCCCCGCTCGATTCTTCCAGCGTGGCCGGGTAATCTCACTCACATCGGAGAGCAGTTGATCGACGGCGATGAGTTCAAAGTCGCGGTCGCGCTTTTGGCGGGCGAAATCCTGGATGCGCTTGACAGTGTGGGCGCCGTCCTTCGCAGTTTTGATAATTATGTCAAGACCGCGTTCCACTTCCTTCGCGTCGCTGCTGTGAGCGTGCAGTAATTGCGCACGGCCGAGAATTCCCGACAGGGTATTATTGAAATCGTGCGCAACTCCCGAGGCCAACTCACCGATCGCTGACAATTTCTCAATCTGCGAGAATTTCTCGAGAATGCGCCCTTGTTCGGCAATGTACTGAGAGAGTTCCGCGACATGACGTTCCGCCTCTTCAGCACGCGCCCGCTCGGCTGCTTCGGCCTGTTCTGCTCGCACACGGTTCTGGTTGTGCCCGAAGTAGACCGCCAAGAGGACTGGCCCACAAATCGCCATCGTGGCTATTGCGCCATTCTGCACGCCGAAGAAAACCAGGCTCGCTGCCACACTAGTAGGAAGAAACATTGGCAGGGCGCGCCAGAAGTCCTGCTTCCACAGGAGCAGGATCGAGTTGTCATGGCGCATTGCCAGCAAGGACGAGAGAAGTCCCCAGTTGACGGTCAATTGAACGATGCTGGCGACCAACAGGGCGATTGCCACGGCGGAGATGCTGCGGTGATCAGTGATTGCGGCACCGGTCCAGCCATTGCCCATGAGCCCGCTGAGACAGACGGAAGCGGCGGCAGCCGCGATTGACATAATGGCCCCTGAGAACAAGTTGCTGGAAAGCTTATGGACCTGTCGTCGGGATGAGGTGAAAGCTTCAATGCCTGCGATCAGCACCGCTGGACCGATTCCATACCAACCGGCTATGGCCAGCACAAAGGCGTCGATTAAAGTGAAGGTTACATTCTCCTGTGCCGACTTGCGTAGGAGAAAGGTGAGGGGAAACATACCCACAATCATGATTAAGGGAATCGCCGGCAGTAGGAATGACAAGTCTCGCCAGGCGTGTCCGGTGAACGTCTCGCCGGCCGCAACCAGCCACACCAAGAGACCCGCCGCCGTAATCGTCGCTTGATAGATTCGGCGGCTTCGATTCTCTTTTCTTTCCGGGCTGCTTTGCATTTTGATAAAGGTGCCCGGAGAACGCGAGTTCGCCAGGCACCTTTAGTTCCGATTAACGATGTGGGTAGAGCGGACTGTCGCTGGACAGTCGTTGAACGTTGGTTGGTGTCGCCTGTTCACCCTGAATCATGACCTCTTCGGAGCTTAAGTTTGTCGAGGAAGGATCGATGATGTTCGAGTCCCAGGTGGACTGATTATCAAAGCTAGCACCCTTCAAAACGCCGTCTGATTGCATTCCATCCGACGCCGGAAACTGGCAGCCGATCAAGATGCCATTACCGAGAATAATTCCATTACCAAGAATGATGCCATTTCCGAGAATGATGCCGTTGCCGAGAATGATCCCGCAGCCAATAAGAATCCCGCTGTCGACCACGTAGCCGTTGTAATACACATAACTTCCATCAGCTTGGGTTGGGCTTAGGCAAGGGTCGATGTTGTTGTGATCCTGAGTCACTGCGCCGTTTCGGGCCAGGGCCCGGCCGCATCTTATGTTGGCGCCGGTTGTAAGAGTAATGCTTGCGAGAGCCAGAATGTTTCCTGTGAATGCAGTCTCTGTACCGAGAGTCGCGGAGCTGCCCACTTGCCAAAAGGTGTTGTTACCCTGACCACCATTGATAAAGACGACAGACGAGTTGCTGGCGGTCGTGAGTGTGCTGCCGATCTGGAAAACAAAGAGTGCATTTGGGTCACCCTGGGCGTCGAGGGTAAGTGTCCCCGTCAGTTGGGCTGACGAACTAAAGGAATAGACGCCTGGTGTCAGCGTCAGTCCACCCAGATTCAGACCCGTAAGGTTCCGGGTGGGCGCCAATCCCGCCGCCGCATTGTATGCAGTTGCGAGACTAGCCTGAGCCTGGCCTGCGACCGCATCCGCCGAGTGGGTCGTTCCCGTCACGATTCCTGGAGGGAAGCCGGTGATCGCGGTACCCGGGCTGACTCCCAGATTTCCCGTGACGACGGTCGGACCGGTGTTGGTCACCGTAGAGCTGGCAAGGACCCCAAAGCTTGCCGCGTTCCCCAGATTGATCGGCCCGACATAAGTCTCGTTTGCCGGGACGTAGCCGTCGGTGCCCACAAACCCGTCGGACAGTATTCGTCCATCCGCTAGCTGGTAACCGTTTGTGACCAGAAACCGATCTGTGAAGCCTACGCCATCGGCCCAGACTAAGCCGTTATTCAGCGGCATGTTCTCGCCCGCTATTGGCGCGGTAACACCAAGGTTCGAGTAGGTTACGTTGCTGGCAGTAATAAGATTGTCACCGGGCTGCGCAAGATTGGCATCCGCGCGAATTGCTTTCGCCACCGTCACTGCCGCACTGGCGTTGAGCGCTCCGGCGCCTTCGGTGATGATGCGTTCGAACGTCGACATCTGGCCGTTCTCGATCATTCTCTCGTACACAGGAAGCCTTTGCGCCGTGCGCATCAACACCGCTTTAACATAGGCGGGCTTGAGCGACGGATTCGCGGCCAGCATTAGCGCGACTGTACCTGCGACTGCCGGCGCCGCGAATGAAGTACCGCTTAGTAATTGATAGGTCCCGGTAGCCGCCGGCTCGTTGGTGCTGGTGTTGCCGTTGACCAAACCTCCGATGAGTCCACCGCCACCGGTGCTTTGGTAGTTGTTGCTGGCAGACGCTGAGGTGGCCGAGGTTTCTGCTGCGCCGATCTTGTTGCCTGGAGCCACCAGATCCGGTTTGACCAGACCATCAACCAGCGTCGGGCCGCGCGACGAATAAGTGGTGACATTGTCGTCCGAGCGTGCGTCGGTCTGATAAGTATTTGTCGCGCCGACTGTGATCACCCTGGGCGAGTTCGCGGGAGAGAGTATGCCGCCGTAAATCGTGTTGCCTTGCCCATCTTTGCCCCAGTTGCCCGCGGCCACCACGACAACGATGCCGGCGTCGACTGCTGCTGCCACCGCCTGACAGAGCGGATCAGTCTCGTAACTCTGGCTGATATCCGTGCCCAGAGAGAGATTCATCACCCGGATGTTGTAAGCATTTTTGTTTTGGATTGCCCAATTGATGCCTGCGATAACGCCGGAGACAGTGCCTATGCCTTGCGAGTTCAGCACGCGCACGTCGATCAGATTCGCGCCGGTCGCTACGCCGCCATAAGTAGGTGAGCCCGGGTGTTGCGCAGAGTAGTCTTCGCTCGATTGCCCCGTGCCAGCCGCGATTCCCGCAGTGTGGGTGCCATGTCCGTAAGTATCAGTGGTGCTGCTTTCGCCGGTGAAATCGATATGCTTCTTAATGCGGTCGTATGACGCGAGATAGGTTTGCCCTAAGAGCCCAAGGCCCAGTAAGCCGCTGCTCTGTTTCCACTCATAACCCACAAACTCCGCAGCATCCGACGGCGAGATGCCGCTGTCGAGGATGGCGATGCCGACTCCGTTGCCTGCTCCACCATTGGCAATGCCGCTACCCAGTTGCCCGTTGCTGTCTTGAGGTAGAAGTTTGCTTGCGCCGGTCGTTACTGCCAGGTGACTGGTGTTATCTGTCGATGCCAGCGAACGCACTTCCTGATCTGCGGAAACCCAGGACACTTCATTGCGAGCGGCCAGACTCTCCAGCTCCTCAACCGGAACATCCGCGACAATGACTTTGAGTGCGTCTAACTGCCTACTGATCCGTGCGCCAGAGTTCTGTAGGACGGCGCGAGCCTGCGCGGCTGATTTGTTGCCTGCCACATTGAAAATGACTCGAGTGCGCTCCCCGCGGCCAGGTCGCGATTGGCGTACCCGCGCCAGTAAACCTTCTGTCATCTTCCTGCCGTGGTTGCGTTGTCTGGACGCCTGCACCCGTGTGACTGGTGAGAACTGGCCCACCACGGGCAAGCACAAAGAGAGAACTAGGACAATTGTGACGAGGGGCGATTTATGAATAGCACACACTCCTTGATGGGAATACATTCCAACACCACGAAGTGTCGATGTAGGCAAAGCAATGACAAGGCCTGTGCCACAATTTGTCAGCGGCAAGTTTGGGCGATAGGCCGTTTGATTACTTGAAAGTATGCAGGTTGGGGCCAAAGGGATGAGCAAAAACGGGGCGATCGGTCAATCTCGTCAATCTCTTAGACCGGACGTTTGGCCGATAACGGTCACATTGGTGTCCGGAGCGTTATGAGGCGAGTTTGCTCAGAGGAACGGAAGAGTGGCCTATAAGCTTTACCCATCTCAGGGAAGGCCTGATCTGGTATCCCTCAATCAAACATGAGAGGGACCCGATTCGTTGGTACTCACCGGGTCCACTACTCCACGGCGACCCTTCGGTCAGTTTCTTACTGAGGACATGAGGGCGGTTCAGCCTTCATGCGCGTCCCTTGAAGGGTAGAGCAGACTGGGATGGTGAAGCAGTTGTTCACAGAAGCGTCGCAAATCTGCAACTGCCCTCTGCCTTCAAAGCTGTTCCTCCCGGTGAGCCGGTAGTTGGAGTTGATCTTGATCGCGCCCGTTATGCTTCCGCCTGGGCCGTACATGAATGCCACATGAGTGGAGACAAACCGGTTGGCCCCGGTCCTCTCCCATGAACCCTGCCCGGTGCTCGTAGCGGAAGGCCCAACCGAAGGATCGGGTGATGTCACCAGCACGCCGCCGTCCGCGAAAGATGCGATGGCGAGGTAGGCGGGCGGACCACCGCCTGGCGGGGTCACGATGATGGACCACGCGCCTTCGATCTGCCGCGAGGATGACTGATCGTCTCTGTCATTGGCTTGCACAACACCCCCGCCTTGGCCAAGACTGCCAATCAGTCCGCAGGCGAGTAGTAGGGCCAAAGAAATAGTGATGACGCGCTTTCTTGTATTTCGCTTCATTATATGTCTCCTTAGATTAAGAGTGACCGTTGTACCATCTCGACGGAGATGGCGTCCTTGGGCGGGCTTTCCTTAGCGGTGTCGTTTTCGCCGGCAGAAGCGGTTACGACCTCAACTCTGTGGCCCACCTGTCGGCGGACATTACGCGGCCTCGCTTGGAAAGTATTGGAGGAGTCCTGAATTTGTTTTAGATCTTTTATAAACGAGTCCTAAAGTCCATTTAATAAGGAACGATCTTGCAGCAGAAGAGCCCCGCATACGAATTCGGTCCATTCCGCCTGGATACCCTTGAGCGACAGCTGTTTCGTAGCGGCCAGCCCGTTTCACTTACGCCGAAGGCTTACGAAACGCTGCTTCTGCTCGTCGAGAGCAGCGGGCGCCTGCTGACGAAGGACCAGTTGATGCGCGCCATTTGGCCGGACACGTTTGTGGAGGAGGCTAACCTTGCGCATAACATCTCGATGCTGCGAAAGGCCCTGGGTGAGACCGTTGATGAACAGCAGTACGTACAAACTGTCCCGCGGCGGGGTTATCGATTCATCGCGGAAGTCACGCAGCCGGAGGAAGAGGACGGGGAAGTAAAGCCCCAAGCCGCTCCTCTCCAGGCCTTAGAAGATGATAAGCCTGTACAACAGAAAAACGCTGCCGCGGGTCTGGCTGTGTTCCCGCGAAGAAGCTTCCGTTTGACAGCGCTTGCCGCTGGAGTGCTGCTGGTCGTCGGGATAACAGTAGTCTATCGGTCTGTCTGGTGGCCTGATCCCCCCACGAACTTAAGAACGCTCGCGGTTCTACCTTTCAAGCCACTCGCCTCTACGGATCGTGACGAATCACTCGAACTGGGGATGGCCGACACCCTCATAAGGAGGCTCAGCGGGAGCGGTAAGATCACCGTTCGGCCATTCAATGCGGTGCGCAAGTACAGCCGACTGGACCAGGACCCGGTCGCGGCCGGGGAAGAGCTGAAGGTCGATGCGGTGCTCGATGGCACCATGCAACGAGCGGGCGATCGTATGAGGGTAACGGTGCGGCTCGTGAGCGTGACCGATGCCCGGCAGTTGTGGGCCGGAAGCTTCGATGAGAAATTCACGGACATCTTCGCAATGCAGGACGCAGTCTCGCAACGGGTAGCGGAAGCGCTGGCGCTTAGGTTAATTGGCAAGGACGCGGAGCGGCTGACGAAACACTTCACCGAGGATGCAGAGGCGTACCGACTTTACCTCAAAGGGGAATACTTATCGAACAAGTTCACTCCAGAGGGCAGCAATACAGCCATCGAGTATTTCAGCCAGGCGATCGCTCGAGATCCGAGCTACGCCACAGCCTACGCCAGTCTAGCCAAATCCTACGGCATCATGGGCATCAACGGTTGGTTGCCGCCGAAGGAGGCCTTCCCCAAAGCTAAAGCCGCAGCGACTAAGGCTCTGCAACTTGATGATCAACTAGCCGAGGGCCACGCCGCTTCAGGCACGACTGAAATGTTCTACGAGTGGAACTGGTCAGCCGCGGAACGAGAGCTCCAACGAGCGATCGATCTCAACCCGGACTATTCAGACCCTCATCGCCTGTACTCCTATCTACTGACGGCTACTGGGCGCTTCGACGAATCGATTGCCCAGACCGAACTCAACCTCAGGCTCGATCCGTTATCGCCCGTATCCTACGCGGACGTGGTGCGGGCGTACTACTTCGCTAGTCGGTATGACGAGGCGGTGGAGGCGAACCGAAAAGCTAACGAGATGGATCCGAATTTTGCGATCGCTCATCTCGTTGCCGGCGCAGCCTACGAGCAAAAGGGAATGTACGATGAGGCCTTGGCGGAGTTGCGGAAGGCCAACAATTTTCCCGGCGGGTTCTCGGAAGCGATGGGCGCGATGGGACATGCTTACGCGGTGTCGGGAAAGCGAAGCGAAGCACTGAAGCTACTCGAAGAGCTAAGAGAGATGTCCAAGCGTCGGTACGTCTCGCCTCTCGACTTCGCGCTCCTCTACACGGGCCTTGGCGATAAGGAAAGGGCGCTCGATAACCTGGAAAGGGCCGCCGAAGAACGCGTCGGCTGGCTGATCAATCTGAAGGTCGATCCGCGGTTCGCAAGCCTTCGTACCGAGGCGAGGTACACGGACTTAATACGTCGGCTGAGGCTCGCTCCTTAGTTAACAAAAACTGTTCGCCCCTCGGACCTTGCTACCGCTCGGCTGTTGTGAGAAACGGCCGTGGTGCGGCGGCAATCAAAAATCCAAAATCCAAAATCCAAAAATCCCGCTACTCGTACCTGAGTGCTTCGATCGGGTTCAGACGCGCTGCCTTCCAAGCTGGCCACAATCCGAAGATCACACCCAACCCCACCGAAACAACAAAACCCACAATCGGTGCCCAGAGGGGTATGTAGGTCGGCATAATAGTCTGTATTAACAGCGCAATCCCGCAGCCCACCAGAATTCCCAGGATTCCTCCCAGTCCCGTCAGCGTTGCCGCTTCAATCAGAAACTGAAACACGATATCGCGCCGGCGTGCACCAATTGCTTTTCTAACGCCGATTTCCCGCGTACGCTCGGTGACGGACACCAGCATGATGTTCATCACGCCGATACCGCCGATCAGCAGTCCGACACTTGAAATCGCGACCATCAACGCGAATACGCCGCCGGTAATGGCCCCAAACTGCGAGAGGATTTGTTCCGAAGTCGAGATCCCAAAGTTGTCGGCCGCCTCATAGGCCACTTTTCGCCGCCGTCGCAACAGTTCGCGGATCTCCTCGACTGCCTCTTTCATTTGTCCCGGTCGCGCCTGGGCCATCACGAAGTTGTCGTCAACATCAGGATACAATTTGCGCAACGTCAGGTAGGGCAGGTAGACCGCTTTGTTTTCGTTGTTTGGATCTTCAGCGCCGATCAGGAATACATCACGGGCGGTAAGCACACCCACTACCCGGTAGCTCCGTCCATTTATCGACACCTGCTGATCCACGGCATTGCTGAACGGGAAGAGTGTGTTGGCCACATCGCTGCCGATGACTACCACATTGGCGTGGCGCGCGTTTTCTTCGTCACTAAAGTAGCGGCCTTCACCGATCGTCGTCACGCCCATCTTGAAGTAGTTGGGAGAAGTGCCCTGCACGGCGGCATTGGTCATTTCAATGTCGCGATAACGCACGTTGACGCGCTGGGCGAATGGTCCGCCGAAGAAGTCGACTGGCGAGATAAACGCTGTGGCATAAACGATCGCAGGACACTCGGTTTGGATAGCCAGCATGTCTTCGTAGCTGAGCGGCTTGCGCATTCGCTCTTCCTGCGATGGGTTGATATTGAAACTGGGGTCGAAGCGGTAGACGTAGATCGAATTGGTCCCGAACGATTCAATTTCCTTGGACACGCGAGCATCGATTCCGGAAACGAACGCCGCAATGACTATTACGGTCATCGTGCCAATGACGACTCCGAGCACAGTAAGCGCCGATCGGAGCTTGTGTTGCCACAAGGTATCCAACCCCATTCTTATGTTCTCGTAAAGGTTACCTTTCAGAAGGCTCATATCTGGTACCTTGAATGGAACGTCGTGTGTTGGCGTTTAGCCCTGAATCATTTTCCATTTTCCATTTTCCATTTCTCATTTGTCATCCGCAAGACCAGGACCTGGTTGAATCTGGTTACACGCTGACCTGTGATTCCATTGCATTCCATCCGCATTCTAGACTGTTGGTGCGCCTTGTGGTCTTGCGATGACAAATGAGAAATGAGAAATGGAAAATGGAAAATGATCTTTGTCCCTCTCATTAGTCGGCTCGTAGAGCTTCAATGGGATCGAGCCCCGCCGCCTTCCAGGCGGGATAGACCCCAGAAATCAGGCCAACGGTTCCCGACACTACGAAGGCAACCGTGACAGCGAGCAGCGGCAGAGCTGTAGGCACTGGTGTTAAGACCGCGACCAACTTGGCCAGCAGATAGGCGATGGTGATACCTATCCCGCCTCCCACCAGGGACAGCAGGATTGATTCAGCCAGGAATTGTTTAAGTATATCGGTGCGGCGGGCACCGATGCTCTTGCGAATGCCAATCTCCTTGGTCCGCTCGGAAACGCTGACCAGCATGATGTTCATGATGACGATGCCGCCGACCACCAACGAGATTGAGGTAATACCAACGGCGGCAATCTGGATAGTACCGAAGATCTTGTCCCGCAGTTCATTGATGGCGCTCGGAGTAATGATCCCAAAGTTGTCTTTTTCAGCGGGCGAAAGTTTTCGTCGCGTCCGCATGACGACGCGCGCTTCATCCACTGCGTCCAAATAGGTTTCGGGACTGGACGAGGTAACGCTGAGGCTGAGCGATCTCCGCGAGCCGTAAGCTGCCAGAAAAGTTGACAGCGGCATGGCCACGTACATGTCCTGCGTTTGCCCGAAGACCGAGCCCTTCGCCTTGCCGACGCCCACTACTTCAAATGGCCGCCCGTCGATACGGATCGTTTGGCCGAGTGGATTCGAGGTGGGAAAAAGTTTTTCTGCGACGTCGGCTCCGATAAAGGTCACGTTACGGCGGCTTTCCTCTTCAACTTTGGTGAAGTAGCGACCTTCGCCGGCTTCGATGCGTTCGATCTCGGCAATGTTAGGTGTGGTGGCACTGATGTGTAAGCGAAAAAGGCTAATCGCCCCAAACTTCACGTCTCCGGCGGCGTCTTCCTTCGCGCCGACTTCCTGGAGGGAGCCGCCGCGCGCCTGGAGTGCCGCCGCGTCGTCAAGAGTTACGTCCTTGTTGCGCCGCCGGGCAGCGTTGAGCGCCTCGACACTGGAAAAATCTTCAATCGCATACTTGTTCACCGCGAAAGCGTTGGTCCCGATGTTGGCAATCTTTTCATCGACATAGGAATTGAAGCCTTCGATGAGAGACACGACGACGATCACCGTAGCCACTCCGAAGATGACGCCCAGCAGCGTCAAGAACGAACGCAGCTTGTGTGACAGGATGGAAGCGAGAGCTAATTTTAGCGCTTCGAGATATGGCATTTGCGCAACCTAAAATGAAACCGTAGCATGCCCCGGTCCTCAAATTACTTACGCATGGCAACGATGGAAGTTTCGCCCCTGGACTGAGTGAGCCTGCGAGAGTCGCTGTTAGAACCAAGGAATGAATGGTGCACCCGGCATGATTCGAACATGCGACCCCCTGATTCGTAGTCAGGTACTCTATCCAGCTGAGCTACGGGTGCCTTAGTGAAGTGGAGTCTGAATATACGGTCCGGTTTTGAGGCTGTCAAGCGAGCGAAAATTCAAGTAAAGGTCGTTTGAATCGGGAGTTTAGAGTTCAACCTTCAGGTTGTCGTTTCGCGAGCGCAAACTGAAGTTTGAACTCTAAACTA
>JAMQPI010000022.1 GCA_023717565.1 Pyrinomonadaceae bacterium | reverse complement strand
AGGTCATGAACAGATGGGGCAGTTCTTTGCATCGCTAGTTGATACCCAGGAAGTGCAGCATTTTGATCCAAGAGAGTTTATCGCTCAAGGTGATAAAGTCGTGGCTCTGGGTCATTATGCTTGGCGGGTTAGATCTACTGGTAGGGAGTTCGGAGGTGACTTTGCGCATGTGTTCACGGTACAGAATGGCAAAGTCATCAGATTCCACGAATACATGGACACTGCCGCCGCCGCCGCAGCTCATAAGGAGGTTCTCAGCGCCAGAGCTGCTCATTGAACCGTAGATGATAACCAATGACACGTAGATTTGTGGTTGGAACCGTGGACCCGACGCTACCACGTTACGGTACTGACTTCATGACACTCCGTTGCGCTTTGGGACGCTCCAGCTCAGTCTTGATCGTTACATCAATTTCGTGGGGTTTCGTGGGGTTTCGTGGATCGTGTTTGTTTTTCAGTACCCAAGAGACACTTTAATCGGACGCCGGTCGTCTAAACTCCCAGCTGTTCAAATCCAACGCTTTTATCTTTTCCGCATTTCTCACAGCGGAGGAGGTGGAAGGAAAAGCCTCCACCCTCACTTACCGTAAAAGTGTTGTGGCAGGACGTACATTCCGCGCTATGCTCATATCCCATTTTGTACCTCGGAAGTCTGATCTCTTGAGTCAGACTCTTACGTCGAATGTTGACTCCCGATTGAGAACCTGGGTTCAGTGTCGCAACCTGCATTGCAAGGCCCGAATTAGCGTAGGTCGAGTGAAACTGTCCGTCTGTGCGCTAACACCTATATAATCAAATGCCATGGGGTGCCCGACTAATTGTAGGGGCGTCCCTCGGTGGCCGCCCCAGCCGACGTAACGAGCCCCTTCAACGTACTGACCCCCAGTCGACGCCACGCACGCTTCCCACGGACCGACGCCCCATCTGACGCAACGCCCCACGGACCGGCATCTGACTTCCGGATAGAACAGCATGATTACCACCACCTTCATCGGCATCGATCTCGCCTGGCAGAGCGATCGCAACCCAACCGGCGTGGCCGTACTGCAAGGCGACCGTGAAGGCGCAGAGCTAACCACCCTTCAAACAATATCTCCCGAAGAGTCTGTTGCGGAATTTGTATCTGCTAATGCGACGGCCGACACGGTCGTCGCCATCGATGCCCCGTTGATCATTGTCAACGAAACTGGCCAACGCGGCTGTGAGACCGCGGTCGGTCAGCGATACGGATCGCGCGACGCTTCCTGCCACTCTTCAAACCTCCATCTTTTCCCAGGCTCGACCAGCGTTGCTCTCACCGCCGAACTCGCTTCGCTCGGCTTTCTTCACGTCGACCCACTGAATCCACAGCGTCAGGGCCGCATCATGGCTGAGGTCTACCCTCACGCCGCGATGGTGGCGCTGTGGGATCTACCGAAGACGATCAAGTACAAGAAAGGAACTGTCGCCGAAAAGCGCCTGGGCTTGAACACCTTCCGAACTTATCTGTCTGGACTAGGCGAGGCAAAGCCACCTCTGCACCGAAGTACGAAATTGAACGGGCTGTTAACTGAGGAGCTTAATCAGCTCAGCGGTAGAAAACTAAAGGATCATGAGGATCAGTTAGACGCGCTGTTCTGCGCCTACCTTGCTTATTACTTCTGGTACTGGCGCTGGGAACGTAACGAGGTCTTTGGAGATCTCGAATCGGGTTACATCCTAAACCCGAAGCTCCAACTGGGCGATGACAAGAGTGATTCGCTCGGTAACCAAAGCGATTCACGAAGCACGAGTCACGACTCCCGACCTGCGATTCAAGGTTCACTGTTTGCCGATCAGAGTTCACTATCGGCGATTGCCGACTCACCACCTGCGACTCGCGACACATCCGTAGCCTACAGCGACATCATCGCCCACCCGCCCCAACTCGCGCGCCCGATCAAACGCAGCGACGCATACAGAACTTTCGACACATACCTCGCCGGAGTGATGCATGATGAGCGGTACCTTGTGATTCCCCAACTCTCGTTGCGAGAACCCGTTCAACTACGACGTGAACCTGACAATCCTTCGGACGCTAATGCGATCTTAGTGGAAACACAAAACGGCCAGCAGGTCGGCTACATTAGGCGTGAACTGGCGTCATATCTCGCTCCTCAGATAAACGAAGAAGCTCAACCTATTCAAGCGACGGTGACGGAGCTCTCCAGCGATGCAGGCGGTTCGGCGTACCGGGTGCGCGTCAACTTCTCTGTTCCGGCGGCGTGGTTGAATCGTCAAGAGACTCTCGAGCCTTCCGATGATCAACCAACCGAGTATACCTACGATGACAGCGGCTCGAGTGTCTATGTCTTGCTCAACAGCAGTGAGGAGCGATTCAACCAGGTTCGAGAGAAGATGACCGCTGAAAACATCTCATACACTCGGAACGGCTTGAGCTATCGCTCCGCGCACAACGGCCGACCATATCAGTGGTATATCCGGATCGAAAGAACGAAGGAAATGAATAAGGGCCTAATCGAAGAGTTCTTTAAAAGGAACTTCAACGTAGCCCCCGAATTCGAGCTTCTTGGACTGCTTGAGGAATCCAAAAAGCGATTTGAATCTGAACTGCAGGAGTTGCGGCTTACGTTAAAGGAAGCAAAGGACTACGCGAACTTAGCTGGAGAGATTGATGCCGAGAGTAGACGCTTGAAACAACAGCTTCAACAGAGGATTGGAGATTTAGAATTCCAGGTTAAGACGCTCGAGGGTGAAGTCAGGCAGATTGACGATGAGAAGCGTGGTTTGATCTTTGACAATAAGAAACTAAAAACATTCCCGATATTCAGCAATCCCGGTGATCGGGCAGACGCCATACCGGATGTGATTTCCGATCTCTTGGAAGATGTCATCAGCGAAACTCTAACCCCAAAGCAATCGTTGCTTGTGATTAAGGGTCTTTTCCCGGCCCGAATTGAAGTGCTTGACAGTGCATTCGAGTCCGCTAATGAATCGAAGTCGTTTCGACATAAGAAGAAACTCTTTTCCTTGCTTTGGGAACTTGCCAACGGATACTGGTGCGCGCTGGCGAGTGGAAGAAGCGACGCCGAAGCCCGCTTGGGTTTTGGCGAACACTACGCAGCGCAAGAGTCAGACAGAGTGGAGAATAACCGGCGCGCCCGTCAGCGCCGAACTTTCACTTACAAAGGGAAGCCACTCCAAATGATGAAGCATCTCAAGATCGGAACGAAACCAGGAATCTCAGAAACCATCAGAGTCCATTTCGAGTGGGACTCAACTGAGCGCCTCATCATAATCGGCCACTGCGGCCGCCATCTGGATCAAAAATGAGTCGATCCCAAAAAGGCGCCGAACCAGTGGCGCGACCACATGAATGTTCCCTCGTGTGAAGCTTCGTTGAGGAACGAAAGAGATATGCGAGCAATTCTTGCGTGTCTCGTTCGGAAAGGAAGCGACCACTCACGTCGGAATTCAGGGTAGACCGTTACTGAATCTAGCCTTCCAAGATTAAAGCCTCACTGTCCCAAGTCTAGAATGTTGTCTGTATTGTGGAAAAGTATCTCGAAGATTTCTGATTCGTAGTTCCAAAACTGCCAAAACTAAGTGATTCTGGAGTTCTGGCGACAGATCTTCTTCTGGGCCTCAAATTGCGCTTCATTTCCTGTTTCCTTTCAGGGTTCGGCCTCGCAGAGTAGTTTTCCCCGCACCGCCACCTTGCTGCGAACGTCTTCCCCTCTCGTTACTTGTCTCGCCCAATCTGTGCCTTGCCTTAAACCTCTAGTCTGTAAAAGGGTCAGCGACCCTGTAGGGAGCCTGCCGTGAACCAATTCTGGTTGAAAGTTGTCGGAACGCAAGAAGAAGAAATACGACGCTACGAAAAAACTCATGTCGGCTTTCCGAAAAACAAAAGACCACGCAATATCAATCCCGGCGATCGAATGGTTCTCTACGCAGTCGGCGGAAGTAGGCGCGTCTTTGCTCTTGCTGACGTCGTTAGTGAAATTTATCCGAACAAGACATATCCGCGGTTTCCTCACACAGTGGACATTCGCTATCAACTAAATTTACCGATATCTGCAGGAGTCGACATTGGGGAGATTAGCTCGCGGAATCTTTTTAGCGCCGTGAGAGCTGGTCACTCTTACCTCAAACTAACGGCCCAAGAATACGCGCGCGCGGTGACCAAATTAGAGAAAGCTGCTGGACGCTGATCTACTAACGACGAGGCGCTGGCTGTTGCTTAGTCTTCTGAATCTTGGATCGAGGCCCGCCGCCATTAAGGAAACAAGACTATATGGAAGCCAACCACACATTCAATGAAGGTACACACGTCAAACACATCTCAAAGCTGACCGAGGGCAGGATTTTGGGCGTGACGCGAATTAGATCCTTATTTGAGGATCCGAAGAGCGTTTTCGAATACAGAGTGCAAACCAGAGAAGGTATAAAGATCTATTCTCCAGCGAATCTCGAAGTGCAGAACGTTAATGATTCGGCGGTCACGTCCGGGAAAAGCCAGGATCGGACAGCAACGGGACGCGATGGCGTTAAGCTTGTCTGTGATGAGTTAACGCGCTTGGGCTACAAATGCGTGGTAATGCCTGACAACAATCCTGGGTTTGATATTGCATGCCACTCTCCCGAGGGCGCTGCCTTCAAAGTTGAAGTTAAATACTCCAAGGCGGGTCACGCTGACGTCCACCTTCAAATCCGATCACATCTGGAGTCCAAACTTCAGTCCGATCTGTTTTACGTATTCCTACGTCCCATGTCAGACGTTAATCCATGGCTGGAATTTTCCGTCATGACACATGGTGAAGTTCAAGCAGCCTGGGCCAAGCAGCCCCGAGTAAAACCCGACGGCACCCCCTACGTTATTAACGGCACAGGCTACATAGAGTGGAAACACCTAACTGAATATCTTAACAACTGGAACAAACTGCCCAGTTGACACATGGCTTGAATACAGCCACCGAAGGCGTCGTTGTGCGTTACGTGCCAAAACAGTCCGGGCTGTGGGAGCAAGCAAACTCTAGCTCACACCGCATCCTCACTCTTTTAGATGGATGGAAGATTCTGATGAAGACAGAACGTTTCTTGGTTGGCGCGTGGGCAACTGAATTGAGATCTCGGAGGACATGAGATGTTAGATCGTTTAGAGTTTTATGGTAACGATGCCAAATTCAATAAGACCGTGTTTGGTGCTCCTGCGGATTGGGTTCGCTGGAAGGGCGGCGTAGGTGTATGTGCCGCGTACCTCCGTGGCTATAATGATGGTCGCGACTTCTTCGCTGTGCTTTGGCAGATCAATACGCCGCGCGGGGATACTCAAGATCCCGTGCTGAGCCGTCGGGTCCGCTTGCAAGTCGAGTCGCCTAGTTATGATGTTGATTCGTCGCTCAATGACCTTAAGCAAGAAGTGATTAACGCCCTGCTTACGTCGGACTTGCGAGGAGTAGTAAGTGAGAGTGGCTTCCGTTACGATGATGCGCGGACTCGGACATCTGATGCCCAGGTTAAGAAGAACCGGACCACTACCCTATTCACAGTTGTATTGGACAGTAATCAGGTTAAGCCCACCTCAGAACACACGATCAGTGTCGTTCATAGTCTGATTGCTCCATCAGTCAATGCGTTGTTTCAACCGTTCAGCAACAGATTGAAAGCGCGCTTTCGTAGATAACAGCGAATACATCTGCTGGAATTTGAGTAATTCGCAGGGAAGAGACAAAAGTCGACAACCTATTCGAGCCTGATGTGCTATGGGAACTTTGGAAGGGACCGCCTTCGCCAAGAGCAAGATTTCATTCAATCGGCATTTCCTTCAATCGAAAAAGGCAACAGGCCCCACCGGGATTGGCCCGGGGCAGTTCCTTACTCGTCCAGACGATTTGCCGTCCAGCTCTGGCCAACTCTCTACACACAAAGCCGAAATAGCACTATCAAGGACGTATGTATGAATAGGTATGGATTGCCTGAAGATGCCGTGGCACTTGTCCGGAAAAGGGATCGAATATGTGTGTATTGTCAGAAGGAGATGTCTACGCCGGGCACCACCCGCAATCGAGCGGATTGGGCGACGATCGAACACTTGAACCACTTGCCTCCGTGGGACAACCCCAGAACCATTGCGATCTGTTGCCTAAGCTGCAACTCTAGTCGAGGCAACAAGCCACTGCTCAAGTGGTTCGAGTCCAGCTATTGTCGAACTCATAAGATCTCACTGTCGACGGTCGCGAAGCCTGTGCGGGATTATATGAATTCCTTGGCAAGTCGCAGGGTCTCCAGTTAGGACGGTAATCGGTCGCTCAACTTTCTGCCTCTTCGGTTATCTATTGACGTGAACAGCATCAATTCTTCCTCAGACGGGAGCCGGAGTCAGTCACCTACAGAGATTGACAGCCCCTCCGAGACTCCCTACTGACGAAGTCAAAATCCAACAAGCAATGAGATTCGCTCGTTAATTGTCCGCTCACGCTCCGACGATACCTTCTCTAGCGGGTGGCTCGTCCAGCGTGCGAAGACGTCCCGCAAGGTCATTAAGTGCCACTCGAGATCGCGATAACGCGACCTCCGGCACGGAACGAAAATGAGCCCTGTCGTTTCTGACGGGCATTATTGCGTCTCTAAGATCCTCCAACTGCCGCTGGTCCCTGAACCCAGATTTGAAAAGCGCCCATGAGTGAGGAGCAAGCATTAATTGGATAAGTTGACCAAGATAGCAAAAATCCAGGATTGAATCTGTCACAGACTTTTCAACAAAGGCATATTGTTTCTCCCGCTGTGCGCGATTTCGTGCGATGGTTGTCATCGCCTCATCGCGGAGAATCCCCGCCATCTTCGCGTCAGCTCCGTCACCCCATTGTTGGTTGAAGCGTAGACGAACGAGCTTCCGCAGATGCAGTTCGACTGATTCAATCGTCCGCCAAACGATCTGTTCAGAAGCAGCACCCTCTTCAATGGTGGCGCCATCAGCCATTGTTTGATTTGTGCCGATCGAGTCAAACCCACTCCTAATTAACTGAGCCATCAGCACACGGCGTTGTTGGAGGAACTCAGGGTATGACATTTTCTCCCAGCCTTCAGGTAAAGCATTCTCCCGGCACATCCGGATCCACTTGTGTTCGCTAAACTGCTCTCGAATCGTGGGCACATACTCCCTCGGCGGTAAGTCTTTGATCCTCAGATTGTCCGGCCACTCGACGTATGCAAAGTTTGCCACTTGGTTGATCATTTTGAGGTCTGTTATCCGCTGGCGCTGAAGCCATGCCCGTGGGAACAAGTGATGCCGATCAATGGTCTTTCGACTGGGTCTTAAAGCCGGATCCATGACGTCAGTAACCCGCTTTTCTGAAAACAACACTTGCGTCCCGAGTTGGCACTGCGACGCCAGATAGGCCAGGAAAGCAGGATTGCGCGACGCTGATGATTCGAGTCGGGTTGGCAATGTAAGGGTCCAAAAATCCGACGTTAGACTAGTAGCAATCAAACCTTCAAGAAGGGTCATGAAGGCCTCAGCGGTTTTCACAGGTCGCAACCTATTCAAGTCTTCTTCCATGATCGTTTCGCTTGAACCAGAATAACGCCCGGAGAGAGAGTTCATTACGAACCATCGGCCGATCAACCGGTGTAGATCGTGGTGGGAGACATTATACCGAAGCTTGCCAATAAGGTACGTCGCGTATGTGTACATTACGGCCGTTTTAGAGGAAATCATTTCAGACGTGCGGTACCCCGCCATCGTGAGAATCGAAAGATAGTCATGCCAACTATTGAGGTCGAGCACCTCTGATTGTGCATGACGCAAGTGCTCAAACTGTTTATCTCGTAGTTCTTGAGAGAACTCACCAGTTTCCAGGTTCTTCCCACGGAGTACCTGGTAAACGCTTCGCAAACGCGCCCTGTAAAATCCCGTAGCGATCTCAACTCTGAGCAACTGATCCGGTGAGGGCTGAAGCAGATAATTGAACGGCGACGCTTTACCTCCCGCGGTCGGCGGTACGCGAGACATCCTCGCGAATTCCTCCAAGGCCAGTCGCCCCTCCTGCCAAAAAACGGAGAGCAGAGTCAAAATGAAGTCAGCTTGGTTGAGCTTGATTCCCTCGCTGTTTATTCGCACAAAGATGTCGGCTACTTCCTGCTCCTCCACCTCTGCGACAATCTCTAATGCTGTGAGGGAATAGCCGTGCAAGGAAAAGAGCCGATCGATGTTATGGCTCATTGCCTCCTCGTCCTCAGGGTCTACTGTGCGCTTCTCTCTAAGTTTCTTGAGGAACCTGTTAACCACACCCCAACTCGTGGAACCGCTTTCCCACATCTCGGAAATGCTCGTAATGAATTCTGGATCCTTTCGAACAGCAGCATCGGTAACCTCAAACTTCCCATCGCGCGGTCTGAAGGCTATCTCGATTCGCTTGTGATTGAAGTGCTCATCGAGGACGAGTTTCGAGCGCAGAACTGCATACAAAGATGTCAGCCGTTGCTGCCCATCAACTATCACCAGCCTGGGGATTTTTTGTTGCTTTGTTCCGATCCCGATCGGACGTGCATCTCGTAACTGTGAGTTTGACCAGAAGAGCAGATATCCGATCGGGAACCCGCGGTACATTGAGTCGAAGAGATCGCGAACCTTCGCAGAGGACCAAACGAACGGCCGCTGCAGATCGGGTAGCCCAATATCCCCGGTATCAATAGCACTCAGCAGGTGACTCAGCTCGTAATCGACTTTGTTGAAGAGGGCCCTTGCGGTCTTCAACGCAACAGCTTTTGGGGTTGCCACAACCTCAGTGTTCTCCACTTCATCGTACACCGGCTCCGGAAGCGTTTGGCCAGTCAGTTCCTGGAGGTACGCGATTACACCGGGTGAATGGGACTTATGCTCTATGGTCTTCCTGACGGTGGATGCCGCAACGGCGACGAACTCTGCAAAATTAGAGGCGAGATCACTCTCAAATTCAAAGAAAGTCTCGATGGGTAGCTGCAGCAGCGCAGACGCGGGACTAGTATCGTGTTCACTGGACCACCCACCTACCTCCTCCACGCTGCGTTTAGTCTCAGAGGATAGGTGTGAAGGAATAAGTCCGATACGGACGCTCTCACTAGCCAAGTGGATTGCGACTAGCTTACCGACGACGAGCCTTAAGCGTCGATTTTTCAGCGTAATTCTCCACCGATTGACTCCTTGTTGGTGAGCTAGATCGATCCCGTTTGCTAAAAAGTGGGCACATTTGCGGCGTATTGCCTCATCGGGAAATTGTCTGACAAACCAATTAGCCGCAAACGCTGCCGAATGCCGGTCAACTGGATCAAGGTCGTCACTCGACTCATTGTGAGAAAGGAGTTTCTGATACTCTTGCTCATTGATTTCGAATTCCTCACCGTTAGTCGCTTGAGACAGAATGAATTTCTCAATGAACGCGCCGTCTTTATCGTCTAGCTGAGTAAGGCTCGTGCGCAGTCTCCCTGTCCACTGCGACTTGCTTTTGTCAGCGTCGCGCGTGAATGAGAGATGGTTCCAAACTCGGTCGTCACGTATTGGAATTGCTTTCTCTTTAGGTAGCCAGGCAAGCGGTACGACTTCAAAGCGAACTACAAAGGGGTCATCCTCAGGGTAGAAAATAGGAGTTTCATCCTTGAACCATTCGCTCGTCACCTCAAGAATGCCGACCCATCGTGAGAGCTTAGCGACATAACAGACGAGCTTGTCGCCAACTTGAACACTCTGTGCTGCTTTCTGGTTGCGGCGACGAAAGCCTGCGATCTCCCGGCTGGATTTTGTGAATGCCTCATAAGTTTCGGGATAGAACAGTGCGAGAAAATAAGTCACGGGAGGCTCTCCTTCTTCTGTCCGCTGAGAGGTAACGCAAGAACGTAAAACTGAAAAGCACGCTATAGCCTGTTAGAGCAAGGCTTGTTCATCGCGCGCGTTCACGGCTTCGACCAACGTTGTCGGCTTCCTCCAGTCGAAATCGGTCTGATTTACCACAGCGAACTTCCAAGTTGAATCGGTTTGCTCTGTAATCCGTTCGCACCAACTATTAATTGACTCATATTTTGCTTTGGTGCCAGGCCATTCGCGACCCTTGGTTTCGATGATCCAGTTCACTGTTCCGTCGGGAGTGCTCTGAACAACGACCCAATCCGGGTGGTAGAAGCCGATAGCACCAGTGAGCTTGAGGTAATCGACTCGAAATACAGAAGCCGAATCACCTTGTTGGGTTGTGCCCAGGGCGGCAAAGCGAAGAACATCAGGCGCTTTGTCCAAGAACTCAGCAAATTGTCGTTCGAAGTTGTTGTACGTTGCCACATAGTTGAAAACCGTGCGTTTACAGGTTAGAGGCGGAAGATTTCGCCGCCAGAAGAATGGTCTTGTACTCGAAAGTTTGAGACTTTTAGGCTCGAACTCAATTTCGCGTCGCTCGACGATCAGTTCCGCAACCTTCCGAGCCAAATACCTCGCTATCGCCTCCTGGATTTCGAAGCGGCGCAAATGATTTCGAATGTTATCGCTATCCAAGTCGACTGATTTGCCAAAGCACTGATGTCCAACATAATCCCTCACAACGGGGAATAAGTCTTTGAATACATTTGTAAGTTTGGCACGGTAAATCACCTTATTGGTTATCGAACTCAACAGAGACTGCGTCAGTGGAGCTTCTCCGGACACTAGGTCCGCTTGGTGTACTTCCGTCTGAGTGGTAGCAAACTCCATTATCAAACTCACCCTAAAAGGCTCTTCAAGGTCTTCGGTTGAGTAGATTGCCTTCCAGTCTGACGGATCAAGTGTTTCCAGTTTCCTAAAATCATGAGTGAGTCTCGGCTTCGTCATTGGAATCTCGATGTCATGCTCCAGACGCTCTTCAACCGCAGTGATCGTCACAGGCTGGGCAGGATCTCCCT
The DNA here is from genome assembly GCA_023717565.1 of Pyrinomonadaceae bacterium. Classification (GTDB taxonomy): domain Bacteria; phylum Acidobacteriota; class Blastocatellia; order Pyrinomonadales; family Pyrinomonadaceae; genus PSRF01. Next base: position 4,953 of record JAMQPI010000022.1, on the reverse strand, counting down.
TCTCCGTTCCAACTCCTACACCTTCAATCTCAAGCTGCTGGCGTAGGAAGTCGAGCAACTTTCTTGTGCCGAGCACTTCAAGAGTCTGCGTATCGGGTCCAACATCCATCATCAATCGCAAGCCACGACCGATAACCTGCTCCGGAAGAATCTCGGCCCTTGCCGTGAAGGGCCGAAGTCCCAGGACGACAGTGACCGAGCGAACGTCCCAACCCTCCCTTAGCATCATCACACTCACAATTGCCTTAATCTTATTGCTCGGCTGATCGATGTCTCGCACCAGAGCTCGCGCTTCTTCTAAGCCCTTTTTAGTAATCTCACCCGTGTTGTCGGTATGAATTATCTTCACCTCTGACGGACGGATGCGAAATTCCGGCGTGTCTCCCAAGTATTTGCCGATCGCATCCGCAAACGAGTTCTTCTCAGCCATGATAAAGAGCACTGGCTTGCGGTTTAGCTTCTTATAAATCTTGTAGTGCGTATGCCAACATTGCACTGCAGCGTGAATCCAATAGCCATACTTTTCAGTTACGTTATCTTTGGTGACTTCTTCCGGCTCTGCCGGCTGATTAGGATCATCTTCCTTCGTTACTATGATCGGCGCCTTGACTATCCTGTCTTCGACGGCCTGTGCGAGCGGGTAATCGCAGATGGTCCAGGAATAATGAATTCTATTCTGGTCTCTTGGCGTGGCTGAGAAGTCGAGCCAGAGAGAAAGACCTTTTGGTAAAGATTTATGAATACCCAGCAGTGATTGACTCCAGGCCAAGTCCTCGTCGTGGACGTGGTGCGCCTCATCGTTGATCACTACGAGATCCGTCAGAGTCTTCACTCGCTCCAGCATTGAGCGCTGATGGGAACTTAAGTCCTTGGAAGGAACTCGCCCGAGCATGGCGTCCACCGGATTGGCAGCGACCCAATCCTGCTCTCGCGACTCATAGAGCTGATGGATGTTGGTCAGGAAAATGTTTCCCGAAGCATCGGGCTCGATGGAGTCGTCCCTAAGGATCACTTTCGGGTTCCAGGGTCGCCATTCTGGTGGAACTAACGGGATTTCAGAGAAGAGCCTGTTACTGGCAAAGTCTTTCTCCAGGCGTTGATAGACGATGACATTGGGTGCGACGATCAGGAAGTTGGTTGAAAGGTTGGAGCCCGGAACCTGTTTTCGGTGGAAATACGACCAGACAATGGCCATTGCTATGACCCATGTTTTTCCTGAGCCCGTGGCCATTCGGAAGGCGTATCGGCGCAGGTTCTCAAGAGGCAAGTCCTGGACACCAGCGCTATTGAGCTCGGGCACGTAACGACGTATCTGTCGCCGACCGTCCATCGTCGTTTGATACTCGATTGACTTTGTAAGAAGATCCGCCTGAAATGCCTCGGCGTAAATGTCGATCAAGTCCTTGGCGTCGCGATTCTCAAGAACCTCAACTACATAGGCGAGCGTTTCCATAGCCTCGCGCTGGCAGAAGTGGTAGCGGAATGGCACGGGAAATCCAGCCACTTCGTGGTCTTCTTCAAACCAATACCGAAAGAGATCCTTCGTTACCTCAGAAGCGCCCTCGTAATCCTTGTCGCGCCAGGTATCAACTTCCGCTCTCAGCTTGTTTACCAGGAGCAGGCTGCTTTTTCGCCTGCCTGATTCATCTACACGCCAGCCGCTCTCGCTCGACGCATCTTTGACTAGAAATGACGTTGGCTTCTCCCAAGCGCAGCGCCCGGGAATTTCAGGGAGGTCTTTCTGGTAGGAGATTACGCTTTTTGGCATGCGCGAGGACCTCGGACGTGAGTCATTACCACCTCTATTACCACTAGTAGTGAGTTGTTACCACCTTTCGGGGAAGTTACCTAATTCTTTGCCTAATTAGTAAGTAACTTACCTAAATTATTGCCAGCCCAATATCGGGAAATATGGGGATAAATTGGGGTGTTTCGAGTTATTACCATCACTATTACCACTAGTAGTGAGTTATTACCATTACTCACCCAACGGACTTTTCTTTGGCGTCACGCCAGCTTATGCCAAGTCGCTGCAGGACCTCGCCCTTCACAATAGACCTTCTTCTCTTTTTTCAGCCGATTCAGAACAACACGTATCATTTCGCGGGTCACATTGGGGGCCGCCCGTTCCAAATCAACTATCTTGAAGCCGTCTGGCAAACGATCGACCGCGTCCAGGACGTTTGCAGTCTTCGCACCCCGAGCACTCGTAAGTTTGCCTGCGCGCTGCTCAAAGTCACGATAGGATTTCAAAAGCATTACGCTAACAAAGTAATCCCACCATGGTTCTAGTGAGTGATTGCCCTCATGCCATTGTTGAGAAGAGTCGAGAAGACTGTCGTAATAACTCTCCTTCGTCTCTTCAACAATCATTTCTAGACTAATGTAACGCCCAACCTCAAAACCCCACTGGTACAGCAGTAACAAAGTGATTAGTCGGGCCATGCGTCCGTTGCCGTCTCGAAATGGGTGAATGCAGAGGAAATCGAGGATGTAAGCAGGAATCAAAAGTAGTGGCTCATACTGATGAGTCTTACACACTTCATCAAACCGGTTGTGCAGCGATCGCATTGCATCTTCTGTCAAATGTGGGGCGACTGGAGTAAACCGGATAAACTTTTCGCTATCAGCACCGACTTCTTCAATTTCGTTTTGTGAACTCTTCCACTTACCACCCTTCTCAGATGTGAACTTAAGAAGATCACGATGCATTTGCAGCACAAGGTTCACGCTGAACTTCATGTTCGCGTGATTCGCGTGAATGGTATTTAGCACGTCGCGATAGCCGGCGATCTCCTGCTCGGAACGATTGGCCGGCTTAATCTTTTTCTGAACAAGTTTGACTATTCGCTCATGAGGAGCGACTACACCTTCGATGCGGTTGCTGGATTCGGTGCTCTGTATGACAGCCGCCTGGCGAAGAGTTTCGAGTACTTGCGGTGACTGCAGCCTAAAAACCTCTTCCTTGCCTTTGTATTCTCCGATAAGACGAATAGTGCGCAGAAGGTTCTGCGAGATACGTTGCTTCTCAAGAAATCCGGGTTCGAATGATTTCATTTGGCGTACAGTGCTTTCTAAAGGACAACCGAATCGATGAGTCAGGATGTCAGTACCACCGCGCGGTAGCGGGTGGGTGTCTAACTCTCGTATCTCTCAATCTCCGCCCGCATGTCGTTGTGTTGCATAACCCATCCGCTAACGCGTGATGGTACTGGCTTCATTACGCTACTGTTCCATTTTTCTACACATAACGCTGGTCTACGAAAAAGACACATCGAGCACGACCTTATTTCACATCAACATCAAACGCCTGCGTCGTGTCGTTGCCGAAGATGTCAACGACTTTTACTAAGACGCGGTAACGGCCGGCCTTCTCGTACGTATGCGGATCTGAGATCAGGGCAAGTGAGCGGTCTTTGCGCGTGCGATAGTTGACCCAACCCTGCATGAAAGTGTCGTTTTGAAAGTCCCAGTCTATGGCCCAGTAGTCTATGTAGTCAGACCACTTCTTGACCTTCGAACGAACTTCTTCAGGAATGAGTTCGGTGTTCGGTATGACGAAGTCTATGAGTTTGATCGTGGTCGTCAGCTTCTTTGGCTTTTCGATTTCGACTTCGAGGTAAGCAAGTTCAAAGAATTCGATATCTCCCTTATCGACGGCCTGCTGCTCCATTACCTCTCTTGGAATTTGAAGAAACAGAAGCTTCACACCTTGTTTCTTCGCTTCGGGGGGCAGCAGATTATTGATGCCCATCTCCCATTCCCAGCCGAGAATGTGAAGCTCCGTCTGCTTCAGTTGGACACACTCGGCAAGCGCGGCGTTCACTTCATCAATTGTCACGGGCGCATCAACGGCGCCGATGTGCAACATCGCGCGGCCTCGTTTTCCATGCAAGTTTACAAGACCTACGACAGGCTGTGCTGCGTAGAGCTTCAGGATGAACGCGAGGTATTCATAGAGCGCATTCTCGGTAAGCGTACTGCCTTTTTCTGCAAACGTGACACCTTGCCAATACTGTCGCTCGTATTTGCCTAGATTGAGGATCTCAAAGGGCTTGCAGTTATCAATGCCAAGCATACGCTTGCGCGATGTGTGTATTGCATATCTACCAAGGTCACATCCAATCCAGCGTCGCCCAAGCTTCTCCGCAACTGCCATCGTCGTCCCGGATCCGCAGAAGAAATCAGCGACTAGACCTCCGACCGCTGTTGAAGTCGAGACGATTCGCTGTAATAGTCTTTCTGGCTTCTGAGTTGGGTAGTCGCTACGTTCCGAACCGCTTTTGGTCATTGGTAGATCTGTCCAGACATTCTGCACAGGTCGGCCTTTTTGCTCGTCCAGGTAATTCTTAATATAAGGATATCCCGTTGAACTAAAATAGATTCCATTCTCGCTCATAAGACGATCGAGGTCTTCTTGAGTATAGGCCCAGTGCCTTCCAGCAGGTGCCGGAATAACCCGATCACCAAACCTTCGCGGTGGTCCTGAGCCCTGACCGGTTATCTGGTTGGGGTAAAACTTTCTGCCAGTCTCCTCTTCCACATACCGATATCGAGTATCAACGTAATCTTTTTCGTATTCAGTAAACTGCTGGTTCCAAGACCACTTCTCCCCTTTCGCGTAATAGAGAATTACGTCTGAGACGACACCAAAACGCAACGCGTCATTATGGGCACCTGTGCGTTGCCAGATGATTTCATTCAACATCCTGTCATATCCAAAAAGGTCGTCCATAACACTTCGAACATAGTGACTTACCGAGTGACCAACATGAACGTAGATAACGCCTTCCGAAGAAAGGAGATCGCGCATTGAAAGCAAACGATTGCAGAGACTGTGAATTGTCGAGGCTCGTAACTCTGACAAGTCGCCTTCATATTTAACCTTGGCGGCCGCGGCAGAAAGACGATCTCTGAGTTCAAACGCTGCCTTCTCTGTGAAGGTACACAAAA